>CAMBSL010000201.1 GCA_945870455.1 Pirellula staleyi DSM 6068 | reverse complement strand
TTGCTCCCCTCGCCCCGCTTCGGGGAGAGGGGCTGGGGGAGAGGGGCTGCGTTGATAGGCTGGAGAAGAATGTGGTTGATTGGGTATCGCAATATCTTTCATCTCTCGCAATCTTCTCACTTCCGCTTCGATCTCATTCCTTACACTTATTGGATCTGCTCCGCATTTCCCTCAAGCGCTGTGGCGAGTTCGACCACAAGGTCGACGCTCGGAAAGCTCGCTACTTTCGTCGCGGCTTGCTATTCAGCCAAAATAATTCGTTTGATTTGGCGATTCGTTCGTCCCCTTCCAACGTCAACGATTTGCGTTGACCAGTCAACCGATCGGCCGTTCCGAAAATCGTTATCCGAATCTGAAACTCGGAACTGATCTCGCTCTCAATATGCCGAGCGACACCGAGTTGAAAACGGGATTGCGGGTAGATCGGCGTGTCTAAAGTTTCGAGCGACCAGGCGTCTATCGGAACCTGCAACCAGACTGCCGCTTCCCCGTCGTCGGCAGATGACTTGATCAATGTTGCTAACGAAGCCGGCAGACGCGAAACACTCGGACTCGCAATCTCAACACGAACGCGACTGCTGTGAGGGGCATAAAGCGCCCAGCTTGGCCAGTGGTCCCAAATCCCAAATCGTTCCGAGCATGGCATGATGCTAACCACCACAACCATCGCAATGCAGAGCGATTCTTGAATGCGATGCGTAAACTTGGAGAACCCACTCTGTCGGCTTCCGATCGCGCTTTCATCCTGGGTTCCGTCGGCAACTTGCACGACAACAAAAAGGAGGAACGCTTGAACCGCAAACTGAGCGTTCCAAATCAAGACGCCGGGGCGATGATTGAGCCCAAAAGGGCCAAGGACAGCAACTAAGACTACGTGCAACCCGATCGCGAAGACCCCCGCAACACGACGACTTTTTGTCCAAAGTAACCCGAACGCAATCGCAAGTTCGACGACAGGAAAAATAGCGACCAAAGCGATCCGCGACGAGTCAGGCAATATCGTCAGGTCTTGCCCGATCCATTTCGCCATGACTCCGAGCATTTGCTGTCCGACGGAATGCAAGAATTCAAAATCGAGTTTCCCAACTGCAGAGTAGAAGTAGATACCGATGATCAAGGTACGCATCCAATTCAGACGAAGTCGAATGTCGTGGCAGCAAAGCCAGATGGTAGCGAACAAACCCAATTGATAAGCCCATGGTTGAAAGCGATGTTGGTCCAGACAGACCAACATGAGCAGCGACACCAAGACCAAGCAAATTGCTCCGCTTTGAAATCGCGAAACTGGCCAAACGGCCAACGAAACAAGACCGACGATCAAGCAACCCAAACTAATCCAATCGATCGAACTTGGTGATGCACAAAGGCTTTCGAAGACAGGGACCTGAGGGAAAACCGTTTGTGGAATCCAAAGTTTGTAGGTCGCAGCGATCAGAGCCAACGCGCAGATCGAGGTCCAACGTTGCACCTGAATCGCAATAGTCGTTTCAAGCATTCGAAAACAGTCGACCGTGCATCATGAAATCGGTGAAGAGGCTTGATAAAATTCCGAGTGTGTCTGCATCAGTGTAGCATGGCTCTCCGAGCCGTGGAATTTTGGAGAGGGCAAACCGGGAGTTAGAACCACGCGCGTTGTATTTCCCCCCTTCTCCTCCTGTAATCAGGAGGAGAAGGGGCCGGGGGATGAGGAGGTTTTATCGCTTCGATGGAATGGCTAACGTAAATTGCCAATCTTGCCTGTGCCGTCTTTGAGCAATTGATTCAGATCGAGTCGAACGTACGGGCGGTCTGCGGCCGGGTGCGAATGATCCGCGTTCGCGACATACAGAACTCCATCTTCGGGTACGAATAGGACGTTGTGAAGATTGGATTGCATGGCAACGGGACGACTCATCAACTGCTGTCCGATGGTTGTATCAATCTTACCGTGCGATTCTTGTATGCGGCTCCTCAGCAAATCGAGTCGCGTACCAGCGGACAAGACGATGGTGTCACGAATTCCTTCGCCCAAGAGCGGGTGGGATTCGCCGGGGACGACGAATTGGATAGAACTGGGTGTCGCCATCACCCCTACCGCTTGTCGGCTCTTGCCGTCCGCAAAGACATAGTAGTATTCACACGTTCGCGGGCTCGTTCGCCATAATTCTTTGACCTGTTCCAGTGTTGAGCATTCCTCGAGTGCGCGACGCATGAGCGTCGCCATTGGAACCCCGTCCCACTGCCCTTCGCCTTGACCTCCCATTTCGCCGAGCGAGATTTGGGCCTGGTTCATCCCGCTGACGCTGCCAATAAATCCTGCGTAGCCAACGTTGGCGAACGCGTTCATCCCGTCGGGGGCTACGATGAACGTCGTGGAGGCATCTTGCAGTCCAATCTCGGTCATATAATCGAGCACGCGTCCATGATAGAGTTTCCCATCAACGCTGGCAGAACCCATCACGGCAAAGCCTGAGCAATGAAACAATTCGGGGAAGACATTGATGGTTTCGAATAGCGTTGTGTCGAGATCAAGAGCGTGGGCCAACGAGCGTGTCTCGGTTTTGTGGCGTTCTGGGATGTGAGGCGAAAGTCGCTTATAAGCAGCATCCAACTCCTCTCGAAACCAACGACCGGTTGCAATCGTTTGTGCCGTTCCAAAAGCATAGAGTACCGAGTCAATGCATCGCATCGTTTCTTCTTTCAGCAACTTACCGTGAGCCATGCCGATTTGTTCAGGGGTTCCTGAGAGAAGCACGACGCGTTGCCCCTCGATCCACATAAGCCTACCGTTTTCAACCGCCTTGTCCGCCATCTTAGGCGACGTTAGACGCGGCGACGGCGCAAGAACTTCCAACGCGCGTCGAACGCCTCTAGCCAGGGACCGTTCGATCTCGCTTCGGGGTAATTGCTTGATCTCGAAATTCGGCCAACGCATGGCTATTCTCTCCGAGGATTGCTTAACATTCTCGGATGCAAGTGAATCCGCAGCGGTTTGCTTGACGACGAAACGGCCATCGTAACCGTTGGACTGAAGTGAAAACGATGTCGAAGTTGGAAACGCAAAGCAGAATTGACCAGGCACCACCCAGTTGTCGTTTTCGCGTTGAAACGCAGCCTTGCTCGTGAAACTCAACCAGCTAGCCACATCCTGCGGGCTTCCTGCTTTTAGAATATTCGCGCCGAGCTGCACCCAGCTACCCGAACTGATCAATCGTTTGAAGACATCGGTTGGAGCCAAGTTGTCGACCGGATCAACTTCGCCATGTCCCCAAAAAACGCGATTGTGCTTGGGCAATACCAGTGCAGTGGCATCTCGGCTGCGAACAATCTCCACCGCATATTCGTCATGTGTCAATTGCAATTCGAACGCTTCATCCCCCATGCGTTCGATACGCACTTGAACGGTCTGCGTTTTGCCTTCCAGGGGTAAAGTAATCTTGCCTTCGATCGAAAAGTGAGAGGTTCTCAATTGCAATGCGTCGATCCAGGGAGTCAATCCAGTGGCAAGTTGCTCGATCGACTCTTCCTCGAAAACGGCTTGGTCTTGCGAGCGTGCCTCGGACGTGAGTTGGACCATTGAGATCGCGACGATGATTGCGATAAGACAACGACGATTGAGGAATGGCATACTGCCCTCGGTCAGAACAAAGAGAGGTGGATTGCGACGCGGCCCGTTTCGAAATTGTACACCAAGTTGAGGCGGACTAGGTGGTCGGATCGGGTGCTGCCAATGTTCGGGCTGCTTATTTCTGCACGGAGTGCCGTGGGTCAAATTGCTTGCCCTTAAGCCGTGCGGACCAACTTCGAAAGTAGTCGTACCAGCCGAGCCTCGTCGGGCGACTGGCAATGAGATAGTCGAATCGAGATCCATCCCGCGCGATCACACTTTGCGCAAGCTCCAATTGAGTTTGTCGTAAACGGGACGTTAACAGCTCGCTCCATTCTGACTTGTCATACCCATTGCTTTGGGCTCGCGGCTCCGGTTGACTTATGGCTGCACCGAGCCTCGCAAAGAGTTGCGGGCGACTCTCATCCCAAAATACGTATTCGAGCGCCATCGGGATAAATACGACCCCTGGCACCCTGGAGGCCAAATGGGCCAGGCCCGGCATCAAAGTTTGCGAATGGTCGCGCACATCCATGAATCTCCCCTCTGGCGTTATCCAAACGGTGGCATTCTTGGATTTCAAAATCAATTTCGTGGTCGCTAAAAACTCCGAAGCACCGGCGGTTGTTTTGAGCTGTAGACCGTAGAAGCCTAGTTTGGCCATAATCCGATAATTCTCTAACGCTTCCGAATCGATAGGTGCATAGAAAATTCGATTCGGAAAGTATTTCTTACGAATCAGCATGGCACTGATCGGATCCCACCAACTTGCATGATTGGTGAACACAACAATGGGAGTCTCGTCGCCAATGGCTTTCAAGTCCAGCAACTCGGTCTGGACGCCAAAAGAGTCAAACTGCTTCGCCACCATGCGGCGAGAAAAGCCACAAAAGCCATCCACTAGCCATTTCTTCGAAACCGGCAATACGGCTTGTTTGTCGCGCGTCATGCTACGTCGATCTCCGCGATGGGCGCGGCCATCGACGGCGTGATTGCCGCCGAGAAATATTCGTGGATGTACGCCCGCGGATCTTCGGACTTAGAGTATTCCACCAATGCGTAGAGTTTCTTTTGATCTCGCAATAGCTTGTCGGCTCTGTCCTCTTGATCTGCCAGAGTGCTCGGCAAGGGGCCTTGAATTTCAATGTCGGTCAAATCCATTTCATCCTCGATCACACCAAAACGCTGAAGCATTGCCAATACCGTCTCTAATCGCCGATCTCGCTTCTGACGTTCGCATAGCCGCTCTCGCAACCACTCCATCCCAAACGCCCTGACCGAATCGACATCGTGAAGCAGCAAATCATAAGTCCGTTCGTAAAAATCCGCGTCGGGATTGCTCCACCGCAAAAACTCAACTTGAGTATTGAGGTCCCGTTGGTCGTACATCAGAGTGCATTCCGACGGCAACCCATCCCGACCAGCGCGTCCAATTTCCTGATAGTACGACTCCATCGAACCCGGCACTTCTGCGTGCAAAACATAGCGAATGTCTTCCTTGTCGATCCCCATTCCAAAAGCATTGGTGGCTAGCACGAGTGGGCAACGGTTCTGCATGAAACCGTTTTGGATCCGCCGTCGATCGTTGCGTGACAGGTCGCCGTGATAACACACATGCTCAATACCTAACTTGCGCAGTCGCTCGCTCATTTCCTCCAACGAGCGAATCAAGGTGAAGTAAACAATGCCGCTTTCGTTAGGCCAACGCTCAACGACTTGCTGAAGCAGTTGAACTTTTTCGTCGAGCCCCCAAACCTCAAGCACGCTCAACGCCAGGTTGGGGCGCTGGATCCCTTCATGAAACAATTGGCATTGGCCGATCTCATTGCCAAACGCTGGAATATTCAATTGGCGAATGATGTCGATTTGAACATCGCGCGTGGCGGTGGCAGTCAATGCAATGGTCGTCGGCGAGCCAAGCTCCTTTCGGAAATCGCCTACGCGCGTGTAGTCCGGTCGAAAGTCGTGTCCCCATTCGCTGATGCAATGCGCCTCATCCACCGCAAGCAGTTTGATTTCGCGCTTTTGAAGCACTGCGACAAACTCTTCTTTGCGAAACCGCTCAGGTGTAACGTACAGAAGTGAATAGTTACCCTCCGCGATTTGCCGATATCGTCGAGTTCGCTCGTCGCGGTCCAAGGACGAATTGACGAAGGTCGCCTCGATCCCTTTGGCCTGCAACGCGTCCACTTGGTCTTTCATCAGTGCGATCAAGGGTGATAGCACCAACGTCAATGGCGGACGCATGCGTTCTCTGAGCGGCTGGTCCAAGTAACGTTGAGCAATCACCAAAGCAGGAATTTGGAAGCACAGCGACTTACCGCCACCGGTTGGCATGATGACCAAACTATCTCCACCTGCCAGGGTTCGGTTAATGATTTGTTGCTGTGTCGAGCGAAAATGCTCATAACCGAACCGGCGCCGCAAGACACCAAGCGATTCGGACTCTAAACTCGGATTCAACGTGTCTACGCCTCAATCTTGGAACCAAGCAAACGTGCAAACTGAGCAATCCACGCTGGATGTGCCGGCCAAGCGGGCGCGGTCACCAGATTCCCATCGGTATGGGCTGAATCCATACTTGGAGCAGGCTCAACGTACGATCCGCCAGTGCTCGTTACTTCATAACGAACGGCCGGATAACAGCTACAGTGTTTGCCGGTCAGCACACCCGCTGCGGCCAAAATCTGCGGTCCATGGCAAATGGCTGCAATTGGCTTATTGGTGATTGCGAAATGACGAACGACTTCGAGAACACGTTCATTCAAACGTAAATACTCCGGCGCACGCCCGCCAGGAATGACCAACGCATCGTAGCTCGTTGGATCGATGGTTGCGAAATCCGCGTTGATCCGAAAACGGTGCCCTGGCTTTTCACTGTAGGTTTGGTGGCCTTCGAAATCATGGATGGCGGTCATGATCGTTTCGCCTGGTTTTTTGTCCGGGCATACCGCATGGCATTCATGCCCAATCATGAGCAGCATTTGGAACGGGACCATGATTTCGTAGTCTTCGACGAAATCGCCAACAAGAAACAGAATTCGCTTTTGCATGGAGTCCGCAGTGAAAAGGGGTAAAGGGGTAAGGTCTTGGCGGCAACGGCAGCTCGAAACGCTGTGATAGTATACCGCGTTCGAGGCTGAGGCCAAACCCGCAGTTATGCGTACGCTCCGCATGATGAACTGGCCTAAGTGCTAAAAACAACTACAATACGATTGATATTACCCTTTTACAGTATCCCAACCCGAAGCGTAAGCGCTTGTTGATTTAATGGTAACCCGAAGCGTAAGCGAGGGACTGGAGTCAAAGCCTCGCTTACGCGTCGGGTTACCATCGCGTGGCACGAGCGCGCTCGCTCGTGAATCCATGGGCGAGACGCCCATGCCACTTTCGAATACCCCGTCTCACATTACACCTTACAAAAATGTCTCAGCTACTCAACGACCAAGCCTTTGCATTATGCAAGTCCGCTATCGGACATGCCTCCGCTTGGCGGATCGTCGAGCATCGGCTTGCCAATGGGGCGACCGTCCTTGACTTCGGCGTTCAAACGCCCGGGGGGATTTTGGCGGGTCGGAATTTGGCTCGGATCTGCATGTCGGATCGAGCTAAAATCACGATTCATCCCGCCGACTATTCTTTGGGACCGTGGGCGCTCGTTCAAGTGACGACCGATGACCCGGTTCACGCTTGCATGGCTTCCCAATATGCCGGTTGGCCTGTTGCAAAGGACAAGTTCTTCGCGATGGGTTCGGGTCCCATGCGAGCCAAACGAGGCAAGGAACACGTCCTAAAGAGTCTTAACATCGGTGACTCGAGCAAACATGCCGTGGGTGTTCTGGAATGCGATCAATTGCCGGACGAATCGATTTGCGAGCTGATTGCATCCGAATGTGCTGTCGACGTTGGCAGCGTTGTTCTGTGCGTCGCCCCGACGCGATCGATCGCGGGTACGATTCAAGTTGTTGCCCGGTCCGTCGAAACATCGATGCACAAACTCTTCGAATTAGGCTTCGACCTCAATTCGGTTGTTTCCGGTTATGGCTCAGCTCCTTTGCCACCGCCCGCCGCCGAGTTCGTTCAAGGCATCGGCCGCACGAACGATGCGATCTTGTACGGTGGACATGTGACGCTCTGGGTCCACGCCGAAGACGACCAAATTCGCGAACTCGGACCCAAGGTACCCAGCAATGCATCGCGCGACTACGGGGTTCCCTTTGCTCAAACATTCAAACGCTACGAATACGATTTTTACAAAGTCGATCCAGGGCTTTTTAGCCCAGCCATGATTACCATCGTTAACCTCAAATCCGGAAGCTCATTTCGATTTGGTTCCTTCCGACCGGATGTACTGGCTGAGTCATTCGGTGAACTCACTTGATGCGACTCGGGGTGCTTGGTTCGCCAACGGGTTGGTATATGCGGGACTTGCAACGAGCGGCCGAAGCATTGCCAGAGAATCGGGCAACTTCGATCGATTCGCTTTCCTTTGCCAAGCTCAGTGTTTGGTCGCAGCAGACTGACACGCCTCAAGCAAAGAGTTGGACTCAGTCAACGGATGAGTCGACTAAACCGGAATCCACCAAGTTGTCGGATTACGACGCGGTACTTGTTCGAACCATGCCGCTCGGCTCTGTCGAACAAATTGTATTTCGCATGAATGCGTTGCATGTGGCTCAGTCGGCGGGAGTGCAAGTTCTCAATCCACCCCGTTGTCTAGAGATCGCCATTGATAAGTGGTTGACCTTAGACGTTGCTCGTCAAAGCGGAATCGAAACACCGCGAACGATTTGCTGCCAAACCCGCGAAGATGCGCTTCTTGCTTTTGAAATGCTCGGCTGCGATTGCATCGTAAAACCGATCTTTGGAGGCGAAGGTCGCGGAATCGTTCGTGTGACCGATGCCGACATGGCTTGGCGTGTGTTTAGCACTTTGGAACAGTTGCAATCGGTTATCTACATTCAAGAGTTCTTAGTGAGCCAGGGTTACGATCTACGATTGCTTGTCGTCGGCGATGAGTTGTTTTGCGTACGGCGCGAGAATCACGGCGATTGGCGTTCGAACGTAGCCCGAGGCGGGCAAGCCATCCCGCACGAACCGACGTTCGAACAAATTTCGATCGCATTTCGAGCGTGTAAAGCGATACAAGGTTGGATGATCGGTGTCGACATTTTGCCTACAATTGACGGACGAAACGTATTGCTGGAAGTCAATGCGGTACCTGGCTGGCGAGCAACCGCGGCAGCGTTGAACGTCGACATGGCACAGCTTGTTTTGAATCGTTTGCACGATAGGAGCGGCGAATAATCTATCTGCGCACTCCACTGGATTCCCGCCTACTCGGGAACGACTTAGCGTCGCTCATAGCGGGGGGCTCCCGTGGGGCCATCCATCTATGCTTGTCGACCAATTTTGAGGGGTGGCCCCGTCAGGTGCGTGGTAGCATGGGCCTCTGAGCCCGTGCGAGGCTAACTTAGCAAATAACGCACGGGCTCGGAGGCCCATGCTACGGTGATTGGGTGGCCCCGTGAGATACCCACTTGTCCGTCATTCCCGACTGCGCGGGAACGACTTAGCTTGGCTCATAGCGGGGGGCTCCCGTGGGGCCATCCATCTATGCTTGTCGACCAATTTGAGGGGTTCCCGAACTGCGGACAATCGTCGACGAGGCGTTTGAGATTTTCGATGATTGTCACGAATATGTCGTTGCTCGTATTCAACAAGCCAAGAGTTACACCTTGCGCTTGCGTCTTGCTAGGTATGCCATGCCGAGCCCACCGAGGCCGAAGATCGCCATCGAAGTCGGTTCGGGTACGGCACTAATACCGCTGACACTGTACTGACCAATGACTACCGGTCCACCATTCAAGTCGCTAATGCGATCCGCAAACGCATAAACATCACCACTTGTTGGTGCCAGTAAAATTGCACTATATGCCGAGGCGGTAAGACTCCAAGTTGCACTTCCTTTGAATGCTTGAACGCCAGTCGTAAATGAGGCCGGGTCTGGAAAACTGTTGTGCATACTATAGAGATTGAGACCGGGATCACTATTATTATTCCGGAAAATGGCTGGCGAGCCATCCGAAGTCGCATTGAAATAAACGAGGTCCGCCCCAGGAAGACGCGTAGAATCTGAAACCGAGAAGACGCTAGTCCCAAGCAAATCTTTGAGGTACACCCCTTCAGAAGTGTCATCACCCATCACCGTGGCGAGCGACACGCCTGTGGTTGCAGAGATCGTGACTTGATTTACGGTGCTCAGGTCAATGTTCAAAATAAACCCTGCCCGTGCTGAAGAAACCATCAGCAAACAAATCAAAAAGCAATAGGAACGCAAACCGAAAAACATGAACTAACTCCAAAAAAGGTGCAGTGAGCGCTTGAAACAATTTCCGAGGCAGAATCAATGTCCCCCCCCTCTTTTTTTGTCAAACAGGAAATCGGGAAAATCGTCAAAATAGCAAACTATTCCAAAGCTGCTGGATTGTTGGGAGTCTCTACGCAAGCCGGCTGTTGATTTAATTTAATGGTAAGACGGACTTCCTAGTCCGTCGAATTCCCCATTGACGGTCTTGAAAGTCCGTCGTACCGCCCTTACCCGTAACGCCCTTACCCAATAACGAAGCGAAGCCAAAAGAGAACGCAGCTGCGTCCCCTTTATGATTCTCGCAGAGCACGTTGGGATCGCCCAAGAGATTTGCCTTGGAGTTCGAATCGGCCCAGGCCGAAGCTTATTCCGTAGCATGGGCCTCTGAGCCCGTGCGAGGCTAACTTAGCAAATAACGCACGGGCTCGGAGGCCCATGCTACGGTGAGTAGCATAGCCAAAAGGGGACGGCATTGCCAAAAGGCTTCGATAGCATAGCCAAAAGGGGACGCAGCTCGATTCACGTCGATAGAGATTTTTCACTGGCTTGCCATCGCGTTGAACAGGCGGCGACATGAACGCTTCCTACGAATAGACAACAACGGTCGCCACCGCATTTCAGCTACCATGATCGGAAGTTGCCCGCCTCAAAAACCCTTCATGCCGTACCTGGCTGGCGAGCAA
>CAMBSL010000200.1 GCA_945870455.1 Pirellula staleyi DSM 6068 | reverse complement strand
CAGGGGCATACTTGCCAGTTTCTCTACTAAAAACTCGACTCCTGCTCTCGCGTTCCCAGGGCCGATAAACATTTCATCGAAAAAGCCTTTCGTGTCATATTGGGAGATGCCCAACGGGTCTGGTAGTCGCAAATCTGCGGCAATTTGTTCCATGGTCATCCCGGTCGATTGGCTTTGCTGATTCATGAAGTGTGAGTCGTTTTCCAAAAATTCTACAAAAGTGGGTACTTCGAAGCAGCGCTGTTTGCCGAAAAAGACTGCGTTTCGCGAATTTGTTTGCCCAAATGATTAGCATCTGTCGCCCACTTTGCGGCCGCAGTACCGTATATCATTGCTTTTGTTGCAAATCAAGTTACTTATTTCGGTAGAGTGCAAATACGGAGCCGCCCCATGAAAAACAGCGTATTGGCAAAAAGCGTTCCAATCGAAGTTACCCGAAAACGGCCGATCCATGTTTACGATTGATGACTATTCTTGGCTCGATTCTCCGGAATCGCAAATGCACTGGCAATCGATTTCTCGCGACCCGTCCGTGCCAGCCTCAGCCATTCTGAAACGACTTCGGCATTCCCTAACCATCCCGCAGGCTTCGCTGTTGTTGGAGCAGTACGAGCTGCTAACCGCATCGCGAAAAAAAGTTGCGAACCCAGGCGATTGGTTTTGGACACGACAACTACTTGAGCAATCAAGCGACGAAGAAACAGCCTCGGAAACCGCGATGGACTTTCCTGCTGGGGCCTTCGTGAATGATATCTGCTGCGGCGCGGGCGCGGATTCCATCGCCATGGCAAAGCGAGGACTTCACGTGCATGCATTCGATCGATCGTCCATCGCATGCTATCTGACCCGGCGAAATGCGCTGTCTCAAAAACTCAAAATGGAAGTGACCGAGGAGTCTGCAGAGCAATGCGAAATCGACCAAAGCGGTTATGTGCATATCGATCCTGACCGCCGATCGGATGGTCGTCGTTTTAGCAATTTGGAGTCTCTTTCTCCTGCGTGGCAAACCCTTTGCCAGATCTCTAAAAACTGTTTGGGCATGTCGCTCAAGTTAGCGCCTGGCACGCGACTGGACGCAAGTACCAAGAAAGACCAATTGAACCGCCCCCCAGAATCGATTCGGTTTCTTTCCAAAGAGGGCTCGGTGCGTCAACAACGCTGGTATTGGGGAATCGATCGCTGGCCTCGCAACTCAATCACGCTGAGCCTCTACCTGAACGAACCCGCATTTCAACGCGCAGTGCTCTTTCGTTCGAAAAAACTCGCAACAATCAACAACGATCTCGCAAAGCATCGGGGCTGGTTTCACGAATCGTTTCTCGAGTCCGAATGGCAAGTCAAGCGGGCGAGCGATTCGGTCGTTGTGAATTCCCTTCATCACTACATTGCCGACTACGATCCCTCGGTTCGAGCTGCGGAAATATCGCCGCAATTCGCTTCCCGATACGGTTGGCAGTTGCTTGGCTCCGACAGTGGCTACATCACGTCGAACGATCGAATGGTGCATCCGATGATTCGGTGGTTCCAAGTCATAGAGAACTTGCCCCTCGATCGCAAACAACTCAAAGCCTTTGCGAAAAGCGTTAAGACCCGCACTTGGGAACTCAAGAGTCGCGGAATCGACTTAGATTTGGATGCCATGCGAAAAGTCCTACCGACGGATCGCGCTAGCACGACACAAACGGCGATCCTGTTCACCAAGATAGGCGAACAACACCGCGCAATCGTTTGCAATGAAGTCGATTGACCTACGGCTCGACCAGTTCGTAGAGTCCGCGACCTGCACGTTTTAGTTTCCCTTGCTCGGTCAACTCCTCCCAAACGTCCTTTGCAAATTGGTTGGGTGGCGTGATGGCAACGACTCCGGATCTCCCGCCGCCTGACATCGGGCCATGCCCAAGGCGAGACTCATCGTCTAGTTTCATCAATTTAATACGCTTACGAAATGCCTTCATGGCTAGCCGCAACTCTTCTTTTCTAGCCGCGGCTTTCGCAATCGCATCGGGATCAACTTCAGCATTTGCATCACCGCTTGGATCCGACATCACATGGATACCTTCTTGTAAGTTAGGTTCGTTCGAGAAACAATTGTCGTAACCGCAGTTGGCCCACGCTCGCCACAGTGTACCTAAAGATACAATCGGTTAAAACAACAGGACAGCTTTTAGATACCGTTTTTAGCATACAGGTGCATTTCCATCATGCAGCATGACCTTTTGTCATTTCCCGTTCGAATTCTGATATGTCTGGGATTGTTCTGCGGCCATGCGCGTGCCGGAGATTCCATCGAATCGAAACCCACCCCAAACGATCGCCCAAACATCATCGTCTTCTTAACCGACGACCAAGGTTGGGGAGATCTAGGTTGTTACGGACACAAACGCATTCTCTCTCCGAATGTCGATCGCTTCGCTCGCGAGGGCTTGCGTTTGACACAATGTTATTCGGCTTGCTCGGTTTGTTCTCCGTCTCGCTCCGCAATCTTGACGGGGCGTACTCCGTACCGAAACGGAGTTTGGCGATGGATCCCCGAGGGCAGTCAGTATCACTTGAGAACGAGTGAACTGACCATCGCAACGTTGTTGAAGCAAAGCGGATACGATACGTGCCATGCGGGCAAGTGGCATTTGAATGGCAAGTTCAATTCCTCCGAACAGCCTCAGCCAAACGATCACGGCTTCGATCATTGGCTCGCAACGCAGAACAATGCTGCGCCAAATCATCTCAATCCAACTAACTTCGTTCGAAATGGTCAAATGGCGGGTCCCATGCAAGGTGCCAGCAGCATGATCTGCGTCGACGAAGCGATCGGTTGGCTAAAGGGCCGCAACGATCCTACGAAACCGTTTTTCTTAACCGTATGGACGCATGAGCCGCATCAACCGATCGAATCCGCACAAGAGTTTCTCGATCTTTACGCTGACATTGAAGATCCAGAACTCCGTCAACATCATGCCAATATCTCGCAGATGGATGCTGCCTTTGGAAAACTGATGAAATCCGTCGATGGAATGGGAATTCGCGATCAGACCTTTGTCATTTTCACAGCAGACAATGGCCCAGAGGGAGATGGAGACAAAGGTCGAACACGAGGATCAACCGGTGGACTGCGAGGTCGAAAGCGTCATACACACGAAGGAGGGATTCGCGTCCCTGGCATCGTTCGCTGGCCCGGCAAAGTCAAAGCCAACACGACCGACGACACTCCGATCATTGGCACCGACATCTTTTCAACGGTGTGCGACATCGCCGGGGTTTCGCTCCCGAACGATCGCGTTATCGACGGCGCAAGCATGACGCCTGTCTTTCGGGACATGCCGATCGCGAGATTGCAGCCCCTCTATTGGCGCAATCATCTCGCGCCAGAAAATTATCGAGTTGCATTGCGCGAGGACAACTGGAAGATTATCGGCTCCGATAACTTGACCGCATTCGAACTCTACAATATCCAAGAGGACACGCAGGAAACGGCGGACCTTTCTGCAAAGTACCCAGATAAATTTGCCGAGCTTCGCGAAAGACTTATCAAGCATGATGGTTCCGTTTTGAAAGATGGCCCCGATTGGTGGAAGCAGGAAGAGGTTGCGCCCAAAAAAGCGGCGAAGAAACCCAAGCCCACAGAACCCAAGCCCACAGAACCCAAGCCCACAGAACCCAAGCCCACCGAACCCAAGCCCACCGAACCCAAGCCCACAGAACCCAAGCCCACAGAACCCAAGCCCACCGAACCCAAGCCCACCGAACCCAAGCCCACCGAACCCAAGAGCGCTCCTAAACCAACCAAGAGCCTGAATGCGAGATTGGAAATACAAGATGCGAATGCGGAGGTCTACAAAACCCCTGACGGATATGATCTCAATCTTTATTTGTTTCAACCCGAGGGACATGACCCGACCAAGGACAAACGACCTGCAGTAATCTTCTTCTTTGGGGGTGGTTGGGTCGGAGGCGAACCGACGCAATTCGAGCAACATGCTCGCTACTTGGCCAGTCGCGGCATGGTGGCTGCTGTCGCCGATTATCGCGTCAAGAGTCGGCAGGGCGCAACACCGCGAGATTGCGTTGCGGATGGTAAGTCGGCCGTTCGCTATTTGCGAACGCATGCATCCCGGCTCGGCATCGATCCAGATCGCATCGCCGCTGGCGGCGGTTCGGCGGGAGGACATGTAGCGGCTGCAACCGCGACACTTCCCAAACTGGACGACCCTGCAGATGACATGTCCATCTCATCCAGACCGAATGCATTGGTGCTATTCAATCCGGTTTTCGACAACGGGCCGGACGGCGGTTGGGCGCACGCGCTGGTCAAGGATTATTGGCAAGACATCTCACCTGCACACAATATCGATGCCAAGTGCCCACCGGCTATTGTGTTTTTAGGTGACAAGGATTCGTTGATTCCTGTCGCGACTGCTAAACGTTTCCAAGCCAACATGCGGGCCTTTCAAATTGACTCGGAATTGCATCTGTATACCGGGCAACCACACGGATTTTTTAACGAGAGCAAAGGGGGGAAAGAGATCTTTCTTGATACCCTAGCCAAAATGGATGCGTTTCTCGTCGGTCATCATTTTCTCAAGGGCACTCCGACCGAGGCACAGATTAAGTCCGCATCGAAATCCAAGGTCAAGTAGGTTGGATTGACCGTGTTGCCTTCCTTTTGGAATTGCTTGCGATTCCTAAAACCAGTTGGACTTCGTTCGTCTTTCGCCCCGAATGGCCGAATGGGGCAGCCCAGGGCAAAGCGTAGTGACGGAACGTCGCGAAGCGCCACCCTGGGTAATGGCAAAACGCGTTAACGTTGCCCTGAAGGGCCTGAAGGGGCCGAACTATCTAGTTTAAAAGATGGATGATCCATTTGGCACCTACAGGCAACGCTATGAAGGCTAATGGGACCGTATTAAAAGTGCAAAGTCACTCTCGGCAAGAGTGACCTACGGTAGGTCGCACCTGCCGGGTGCGACCATTGGAGTCTAAATTTATAGTCCCAATCATTGCGTTGACGGAAATGCTTTCTCTACCACAAGCGTTGCGATTTTGGGTCGCGTTGGTACTGACGGCCTAAAACCGAATCTGGTTCTCCGCGAAGTTGCGATCGGCAAATCAATGCGGCGGCCACACCCGCAAAAAAGCCTCCCACGTGTGCTAAATAAGCAACTCCACCGCTCGATGCCGATGTGGCTGCGATCGATCCGTAGCTACTGAACAACTGCATCGCGATCCACATCCCTAAAACGATAATCGCAGGGACCGTCACCACATGATAAAAAAGCACGGCATTCACTTTGTTGCGTGGAAACAAAACCAAATAGGCTCCCATTACTCCCGCAATGGCACCAGACGCGCCGAGGTTTGGAATAATGCTATCGGGCGACGTCGCAATCTGAGCAAAGCTACCCACCAAGCCTGAAACAAGATAGAAGATCAAGAACCAAAAATGGCCGAAACGGTGTTCGACATTGTTTCCAAAAATCCATAGATACAACATGTTGCCCGCAATATGCCCAAAGCCACCATGCATGAACATCGAGGATAGCAACGTTAGCCAAATGATCGGCGGTCCGGGCGCCTGAGGAATTTCAACACGACCTTGACCAGGCACATTGAGCTCCTGTGGTTCAACCAAGTCGATGCCTGTGGTGATCTCTTTCGGAACAACACTCCATCCATAAGTGAACGTGGGGTTGGACAATTGGACAAGGAACAAAAGGACATTTGCGGCTAACAACGCGTAAGTTACAAACGCCGGGGTGCTAACTTCACGATCGTCGTCACTAATTGGAAAGAGCATTTAGAATTCTTGTTATTTTGATACGGGAAAGACCCAACTCGCAGAGTTGCGTTCGTTAGGATTGAAAAGGTAAATACGATGACGAAAGTCCCCAATCGGCAATTGTGATTCAGGGACTTCATAAATCTCGGGCCGCTAACACCCAAGATACTTCAAGGATGCGATGAAAGGCCCGTTGTGTTGACCGAAATCACTTGGTATTCATACTTTTTACCAGCTTCCGCAGTCATATCGGTAAAGCGCATTTCAACGAGGGGTTGCGAAGGTGTGTCGCTGTATTGGAGGTTTTGAAAAACAGGTCGGCCGAAAGGGTTCTTGCCTTTCTCCGGGATATTGGCAAGGAATTTACCGTCGCGCTCGATGACGAAGCCTGCTAAACCGCTTTCGACATCAGCCTCTGCCTGCCAAGTCAATTGGTTTCCAATGACTCGCAAGTTGGTCGGCGCAGGAGGAGGTGACATGTCGATAAGAGCGGTATCTTTGACATACCGAGCCCAAGCCTTCGCTATCGCTTCGTTTGGAAACCATACCGAATCTGCGAGTGCTTCAACGAATTTGGCAGCAGGCACAGGCGAGGCGATCGTCGGGTCGTCGGCATTCAGTGCAGCGACCCATGCAAGCTCGTTCGACATGTCTTTGAGTGGCTCGCCGTTTCGTTCCGGTAATCGCGCGGCGAGACATGCATCGATCCAGGGGATCGCTAGGTAACGTTGATTGCCGCACTCGTGGCTTGTCAACGGATCTACGGCAACACCAACCAAGCCACCTTGGTCACGCATCTTCAGAAAAAAGGTCTTTACGCCAGGCCACACGCCCGCGAATCGCCCATCGCGAACGGTAACTCCTTCTTGTGTCCCGAGGTTACACATCATCGGCACTCGGAGGACCAATTCCGAAATCGAGTAAGGCTTGGGTTTGCCTTCAACCTCCTTGATTGGCGGCACGCCGGATCGCAGCCAAGCGGCTGCGACGCGATCTGGGTGCAGTAGAGACATGGCCCCAACCCAATGACCGCCGCCACTGTGTCCCCACAGAGCCCAAGGCACTGTGGCTAACTCTGGGTGTCCCGATTGCGTTCCCAAGTCGGACAGCGACTTCAGAAATGTTGCATCCGAACCGTTGCGTGGATCGCACCACATTTGACAGTCCGCTTTTTCTGGTTGTTCATAAACCGGCGACATCAACGCGCAATCATGTTTCTTTGCAAGTGCCTGCCAATGCAGGTCGAATGCTCCCGTCACCCCTGATTTGCACGAGCCTTCGCCGCAACCATGCTGATGAACCACCAGTCCGCGAAGTGTCTTCAGGCCGGGCGGAATCCACACGGTATAGCTGACCGGATAGATTAGTTCGGCGGGCTGCGTCGACGCTTCATAACGCACTCGATAGTACGGAGGTTCCACTGGGAGCGGTTTGTCGTACGGCGGTTGCTGAGCCACGATCGGGCTCGCCAGAAATAAAAGACAAAGGAACGAGATGCAACGCATTGTTTTTTCGCTGGGGTATGAGTGCAAAAAGTGGCAGGGGTTCCAAAGTAGTCGCACCCCATTTGGCAGCGGAACGACCGGCATCACGTAGGACAAGTAGTAAATGATTGCAACGACGACGCGCGGGAGATCGAGCCCTTGGTGTGCATGCCATTGTTTCGCTTGTTTTTGAGTCAGCGATTGCAATGTCAGGACTACGAACCATGTCCGACACTATTGTAAGAGTGTTATCGACCGACTGCAATCATGGGCAAGTTTCGCGTGGATGCAAGTAGCGATTTAGCGATCTCGGACTCTCATTCGAGGAATTGTAGTGCAATTGGAACCCGAGTGCACCATCACGGTCAAGCGTAGCATTTGGGGTCACGTACTCGACGAGTCGGAAGATATTAAACTCTATGACCGATTGTTCGTTCTTGTTCTTTGCCACCATGCGACGTAAAAACAGATTGGTATCATGAGCAAGCCCTGATATGGTGCCATCAAAACAAAAAGTGGCGCGGAAGCGGCAAGCACGATCAGAAAGCATGGCAAAGTTGAAAGTGTTCGAACGATCATGTCACCATCACCTTTCTCAGAGAACGACCTCGATGATCTAGGCCGACAAGTATTGATAGCACCGACCAAGGGCGGTCGATCTAGGCCTTAGGTCGATCGAATGGTTCCCTCATCACGGTTCCATCAAGTGGCAGTTCGAACCGCCGTCAGGTTGACGCGAATGAGAGTCTGGCTCACAGTCCCGATGGTAGAATCATATCCGATCGTCGCGACGCAATCTACTATCGATCTGTTCCCCTCTCCTTTTGGCTTTGGAAAGGGAGAGGGGTGCCCAAGGCGGGGTGAGGGTTCGTCACGCTGCGCTTGCTATACGGGAATGGGTCTCGTTGTCATTTCACGTAGAGATGGTGATCGCGTTTGCCGACGACCATCTCGGATCATGAAGTACTCGGCCACCATGGTTTTTGTTCTCGAACATGAGTGTCAATCGTATCACGCAAAGACGCCAAGTCATGGGCGCTGTGAGTCGTAAGTCAGAGCCATTGAACTGCCAACCAACGCCCTGATGTCATCTCTTTTTGCACGCACTTGATGCATCAGTCGCAACCGACGCGCTGCGGGAGTGAGGGAACGACCGCGATGACCGAGTGCGGAGAGAAGACTCAACGCAAGTCAAGAACGCTCGATCGAGCACTTCGGCCCAATACTTTGTTCGTCGATTTTACTCAAGATCTGGGTAGGAATACACGTCGGTCGATCCGCCAATTTGCAACAATCACGACTTAGGTTTTTGAAAGAGCCATAAACCAAGAGCGAAAACCAGTATCGATGGGAGAAACGCTCCAACTAGTCGGCTCACACCAAGTCCACTTTCATCTCCCACGGGGATAGAAGGCGTAACAAACGAGTTTTTAATCGCTACTCCGGCGAGCAGAGCGGCGATCAAAAAGCAACCGAGTCCATTTTTTTGCCGATTGGTCATTTTAGTCCTGTGCATGTGATTTTGTGAATTCAAACAATCGAAGAAGCATATATATTACTAAATCAATCGTGCCGCAGGGTAGTGTGTATGGCCTTCCGACGAACGGCCGCGTTCACCTGGCCGCGGCAATTAAATTTTTCATTTCAAAGCCGCCCGATCTGCGGCTCCGTTTCCAACGCTTTGTTCGCCAATTGCATTGCCGAATCAGTTGGGAGCAAACTGGCGGTAAGAATCCCATTTTGGCTCATTCATCGCCATACACTGGACTTCGTGCGTGGCTACTGCTGCTTGAATCGCTTCATGAATTGATTTTATGTCCACGCCCCTCGGAATATAGAACACGAACTCCTTCATGACGCCAGTCGTCAGAGCCATTGCATGTAAGGCTCGGGTCCGCGAGTCGATCTCTCGCACAACGACATCTTCTATGTCGTTAAGTTCTTCATTTTCATCTGGATCAGGCAATCCGCCTTCGTTGGGAGAGTTCAAGGGGATGGCGAATCCAAGTTTGATCGGCAGTTCAGGATGGCCTAACCAAGGACCTGCAGATTCGTTGTAGCGAATGATAAGGGGAGACGAATCAACATTTGTCTGAGCGACGCCCCAACTGTGGGAATCGTCGCTTAGCTTCGGAAGCGTTGAGATGTCGTGTTGTTTGCGTGAGAACGGCCACATCTTCGAATTCATTCCCTTTGGCGAACGCCACCGATGACCGAGCGGTGGCAAGTAAATTTTCCATCAGGAAGCGGCCGATCCACCGCTTATTGTAATCCGCACATCCTACAGGATGGCCTGAGTGGGAGCCACTCCCTAGCTCAGAACGAAGGCCAAAAGCCAACTTCTGGGCGGCGATTTTGCCTTCTTTGAAATATCCGCGATTCTTGGCCAAAGAAAGTCTTTGGCCGAAATGCTCGAGCCAATGGGTGACGACTAATTCCCCGCGGACTCAGGTTGCCTTGCGGCTCCACTGAAGTCTTACCGAAGACCTTCGCACCCACTGGCTGGCTACAGACAAACGAATCCTCAGATGACGTCTCACTCCAAGGAGTAAGTCATCTCGACGACTGAAAGCGAGGAACACCAAAGCGCAAGCCGGAGTGGGTGATGCAGGAGTCAGCAGCGGCCGTAGTACTACACTCCCAATGCCAATGGAAACAGGAAGGGCCAAACAATGAAGAACAAGGAAGAGCCATCAAGCGGCTTGTCGCGAGGGAACCACCGCACGCCGGGAGAACCGAGTTTACCGGACTCCGCACGCATGAGGACCACAGGTTCAACAGTCCGATCGGATGATGCCGCAACGGCGTCGCTTGAGAAACCAGCCTTGAGTTTATTCCCAATGTCTCTGACTGAGGCGTTAGTCGAACCGTCCAATATCGAGCAAGCTTGGAACAGTGGATACGAAGACGCATTCGATGCTGTTACTGGAAACGTTGGCGTCATGTTCGCACACGTATTCGGAACTTGCTGGCTTTGAACGTCCCGCGAAGACAAGCGATCCGGCACGGCAAGAGTCGCAAGGGTCCTTGGCACATGGCCAAGACGATCGCGGGACAGAAAGGGACAGAAAGACAGAAAGAGAAAGACAGAAAGGGACACAGCATGTTTTCGGGTGGGTAGTTGCAAATCGGGTTTGGATTCCCTATTTTGATTGACGATACCTTTCTTCGGCTTTATCGACGGAGTGAATCATGGCAAGATTGTCTCGAGCGGAAATCTTTGATCCATCGGAAATCGTAGCGGTCCATACCATGGCCCGCACAAATCGACGCTGCTTCTTGATGGGTGATGATCAATTCACCGGAAAGAACTTCGACCATCGCAAGCGATGGATCGAAGACAAACTCAAGCATCTTGCCGCCAATTTCGGGATCGACTTGCT
>CAMBSL010000199.1 GCA_945870455.1 Pirellula staleyi DSM 6068 | reverse complement strand
CTTGGTCGACGATTGTTTCCATTTCGGACGCAAAGTCCTGAAGCGCTGAAGGGAGTTGATCAATTGGGAATCGGAAATGAACCATGGTCGTGATCTCCTAGAACAAACGGGAATTTTATGAGGTGCTGTCAAACTGACAGAACTACCATTCGTGCGATACTTCCATAAAGCAACATCCGTGCCAAACTACAAGGCTCTCGAGCATGGCAGCCGTACCGACAGTGCTAGTCTCATTGCAAAAGTTCGACGGCACCGCTTGCCATCGTCAAAATGGCTGTTGGCAACGCGAGGTCGATGTCCGGATAAAAGTCAGGTGCATGAAGGCTTAGGCTGGTTTGTCCCCGCTTTTTCAATGCTTCCAAGCGTCCTGATTCGATCACTCCAAGTCGATACATGACGCTCGGCACTCCCGCCAGACCGTATTCGCTAAAGTCCTCGCCACCCATGACTTGTTCTGCTTCACCCACGCGATCGATTCCCAGAGTCTCAGTCAACGTAGTTCGAAGCCGCTTTGAGAGAGACACGTTGTTGAATAGCGCAGGCGTTCCGTCGGAAAGCGATATCTCCGGCGGCTCAGCGCCATACGCGGCAGCAACCGCATTGGCTCGTCGACGGATAGAGCTGATTAGCAACTGTCGCACTTCAGGCGTATAGCTGCGAACCGTCAACTGGAGATCGCATCGATCGCTGATGATGTTGTGTTTGGTGCCCGCATGAATAGCACCGACGGTGATCACCGCTGGTTCCGTTGGTTTCACTTCGCGACTGACAATCGTTTGCAAACTCATCACGAGTTCTGCGGCTTGAACGATTGGGTCGATGGTGGTGTTTGGAGCGGCACCGTGACCACCGCGTCCTTTTATAGCGATATCGACACTATCCACGTTGGCCATCATGTAACCTTCGCGCATAGCGATGCACGTTGCCTTGGACGCGTCGCAATGGAGCGCAATCGCAAAGTCGGGTTTGGGAAAACGAGTAAAGAGCCCGTCGGCGATCATTTTTTGTGCTCCGCCACCTCTCTCTTCAGCCGGTTGACCGATAAGCATGAGGGTTCCTCGCCAACGATCTTTGTGAGAAGCCATCAATCGTGCCATCGCGATGAGATTGCTCATATGTACATCGTGCCCACAAGCGTGCATGATGCCCGCCGGTGCACCGCTTGGCAGCGTTGTTTTTTTCTTGGACGCTCGCGGAAGTCCTGTCATCTCCGTGACCGGCAAGGCATCTAAGTCGGTTCGCAACATCACGGTCGGACCAGGCCCATTCTTGAGCAGCGCGACGACTCCGAAGCCTCCTATTTTGGTCGTAACATCGAAGCCGGCCTTTCGCCAAGCATCCGCAAGATACTCGGACGTTTTTTCTTCTTGGTAGGAGAGTTCGGGGTTCTCGTGGAGCCACCAATAGTCCTCGACGACGGTCGCTAAATTGGCATCGATCCAGGCCTGAATCCAAGAGCTCGCGGGGGGCTTTTTTTCTTTTGAATTATTGGACTGGGCTGGCGAGTTCCGAGGCGGCATGAATACGCACAATGATAAACCAATCCAAAGGGAAAGCCGTCGAAATGCCATGGAAGAACCTCTTGGTAAAAAAGCAAAGAAAGCGACCTGTGTTTCGCCCATCATCATAGCATTAGGCAATCGCGACGGTTTGTTGTAGTATTGTGTTTATGAACGCAAATACCGCAAACAAACCGATGTTGGCTCAAGAGATGGCGGACGTCGCATCGCAACGAAAACCCCTTTGGATCGGGGACTTGCTCATCGATCCTCCCATCCTACAAGCGCCGATGGCAGGCTACACCAACTACGCATTTCGACAAATCGTTCGGGAATTCGGAGGTACAGGTTTGCAAGCCACCGAGATGGTGAACGCACGAGGATTTGTTTGGCTCGACGAACACGATTGTGAGCACCCGGATCGTTTGTGGGGGGTCAAAGATGAGGCTCGGCCGCTTGCTGTCCAAATCTGGGATAACGATCCGGAAACGATGGCCAAAGTCGGAAAACGATTGGCGGGCGAGTATGGAGTCAGCGTCGTCGATATCAACTTCGGTTGCCCCGTGAAACAAGTTACTGAAAAAGCACACAGCGGCTCGTATCTTCTGCGCGATCCCGAACGCATGTACGCGATCATTTCTCGCCTGGTGGAAGTATGCTACCCGACTCCGGTCACTGCCAAGATACGGCTTGGTTGCACTCGAAATACGATGAATCACGTTCAAATTGCAAAAACGGTCGAGCGTGCGGGAGCATCGGCACTCACCGTCCACGGACGCACTGCGGAAGATTTCTTTCGAGGGTCAGCAGACTGGTCCAAGATTGCTGAGATCAAGGAGCATTTGCAGCGCATCCCTCTGATTGGTAACGGTGACTTGCAAACCCCGGAACAAGTCGTCTACGCCTTTCAAAATTACCATGTCGATGGAGTGATGATCGCTAGGGCCGCGTTAGGACGTCCATGGTTGTTTTCGCAAGCCGCGGCAGCCTTGGCCGGCAAACCCATTCCTCCGGACCCAAGCTTAGAGGAACAAAAGGCATGCATGCTGAGACATTATGACTTAGTCGTCGAACGGTTCGGAACCAACAAAGGGACGCTGC
Organism: Pirellula staleyi DSM 6068; assembly: GCA_945870455.1. GTDB lineage: Bacteria > Planctomycetota > Planctomycetia > Pirellulales > Pirellulaceae > JBKCUI01. The sequence continues at coordinate 8,055 of CAMBSL010000199.1, read as the reverse complement.
TCATGCGGAAATTTGCTTGTTGCTACGCCCAAAGCAAGCACGGGGCTAGGCATTTTCGCACTCACGTGGCTCATGTGGAATCACCCGAGCAGTTTCATGAAGTGGTTGAAAGGTACTTTCCCAAGTTCGTCGACCCAGCCGGCACTGGAGAACCAATCGCGGGTTTGGATGAAAGTTGTTCGTGTGATTAAGTCTTAGTGAAACACACGATTTGGTGAGTTTGCAAGGCGAACCAAGAAATTGCCGGTATTTATTTGCACTCGGCTGGGTAGCAAGTACCATTTATTGAATTCATCGTACACAAAAGACGTCGATAAATTGACTCCTCGCAGGAGAAAAATCGACGTACCTAGAAATTTCGTTTCACAAACTGGGTCGACTTCAATGCGAATGCAATCTCTCTTCCTTCCTTTCACGCTTGCCACGTTGTTGGTTGCCAGTTCGGTTTCCGGTCAGGACCCGCTCGATGAAATGTATGGACAAGCCGTCCATGCTTTCTTTCGCGGAGATTTAGAACATGCGGAGGAATTGTTAAACGAAGTCATCGACGCCGGAAGTATGGATCCAAGAGCCTATTACTTTAGAGGGCTTTGCCAACCCTGCTGCGGAGGCAGCGCCGATTTCGAAACCGCTGCGAGGCTCGAAATCGAGGGAAAGAAAGTCGTTAATGTCGGCAAAGCACTGGAGCGAATTCAAGGGGGATGCCGCGTTGAGATCGAAAAGGCGAGAACGAGGGCTCGCTTGTCATCACGAGCTCAATTAATGGAACTTCAAAGGACCAAATACGAGCAGATGCAGCTTGGAGGCAACGCCGCAGGAGGAATGATCGTTCCACCACGAGTAGGCGATGTAGCCCCAGTACCAAATGGACTTGCACCCAACGACCCGTTCAACACGGGAATGACCAAAGGCGAGCCAAAAGGTATTGCAAGCGAGCCGAAGACGGTTGAACCAGGCGACGAATTTGGCACAGAAATTCCAAAAGCGGAAATGCCTGAGGAACCCGCCCCAACGCCAGCGGATGACGATCCGTTTGCAACCAAACCTTAGTGGATAAGTTGCACGACGCTCCTCGTCGTGATCCCACAGCGACACAATACTGAACATCATTGCGACGCAGAGCGTCGCACAACTAAGCTGCGCGTCTGAGCGTTGCGGAAGAATAAAACTTCTTCAAACTCGCGACCACCGCATCTTGCTCGCGCTCGGTAAGGTCAGGATAAATCGGTAAATGAAGAATTTCTTTGGATGCTTTCTCGGTTTTAGGTAAGCATCCTAAGGAATAGCCAAGGTCTTCAAAGCACTCTTGCAAATGCAGTGGCACGGGATAATAAACTTCGTTGCCAATCTTCGTATCATTAAGATGTTTCCGTAGCGGGTCACGCAAGCCATTGGTCACTCGAATTCCATATTGATTCCAGACGTGGGTTGCCTCAGGTGCATGATGTGGCAGTTCGATCCACTGATCCAATCCTTCTGCTGCAAACAATTCGGCATATCGGTTTGCATTTCGTTGCCTTGCTTGACTATAGGATTGCAAGTGCGCGATCTTAACGTTTAGTATCGCGGCTTGGATGGTGTCCAATCGACTATTGATACCAACGACTTTATGATAGTAGCGAGGTTGCATGCCATGAGATGCAAACAGCCTCAACTTCGCAGCCATTTCAGCATCGTTGCATACCATCATGCCTCCGTCACCCATCCCGCCGAGATTCTTGGTCGGATAAAAGCTCAGGCACCCAATATCACCCCAAGCGCCGGCTGGCCTGCCCAAATAGGCGGCACCGATGGCTTGAGCCGCGTCTTCAATGACAAAAATATTGTGGCGTTTCGCGATCGCCTCGATCTTGTCCATCGCCGCGCACTGACCGAACAAGTGAACAGGGATAATTGCTTTGGTTCGCGAGGTCACGTTGGCTGCGATTTCGTCGGGCGAAATATTGTATGTCAGTGGGTCGATGTCGACAAAGACGGGAATAGCCCCTAAACGCGAAACTGCGGAAGCGGTGGCAAAGAACGTGAAACTTGGGACGATTACCTCGTCCCCGTGTTGGATGTCCAAGGCCATTAGCGCCAACAACAACGCATCGCTCCCCGATGCGCATGCGATCGCTTGCTTGGTCTGGCATATCCCCGCGACCGTACACTCTAATTCGCCCACTTGCGGACCATGAAGAAATCGGCCACTGTCGACCACTTCTGCAATGGATTCAAGGATCTCATTTCGGAGCAATTGGTTTCCTCGATTGACATCGAGTAAAGGCACTGAAGATGGGGTCGCGTTCTGGTTCGACATATTCCAAAAATCCCTTCGTGGACAAGTTTTGAGGCTTTGCGACGCAGGTTAATCAGTTCGGCCTGATCAGGTCAAGCGAGAACGCTACTGAATACCGAGCATCTTCGCGAATGCTTGCATTGCCATATTCCAATCGGGACGTGTTTGCAGATACGTTTCCCACCAGTCCATCATTAGCGGAACGACCTCGGTATGAATCTCTTTGTCGCGAGGGACCGGTATGTGCCAGTGTTCGATAGCTAATTCGGCCATCGATTCGTCGCATTTGCTGAGTTCCATCACTTCGGCAGCAGCAAGAATGGCTGGCAGCATGGCTAACGGAGCCAACCGCCCGATCTTACTTGCTCCTGCGAAATCCGCATGCATCGGCAGATCCAAATTAAGCTGCGACAAAAGCCATGCGAGCCGAACCACTTCGGGTAATTCGACCATTGGATTCGTCAACACTGCTTCGATACGAATCATGTTTTGGTCGATGTGTGCGGTGCCAGCTCCGCCCAAAACAGGTTGCAGAAGTACGATTCGAGCTTGTTCGGCGATAAGGCTTTTTTGTGTTAATCGGCCCAGATGTGCGATAAGCCCAGAACCATGCCCCAGCCAATGCTCTTGGAGGGGTCTCGCACGTAGGGGCACTTGTTCCAGGAATTTGGGAAACAACTGGTTGTAGGCTGCTTCGATATCGGTTACAAATCCGGCTAGTTGCGTGACAGCCGTTTCGTTGGTCAGACGCAATGCCGACTTTCGCACCACGGCTTGTGCTAGTTCCAAATTGGAATCGATGATGGCGGCATGGCCGATCAAGATCGACCAAAACCGGGCCGGTTCGAACGAAGCCGATTTTTCGATCCATTTTCCCAAGTCATGTGCATAAACACCAATTGCCTCTGTCACACGACGGTCGGTCAATTTAGAACCGTACAGGCAGATTGATTCCGCCGCATGCAATGCACTCGCCGAGGCGTTGGGAGTCCAAGTCAGATGCATCATAAAGTAGGTTTATTCGGTTCTCGCGTAGACATTTGCTCACCGATCCAAAGTTCGAGCTCTTTCCAGTCGACCGGCGGCAATTTGCTCAAATCGGGTCGCAGTGCGATCGCATCATGAATATAAACGTGTTGGATTTCTTTTTGCGACTTGTGGGTGTTCCAATGGAGTAGAATTCGGACGCAAAGATTGAGCGAGCCAGGCACCTCCACTTCGTATCCGCAAAGCAAAGGCACATCCAGCCAACCCATTTGCCTCGCTGCCAAAGCCGGGAATTCCGCGTTGACATCGCGAGTTACGGTAAAGACAGCACTGGCAACGTCGCTAGAATCTATGTTGTTGCGACGAATAATCAGTGCCAAAAGCTGGCGAGTTGCTTTGAGAATCGCGTCTCGTGAGTTTTCCTCAACTGTCGTGGCACCACGAACACCGCGGCAAACAAGGTTTTCCGACATCCAACTCGTCCTTTTTTCAATTCTAACCGTCACCTAAAAATCAATCCGCTACGTTACCTTTTTTCTTGAAGACTGCAAAGCCACAATGCTTGTTTCCGAACACTTTGTCGGCCCGAACGCGGTTTCACCCCACGTCTTGTCAATATCCCAATATGCAATCCGAAGAATCCAGTGTCTCAACCTCCAGTTCGTCCGACATCAATGCATCCTCAGAATTCGATCCGAAACTCTTTTCGGTACTGATCGTCGATAACGACCCCGCTCATGCGAGAGCAATGACCGAGAGCCTAGAGAAAACGGGCTACCGCTGCACCGTTGCCACCAGCGGCCCGGAAGGCAAGCGGATGCTAGAGCAGAATACTTATGACATCGTGATCACGGATCTCGTGATGAATGAGTTTGACGGGATGCAAACTTTGGCTTTAGCTCGCCAGCTCATGCCAGATAGTCAAGTGATCATGGTGACCGGTCATGCCACTGTCACCAAAGCCGTCGAAGCGATGCAGTTAGGGGCATTTAATTTTCTCGAAAAGCCCATAACTCCGAGTCGACTGCGGGCCATCGCTGCCAAAGCAGCCGAGTCTGTCCAGTTAAAGCAAACGAACCTCGAATTGCGTCGTCGCCTGGACGAACGCTTCGGATTCGAGGGGATCATTTATGCCGGTCCTCAAATGCAATACCTGATCGATCGACTCAAACGAATCGCTCCGACCGATGCTACTGTTCTTATCACGGGCGAAAGCGGCACCGGCAAAGAATTGATTGCGCGTGCCATACACCAAAACAGCCCTCGCAAGAACAAACGCTTGGTCGCCCTCAACGTGCGAGCCGTATCCGAAAATCTCGTTGAAAGCGAAATGTTTGGACACGTTCGCGGTGCGTATACCGACGCGGTTACGGATCGGGAAGGCGCCTTTCAATATGCCGATGGTGGCTCGCTGTTTCTGGATGAAGTTGGCGATATGCCGATGAGTACCCAGATCAAACTCCTGCGAGTGTTGGAGGAGCACCAAATTACACGTGTTGGTGATAACAAGCCGATCAAGGTGAACGTGAGGTTGATCTCAGCCACCAATCGCCCGCTTGAGAACATGATCGAGGATGGGCACTTTCGCAATGATCTCTACTACCGCCTGAAGGTTGTAACTGTCCACTTGCCCCCGTTGCGAGAACGCCGCGATGATATCATTCCGTTGATGGATCACTTTCGAAAGTCTTTTATTCGAAGACACAATCATGGACCTTGTAATTTTTCTCCCACAGTAACTCGCAAGTTCTATGGTTATGATTGGCCTGGCAACATCCGCCAACTTCGCAATTTTGTCGAAACAATGGTCGTGCTTGATACCGACGGGCGATTGGACCTCGACGATTTGCCACCTGAGCTGATTGAGCCGGACGCGGATGTGTCCAACGAAGTTTTGGCCAGTACCCTTCGCGAATCGGGGCATTCCGAATCAGGCATAGGGCTTCAACTGCCAACCGAACTGGTCGGAAAAACGATGGACGCAATCGAACGCTGGGCCATCGAAGAGACCCTTAAGATCACAGCGGGCAATCGTGAGGAAGCAGCCAAGATTTTGGACATCGGCGCCCGAACGCTTTATCGAAAACTCGACAAGTACCGTCAGGATTAGTGCGATCATGGAACCGGACGACGAGCTTTGCCTGTGCTTTCACATTTCATGGCGCAAGGTCATCAACTACATTCGTATTCACAAAGTCCGAACGCCGAGCATGCTCAATGAATGCGGCGGTGCAGGCACTGGCTGCGGATGGTGCCGGAAACAATTGGAACGACTCACCGTCCAAGTCAACGAGTTCCCTCCGGATGCATCCTCCATTGAAGAATGGCTTCGCGATCGCTCACCCAACAAAAAGCTCTACGCTGCGGGCCGCGAAAAATACCGAGAACATCAGGCGAACCCTGAGTAAACACCGCACTTCTTGGATGGGACGGACTCTTCTACCAAAAAGTAAAAAATCTGAGCATACAAGCGGATTGAGGGTGATGCGAATCCGCGATTGCCAATGGAGTGTTTGGAACACCAACACTACCCCTGGCGTTTTCTCCGAGCATCGGGTGCAATACCGAAAGTGGTACAGAAATGGTTTGCCACTTTATTGGCAGTCCTGAGTGAAAGAATCGAATGGAAAACACTTCTTCGCAGAATAATCCAACGCATTACAGACCGCTTAGGATATGGATACCTCTACTGCTTCTCCCTTTGATGGTATTCGTAAGGTTTGTCCCGGATTTGGTTCAAGACGGGCCGAGCAATATTTGGATGGCCTCCGCGTTTGGTCCGTTTTTGATAAGCCTCGTGCTCTTCGGATGGTGGCTTTTTGCAAGCCGAGCTCGCTGGACCGAAAGGGTTTTTGGCCTGTTAGGCATCATCGGAATTCTCGCCTTGGTGTCAGCCTTCTCCGATCCGTCCATGCGTGGTCCACTGTTTATTGTGATGACCATTCCGATGGCTACGGCTGCTTTTACGTTCGGGCTTGTTCTTTTTTCTCAGCGTTTGTCCTTTCAGCGGACCCTGATCGCACTCCTATTGTCATTCGTCGGAGCTGGATTTTCCGCTCTGTTAAAGACAGACGGTGTTTGGGGGAATTTCACATTCGGTCTCAATTGGCGTTGGAACAATTCTCCTGAGGACAATTTCCTTGCGAAGCGCCAGTCGAAATCAAAAGATTCCACTTTGGCGAAAGTCGAATTGCCCGTCTCGTCCTTTCAAAATCCGGAGTGGCCGGGCTTTCGAGGGCCGAATGCAGGATGGGATTCAGCACGGAACGTCAATCAGTCCCGATTGGAAATCCAACCCGCCGAAGGAGCTCTGGCGGATTCGAATTGGACCTGCTTGGAGTTCTTTTGCGGTAGCCGGAAATTATTTGGTGACGCAAGAACAACGAGAAAAAACGGAGGCAGTGGTCTGTTATGAAGCCGAAACAGGAAAGCAAGTTTGGGAGCAATTGATTGAGTCACGTTTCTTCGAAGCGTTGGGTGGTTTGGGACCCCGAGCGACTCCCACCATCTCGAACGGAAGCATCTACGCAATGGGGGCAGAGGGTTGGTTGCTCAAACTAAATGCGACCAATGGTGAAGTCGTTTGGAAAGTCGATCTCAGGAAAGTTGCGGATCGCGAGCCACCGATGTGGGGCTTTTCCTCGTCGCCGCTGGTCGATTCAGGCCTCGTTTCCATCCATGCGGGTGGCAAAGGAGACAAGGGGATCTTGGCCTTCGATGCAGAGACGGGTGAACTGCGATGGTCGGCACCTGCGGGAGAGCAATCTTACTCTTCGCCTCAAATGATCACCTTTCAAGATCAAAGGATAATGGTCCTCCTGTCGAATGAAGGAGCGCATTTCCTCGATCCATCCACGGGCAGATCGCTGTTCAACTACGATTGGCCACATCAAGGATACCGAGCATTGCAAGCTCAAGTGGTCGATGCCAACAAGTTGCTCATCCCGACTGGCATGGGGACGGGAACCCGATTGATCGAACTGGCGTCTTCGGCTGGGAATCTCACCGCCAAGGAAGTCTGGACGTCGCGTAATATGAAGCCCGACTTCAATGACTTGGTAGTTCACCAAGGGTATCTCTACGGATTTGACAATGCAATCTTTGCGTGCGTCGATTTAAAGGACGGACGGCAAACGTGGAAAGGTGGACGTTACGGCAAAGGGCAAGTATTGCTGTTGGCAGATTCAGACTTGCTTATCGTTCTAAGCGAGAAAGGTGAGATTGTGTTGCTGAAAGCCTCCCCAGACTCGATGGAAGAACTTGCGAAGATCGCAGCCATGGACGGCAAGACGTGGAATCACCCAGTCGTGGTGGGAGAGCGACTTTACGTTCGAAACGCGGAAGAGGCTGTTTGCTATCAGTTGCCGCTTCGTTAGGTTGACTTCAAGTTGACTAGACTAGTGCTTTGTCCAACTTAGATTTTGGGGTTGGCGAAAAATTGTAGAACGATTGTCCTCAATCGTTTTGCAAGCAATTGAGGACAATTGCTCTATTCTTCAACCCCCATTTTTAATCTGGACAAAGCACTAGTGCTGCGTTGCAGCTTGATTTTAGGGTAGTGGATCTTCTTAAAGATCCTGAATCTGGGGGATCTTTAACAAGATCCACACCATCCAACCCTAATTCTTAGCAGTAACAAGGCACTAGTGCTTTGTCCAACTTAGATTTTGGGGTTGGCGAAAAATTGTAGAACGATTGTCCTCAATCGTTTTGCAAGCAATTGAGGACGATTGCTCTACTCTTCAACCCCAATTTTTAATCTGGACAGAACACTAGCTGTCCAACGACAC
>CAMBSL010000198.1 GCA_945870455.1 Pirellula staleyi DSM 6068 | reverse complement strand
AACCACACATGATAATCAAAGAATCGTCATTCGGTAAAGCGAACCCTGGTTGCACAATACCTACCACCGCAATTGTCTGAATTTGAGTTGGATTCTAGGACGATCTGCAGAAGTAAACGAAACCGACCAACACAAAGTGAACGCCAGGCCAGCGAGTTGGTAAATACGCTCAAGGAACCGTTCTATCGACACATGATGGAACGTGCACAAGAAGATGTGATTTTTATCGACTCCGAGTTTCGAGTGCTCGATTGGTACAGTGCTGCAGAACGGATGACAGGTCGAACCGGAGAATCCGTTTTCCAGAAACACTGGATCCCTTCCCTTTGGAAAGTTCAGGCTTGGTAAACGGCTTGCATCATTTCGCACTCCTTCGCCAATCGCTTTCGTGCAACGTGCAACCTGCGCTTGATCGTTCCGATCGGTGCAGCGAACGCATCGCTCATCTGATTCAAGCTCTGCCCGTCCAAGTAGAATGCGACCAACGTCTGTCGGTCGAGATCTCCCAGTCGGTTCAAGCCTTGGTGAACTTGCATCTTTTGTTCGCGGGTCAACACCGCTTCCAAGGGATCGCTATCGCAAGTCACCGTCGCTTCCAAGATCTCATGATCTACCGAAGTTGGCGTAGGTCGTCGCGTTGCTCTATTGATGGCCATTCGGTGGACGATCTGACGCAACCAACCACCAAACGCCTCTGGCACTTGCAATTGATCCAATCGGCGAAACGCTTGAATGAAGACGTCCTGGCTAAGCTCTTGGGCTTCATCCCAGTTCCCCAATTTCTTGTAAGCGATCGACAACACGTGTTGTTGGAATCGGCAATAGATCTGATCCATCGCAGCTCGATCGCCCGCTTGCGCTTGCGAAACCAAATCAACAATGCTCGTTTCGGTCAAATCGTCGTAAGTATAAATTCTGTCTGCAGTCAGGGTCATCATCAACTCATCTCTCGTTGAAATCCGCCGACCGCTGATACCGTTTGATGGTAGTTAGGCCGCTCGGATTGATTTGGGTTCAACGCGATGGATCTTAGACAGGGCAAGCAATCTATCGACTTCTCGACACAACAGCGCAAACGAAAATGGTTTGGCAGCGGACGGGCTGTGAAGATGATTGTTCTGAATTCTGCTCAGCACCGAATCTCAATCGCAAAACCACTATGAGGCCAGCGAGTGCAAAAATAGGTGCAAGAACACAAAGACTCAACGCGTGCCAATCGCCCTTGGATACGGTTCGAAAGAAGTTGCTTGGCGATTGAATTAAGCAAGTTCTTTTTTTCTGACAAATCGGCTTTAACTGCCGCGTTTGTCAAAGGTCGAGGAAGGTTTGGAACATGTTGCCGGTGACATTTCCGGCCGCATAATCCTTATCCATCCTTGGGACCACGAATAAGAATCGGGGCGTTCGTAGCCCGTCCGCTTATCCGACGTACCTAGATGCGCATGTAGAAGGTCTGTAAGGAGCGAGCGCAACTGATTGGTAACGACAAACGCGCAATCTCGCACTGAAGCGACAAAATTGGCAGATCGTTGAGCAATATTCAGTTGACGCATGACTTACTCCCAGCACCGTAAAGCGCAGATCGAGAGATGACTTAGAAACTAAACTGTTCTTAACACAAAATTTGGACCGAGGTCCAGTTCACCCACCGAAAGGATGAGTCTCGGTAGGCTACAAACTCAGAGCATAATATCGTTGATAAGGTTCGCAAGGAAAGCACTATTTTTAGAAAATTCCATTCCTTGGGGAATTAGTTCATCTAGGAGTGACATCCCGCCCGTCAAGTAGCAGAGCGCTCCGCTTAATTCCAACAGGGAGGAAAATGAAAAGCTTCCAGCAACTCGGTGGCTCCCTCGAATTAGAGCTCGTTGCTTTAATCGACTGTGACATGGGTATTCGCAAGTGGAATGAGCGTCTCTCCCATGGATTCACGAGCGCGCTCGTGCCACGCGATGGTAAACCGTGGCCGCAAGCGAGGTGGCGACTGGAATCCCTCGATTGAGCAAAAGGATTGCCGACTTGTTAATCCTAGATCGACCCCTTGACACGTGCCGGACCGCCGTAAACGCGTTCGGAGATGCTTGTTGTGCGGTTTACGTCGCACGAATGGAAGGCGAAAACCCCCTTTCCGGTCCAATTCCAGAATAGCATTTATTGCTGGAGTTCCCTACAATACGACTCCTCGCGGGGGGGCTTGGGATTCGTGTGGTGATTCCGCAATTCAAATCGCTGAGAAAATCATCCGCCGCCGCTTTGTGACGAACAAACCATTCACTGTGCATACCTCGAAACATCCAACGCTTGATTTGGCCGACTTGCTCGATAGGTGGAACGCGCTTAAGTTCGAAGTGGACTCGAAACTCGACGATTGCTTGCAAAGGCGAACTGCGGACTGTCCTGATCGTTTGCGAGAAGCCATGCGATATTCATTGCTCGCACCCGGTAAACGCCTTCGCCCAATCCTCTGTTTATTAGGCGCCGAGGCCCTTGAGTGTTCCCCATCGATGGCAATCAACAACGCTGCGGCCTTGGAAATGGTACATTGCTATTCGTTGATTCACGATGATTTGCCCGCGATGGACGATGATGATTTGCGACGCGGGCGTCCCACTTGCCATATTCAGTTTGATGAAGCGACGGCGATCTTGGCTGGCGATGCGTTGCAGGCGTTGGCATTTGAAATCATTCTCGCCGACGCAATCAACCCGACGACTGCGGCAATGAGTTGTTTGGTGCTGGCGAAAGCCGTAGGTGCCGAGGGAATGGTGGGCGGACAAATGGATGACTTGCAAGCCGAAAAAAAAGGGGGGGATGCAACTTTTCTGCACGCAATACACGCACGCAAGACAGGCGCCTTGATTCGGGCGTCGGTCGTTTTGGGGGGTATTGCGGCCAATGCTTCCTCGGAACAACTTGAAAAGTTGGCGAACTATGGTGATTGCGTTGGAATTGCGTTCCAAATCGTGGACGATCTACTAGACGTGGAAGGTTCCTCCGAAAACACTGGAAAACGAACCGGAAAAGACCACGAACGTGGCAAATTGACCTTTCCTGGCATCTACGGTGTTCAGGCGAGCCGCGAGCGAGCCGAACAGTTTGTTGAACAGGCCATTTCCAATGTGGACGCTTTTGGTCCGGCAGCGAGACCACTCAAACAACTTGCACATTATATCACGGCTAGGAGTCACTGATCCTTCATGCATGAACTGCTATCGAAGTTAGAATCTTCGGAACCGCTCAAGCGGATGTCTACCAAAGAGCTCGAGCAACTCGCTACCGAAATCCGAGATGTCCTGTGCAATTTACTTGCGACGCGTACCGCTCACTTTGCATCCAATTTGGGTGTTGTTGAGTTGTGCCTAGCGTTGCATAGCGTCTTTGACTTCAAAAAGGATCGGTTGATTTGGGACACTGGGCATCAGATTTATCCCCACAAACTAATCACCGGTCGCTATCACGAGTTCAAAACGATTCGCGAACGCGGTGGCCTTATGGGATACCCGAATCCTGCCGAGAGCGATTACGACTTGTTCATGACGGGTCACGCAGGTTGCAGCGTTTCCACGGCATTAGGCCTCAAGAGTGGCGATGATCTCAACGACGAACCTGGTCGACGAAGCGTTGCCGTCATTGGTGACGGTGCATTCCCGTCCGGCATCGTCTTCGAAGCCATGAACAATGCTGGCGAACTCAATGCAGATTTGATTGTGGTGCTCAACGACAATAAGATGTCGATTTGCCCTCGTGTTGGTGCGGTTGCAAATTACTTGGACCGATTGCGTACCAATCCGTTCTACACGGGATTCAAAAGCGAAGTTGTGCGAGTTCTCAACAAGCTCCCTTTGTTTGGTGATCCAACGGAACGTTTGTTGGCACAAATCAAAGAAGCCGTCAAAGCCGGAATGGTAGGCGGAATGCTCTTTGAAGAATTCGGGTTCCGGTACATCGGACCGATCGACGGACATGATATCCAGCTAGTCCGAAAATACTTGGAGATGGTCAAAGATCAGAAGGGCCCAACGCTTCTTCACGTGGTCACCGAAAAAGGCCGGGGCTACAAACCAGCCGAAAAAGACCCCGTCTACTTTCATACTCCTCCAGCATTCGAAGACGAAGACGGGTGCCCCAAGCCATTGAGCGTTGGCGAAAAACCTGCTTTCACCAACTATGCTCGCGATGCGATCCTAAGCCTAATGGACCGCAACCGCAAAGTCACCGTGATGACTGCTGCGATGTGCCAAGGAAACAAATTAGAGCCGGTTCGCGATGCTCACAGCGACCGCTTCTTTGATGTGGGGATCTGCGAGTCCCATGCGGTTGCATTCGCGGCGGGACACGCCAAAGTAGGTTTGAGACCCATCGTCGCTATCTACTCCACTTTCTTGCAACGATCCTACGATCAGATTTTCCAAGAAGTCGCGCTTCAAAACTTGCCTGTGACTTTCATGATAGATCGAGCTGGACTAACAGGGCCGGATGGTCCGACGCACCACGGCTTGTTTGACATCGGTTATATGCGAGTCTTTCCCAATATCGTCATGATGGCGCCCGGCGATGCAACCGAAGTTGAGCCGATGCTCGAATTTGCTTTATCCCATCCAGGACCCACGTCAATCCGCTATCCAAAGACAACCGCTCAAACCTTCGAACGCGCAAAAAAACCAATCGAACTCGGCAAGTCCGAAATCATCCAATGGGGAACCGATGGTGCGATTATCGCGTGTGGCGCAATGTTGCAGCAAGCGATCGCAGCCGCTGAACTACTCAAACGGGACGGGCTCAACGTCGCCGTTATCAACGCGCGTTTCATTAAACCCCTCGACATGCAGATGCTAACGAAAGTGTTCGACGAATGCCGATTCGTCGTGACCGTCGAGGAGGGTGCCCTGATGGGCGGATTTGGCTCGGCTGTGCTTGAAACGGCCTGCGAACAAGGCTGGGACACTCGAATCATGAGAACCCTCGGGATACCCGATCGATTCATTGAGCATGGTGACCGCAATGAACTTTTGGCCGAAGCAGGAATCGATCCGGCTGGTATTGCAAAAACGTGTCGCGCCTTAAGTGAAAAAGACTCACATGCACACCACGCTGGAGCTTAGCCAGTGAACAATCCGCCGATTTGGGGTTGGATTCGAGAAGGTCGCCCAGGTCCTCGAGTGGTTGTCCTGGCGGCTCCCAATCGACCTCGAGTCGAGCAGGAACTCAAAGGCATTCTCAAGTCGATTGAGCAACATGCGGAGATTGTGGCAGTCGACAAACAGTTCGCCTATGAATTCGAAAACTGCAATTCGGACTTGGTGGTCGTACTCGGTGGAGACGGATCCATCTTGCAGTCCGCTCGCCAAATGGGACATCGTCAACGGCCTGTGCTGGGTGTCAATTTGGGAAAACTGGGCTTCTTAGCAGCGATTCCGCCCAGCCGCTTTCGTGACATTTGGCCCGATGTCTGCCAAGGTCGCTTTGGCGTCACAAACCATCTCATGCTCCGGTGCGATGTCTATCAAGGAGACACGATCATTCACAGCATGCTCGGCCTGAACGAAACATCCGTGCTCGGCGGCCCTCCGTACACAATGATGACCATCGATCTGTACATCGATTCGGTTCTTGCAACAACGTACGCGTGCGATGGTTTGATCATCAGCACGCCGATTGGATCGACAGCTCATAACTTGTCGGCGGGCGGACCCATTTTGCGCCGCAACTTGCAAGCCTTTGTCATCAGCCCGATCAGTCCGCACACGTTGACGATGCGCCCGGTTGTCGATACCGCAGACCGTGTCTTTGAACTTACGATGAAAACAGAGCATCCATCTGCCAGCATCGTGGTGGATGGACGAGTGGTTTGTCATTTCGCTCAAGACCTTCGTGCTCGGATCTCACGAGCAAGCGACACTTTTCAGCTGATCAGTGTGCCTGGCCACGACGATTATCAAGCCCTTCGAGAGAAACTTGGCTGGAGTGGAAAGCCTCTCTTGATCGAATGATTGCGCCGATCGCCGTCAAAGGTAGCAGGCACGCTCCGCCGTGCCGTTCGCAGACGAGATTTTGCCGAAATTCTAGGTGGACGGCACATGGAATGTGCCTACTACTTTGACTTTTTGACGGCTGAGTCTTGATAGTCCTATGCCCAGCCGATGAGGCGAGTCAAGTATTCGGGAATCTTAACTCCATTTTCGGTCAACAACGCAAAGACACTAGAAACGGAAAGCGGCTTTCCAGATTCTTTGGCGGCCAACATGGCTTTGCGTACAACAACAATCGTGTCGCCCGAAACGTTCAATCGTTGAAGAATGCTCGTAACAAGTTCAACGGATGGAAGCCGAATGGGTTGGGCTGGACGTTCGTGGCGGGGATCAGGCGAAACCGTTGGAAACAATTTGGACACATCCACACCGAGAGTGACTAGGCGAACCTTGATTTGATCGACGGTCAATGGAGTACCCGCTTCAATGCTGGTCTTGATTTCGCCAACAATGGTGGTAACGACTTCTCCACTAATCCCTGCACTCTTGAGTCGTTCGACCCATTCCGCGATTCGGCGCTCAAGAGCAGGATTGGGTTGAGGAGCAGGATCCGTTGGCGGAACTGGAAGCCGTTTTTCTGGGAACAATTTCGAAACATCGACACCAAGTTCCGTCAGCCGCGTCTTGATTTGGTCAAGCGACAGCGGCTGCTTGGATTCGATGCCCGAAGCGATCTCGTTGGCGATCGCTGCGATAACTTGACCGTCAACACCTGCGGCCTTCAATCGCGCCGAGAACTTTTCTATGAAATGCTCAAGTCGATCGGGCGGATCGTTTTCTTGAATGGGTTTGGTCAGACCGTTAGCTGCTCGCTCAGTCTCAATTTTTTCGACTTCTGATTTAGCAAGCAGTCGCCCATCCATAAATCGTTCGCCGAGTTCCGGTTTGCCGCCAGACTCCAACGTTGCGAGCACTTCCCTCGCGTCATCGAGGCTCATCGTTGGGGGCAAAACCCCATCTGCGATGGCGGCTTGCAAACGGAGAATGCGAGATTCCTTGGAAATCGAGCTTGGCATCGCGTCGCCCGCATTGAGCTCGAAGTTCAAATGATTGATGACGATTAATGCATCCAGAGGTGATAGCGAGCCATCCGCGTCGACGTCCAGCATTTTGGTCGAATCAAGCATCGGACTTGAATCGGCCCGGTTCAATTCATTGATGACCACCAACGCATCCAGGGGCGAAACGTCACCGCTATTGTCGCAATCTTCTGGACTTAAAAAGTTGTGCGGAACAAGTCCATCGATGGCGAAAAGATGACGGGATTCCAAGGATTCAATTCGAAGCGATCGACGTTTGGGAGCTTTTTTCATGTCTTTACATCTTTTGAATTGTGGTATTTCGCCTAAGCGAGAGGACAAGCCAAATTTTACAAACAATCCGTTGAACGCGGATTGTTTTTCGGACACTTCTTGCTCAATTTCAAGGCTTTTTTTCGGCATTCATTATTGGAAATCGTCTTTCTTGGGGGGTTTGGGGCTCGAGTCGTTTCTTGGGATTGGGCTCGAATCGTATCTTGGGATTGACTGGTCTCGAACGCGTGTTGGGATTGCCTGGTAAGGAACATAGGATTGAGGGTATTGAGCGTTTTGTGGGAATTGTCCCCCACCCCCATAGGGCGAAAAGTATTGAGTATTTGGTGGATAGCCGCTGCGCGGATTGCCGCCATTCATGTTTTGCAACTCGTTGAACCCTTCAGGAAAGGAGAGCCCTTCGGCGTCGTTCTCCAAAAGCTGCATCCGCAATGCGATGATCTTCGATTGCGATTCTTGACGTTTGTCCAATTGCTTTCGCAGTTTGGAGACTTGCTCCTCCAGTCGTTCGACATGCTCTCTCCTGTTTTTTTGATCGCGTTCAAATTCATCCATCAGGAATTTTTCTATAGTCTCTCGGGCCGCTTTCTTGTCGGACTCCGAAGAATCGATTGCGCGGAGCTTTGAAAGCGAATCACGCAACTCTTGACGGTCTTCACTTGACATTCGGATATCTTCCGTTATCCGCATTTCGGTGACGGTCACCTCCGTTCCATCCGGATTTTTTATCGTGCGGATGGAAGGGACCATGCGAGGGCTATTCGGAAGGCCGAAAGTGCCAAGAAAACTATGCCCAGGAAGCGGTGGAGGGGCAGTGTAGCCTCTAATATCAGGGCCGCGTTCTTGAACGTTCCATGGCGGAATCTCTCGCGGCGGATTGCCCGGTGGTAGGCTGCCCGGTGGTAGGCTGCCCGGCTGTACAATGCCCGGTGGTGGACTGCTGGGTTGCTGAGCAACGGAACGAAGAGCATTGATTGCACCGAAGGCTAACACGCAACCTAAGGCCATGTAACTACCGAATTTCCATTTCATCATTCAACTCCAACTTGGGAAAAGGGAACTGTCTTTCCAGCCTGAACTACTTATCTATTTCCCGACAAGAAAAACTGCCACCGATCCATTGGCTCTGGCCATATCGTAAACGCGAATGGCTTCGCCTGCGGGGACGTTGTTGTCTGGGTGGATCACGATAGGAACGTCGGACCGAATCTTGAGTATCCCTCCGATGCGTTGCGTCAGCGTTTTGAGCGATTCAATCGGCTCGCCGTTCATTTTGTATTCAACCGATTCGCCTGACGGCTTGTTATTGGATCGACGAATTTCAACGATGACATCGCTGAGGTCTGTCAACCCTGCGGGTGGTTTGTCCTCCGGTTGGTTCCCTTGGCGAATGGCATCGGGTGCTGCGGCAACTGCACTCGTTAACGATTTTTCTTGACGTTGAAAGGATGCAGTCGCAAGAAAGAATACAAGGAGCAAGAAAACAACATCGATCATGGGTGTCATAACACTGTCGATCGAGCTTCGAGACGAACGATTCGAATAGGTTGTCCTCATTGCATTCGTTCCTCGTAGACTGCAAAGAAAACGTCGGTGACCCCAGTGATCGCGCAGATCTTCAAAAGAGCTCCGATGTGTTCGTAGTCGGTTTGGCGGTCGGTTCGAATTCGGACTCGCAGTTTTGCTCCATCTATTTTTGTACGAGCAAGAATGGAGCGTCGCACTTGATCTAGTGGCATCGTTTGCCCTGAGATTTGATACCCACCATCAGCCAACACTTGGATAGTCAAGGTTGGTCGGTCTGAGAAATCGGGTGTTCCAGCAGTTGCAATCGGCAACTCGAGTTTGGTAAAGTTCTCTTGTTTGGCCAAATGGCTACTTACAAGGAAGAAAATGATGAGCAGAAACGTCACATCGATCATTGGCGTCATGTTGATGTTGACGCTTTGAGTGCCTCGGTAGTTCGGGATTCTCACAATAACTTCAGGGTTTTGAACTTCAGGGTTTTGCTAAGTTTTTACGACCGCTCGCATCAGCCAAGAACCGATCAATGCCAAGGTAACATTTCCTAGCCACAGGCTGACCGCCGGCCAGGTCCCATCCTTCGAGAATTCTAAAGCGAGTCCAAAGATAGGGTAGTAGACCAGCAAGACAGGTATAAAGCAAACACCAAACGTCCACCAGTAATCGGCGCTTCGAATCAATACCGCCATAGGAACGCCCATCCAGACAAAAGCGAGGCAACTGAAACCCAGCGCCCAACGCCGCATTGGTTCGGTTTTGAGCCTAGCCAAACGACGTTCCGTATCGGCAAGTTCAGCCATTAGACTTTGCGTGGTAGAATCTTGAAGTTCTGAATATCGGCCAGACGCAAGCGCTACTGAGAATCGAGTCGCCAAACGTTCCCTGCGGCGCTCATTGAGTGCATTCTGCGATGCCAGCTCACCGGGAATTTGACTGATGGAGTACTGCGATGGACTGGCTTGCGCTGATCCATTTCGCGACGCCACATCGAGAGGCATCTCTATGGTATGCGATCCAGGCCACGAAATCTGATTCGCTCCGCCAATATCAAAGAACGAATCTTGAAGTTCGATTTCCAACTTATCCGACTCTGGGTGGATCGAGATTCGTGCTCGTTCGGCCGAGATGGTTCTCAATTGATTGTTGCTGTACATCCATATGTTGGGTTTGATCAGCCATTTGTCTTGCACGGACTGCACATGGATGGAGAATCCTTTGTCCGAGTTGTAAGAGCGCGTCGCACTGAGTCCCAGATAGACAACCTCCTCGATGGATCGGAGGATTACTTGTTGCATCGCAGGTCTGGCCCAAGAGACGGCGATGTCGTTGAGCCAAACGGACGGAACACTTAACGCAAAACCAAGTGCTATGGCGGGCCGAAAAACCCGATTCGGCGAAACACCTGCACTCTTCAAAGCGATGATCTCATTGTCCGCAGAAACACGACCATAAACGCAACAAACCGCGAAAAGTAAGGTGGCCGGTACCGAAAACTGAAGGGCAATCAGAAAGATATAGGGCAGCAATTTCGCAACCGCCAGATACCCAAGCCCTTCGGAAACAAGCTTTTGGCCAACGAAGACCAACGAAATCACCATTGTCATGGCAATTAACCTCAGTGCGAACATTTTGAGGACATCCCACAGGATGTACCGTGTGAATTTTCCTGGAAACATAGCGGTTAGAGTCTAGCTAGATCTCCTCAACGGGACGATGCCACTTCGCCCGAATCTAGCAAGCGACACGTAAATCTGGGTAGTTTGGGGATAATTTGACATACTCAAGCTGGCACGGATTTGCCAGAATAGGTCAAAGAGTCGAGCCGGAAATCTCGATACTACCGTTACAGATTGACATGAATCGCGTCTGCTCTTTGCTTGCATTGCTTTGGCGGCGTGCTCGCGATCCA
>CAMBSL010000197.1 GCA_945870455.1 Pirellula staleyi DSM 6068 | reverse complement strand
TTCGCGTCGCCCGTGCCACCTGCACTCCGCTCCGCGCCCGTGTTCGTTGGTCTCCAGCCGGTAACGCCCGCTGGCAATCTTTTGAACGTACTTTCGTAGTTGGCGATCGCTAGCGCAATGTTGTGGATGTTGTTACCACACTGCATCCTACGAGCCGCCTCGCGGGCCGCCTGCACCGCCGGCAGCAGGAGTCCGACTAAAATACCAATAATGGCAATAACCACTAGCAATTCAACAAGCGTAAACGCCCAACGATTCAATTTTCTCTTCATTTGGAACACCCAATACTTAAAAAAATGGGAAAGTACAAATCTTCAGAACCTTGATGCACACATGTTCAGCGTAACAGAGCTCCAAGGTGAAAAAAAACCCCTCAGCAGGGTTTTTGTGAAATTTTTCTAGGTTTTCTCTCAAATTGGGGGGAATTCAATGCGTCCAAGCGGTGTCAACCAAGCGTCGCGTCGCACGAAGCTCGTCTGCATCCGCAGCCCCAAGGGGGCGAACTGGGAAAGCCCAGGGCAACGCCCTGGGTTCGATGGTCAAGATCCTCCCAAGCCCTGAAAGGGCGGGACGATAGTTTTGGCGCCCCTTCAGGCCTTCAGGGCTTGGTGAGATAACGACGCGATCCAGGGCATTGCCACAGAACCAAGCCCGACGAACGGTCCTCTGCACGGCATGAAAACAGCCAACTTCATTCGGATCAAAGATATCGCGACGATTCTGCCTAGCCATGGACAGGAACCCTTTCCGAATGCCACGCACGTGCCTGGCACCTTGGCACGTTGCGTCTTAGCGCCTTGGCGTGACAAATACAAGTTTTCACGCAAAGACGCGAAGGCGCAAAGAAATTTGAAAATTGGTTAGTCGATTGATTCTTCTCGCAGGTTGTTGGCAATTCGCCAGCGGGATGTCGTTGAAGTGCTGGATGAACGCGACCAAAGTATCGTCGTCCATCGACGCGTCCAAGCATGGATCATGTCAATATTTCGTGTATTACTTTGGCGCCTTCCACGCCGGTCAGCTTGGCGTCGAGCCCCTGAAATTTGACACTGAACGAATCGTGCTCAATTCCTAGTTGATGCATCATGGTGGCATGTAAGTCATGAACCGTGCACACCTTTTCGACAGCCGCATACCCCAGTTCATCCGTGGCTCCGTGAACGATGCCACCGCGAATGCCCGCGCCAGCCAGCCATACCGTCATGGCTTTGTTGTGGTGGTCGCGGCCGTTGCCACCCTGGGACATTGGAGTGCGGCCAAACTCGCCCGCCCAGACAATCAGTGTGTCATGAAACATGCCTCGTTGCTTTAAGTCGGTGATGAGCGCCATGCAGGCTCGATCAATTTCTTGTGCCTTGAGCGCCACGCCATCTTTCACACCCCCGTGATGGTCCCAATCCTTGTGATACAGCTGAATAAAGCGAACGCCTCGTTCCGCTAAACGGCGAGCCAATAGGCAGTTGGCTGCAAACGAACCGTCCCCTGGTTGGCATCCGTACAACTCCAATGTCGAAGGGCCCTCTCCGCGGATGTCCATCAGTTCCGGGACGCTCGCTTGCATTCGGAAAGCCATTTCGTATTGCGCAATTCTCGTCGCTATCTCAGGGTCATCCTGCATCGCCTGTTGTTGAACGTTCAATGCATTGATGGCGGCTACGTCGCTTCCTTGCTGATCGCGACTAATGCCGGGCGGGTTGTTGAGATACAGCACCGAATCCCCTTTGCCTCGCAGTTGGACACCTTGATATCGCGTCGGCAAAAATCCACTGTTCCATTGTCGCGCGGCAATGGGTTGGTTCTGCCCACCCTTGCCCAACGAAGTCAGGACAACGAAACCCGGCAGGTCTGTCGATTCGCTCCCTAGCCCATAAGTCACCCAAGCTCCCATACTCGGTCGTCCGGCAATCTGAGAACCGGTGTTCATAAACATATGGGCTGGGTCATGGTTGATGGCTTCGGTTGTCATCGATCGAATCAAGCAAATGTCATCGATGACCGACCCAATCTGCGGAAACAACGAACAGATTTCGACTTGGTTCTGACCAAACTTGGCAAACGGATGTTGAGGCCCAAAACAGTTCAGCTTTTGACCTTGAAGCTGGGCTAGTTGCTGTCCTTTCGTAAAGCTCTCGGGCATAGGTTGGCCATGCATCTCGGCAAGCTTGGGCTTTGGATCAAATGTTTCCAACTGCGACGGCCCACCTGCCATCGACAACCAAATGACGCGTTTAGCCCGCTGAGGCAACGGCAAGGTTGCAAGAACTCCGCGAACTGCGTCGGCTTGAACATTCGCCGAATTCAGCATCGTTGCAAGAGCGACCGCTCCAACTCCTTGCGAAGTTTGGCCAAGAAACGATCTGCGACTTTGATTTGATAAAGGAACGTTATTCATCTTGGAAATCCAAAAGGGGTTCGACTAAACAAGAATACTAAACAAGAATATCGTGTAGCACATTTGCGTGCTCGACGCCGGTGAGCTTTGCATCCAGGCCCTGAAACTTCACACTAAACGTATCGTGTTGAATGCCGAGTTGATGGAGCATCGTCGCATGGAGATCATGCACCGTGCAAACATTCTCGACTGCAGCGTAACCGAGTTCGTCCGTTGCTCCGTACACTTGGCCACCCCGGACTCCCGCGCCGGCTAACCACATGGACATGGACTTGTTATGGTGATCGCGACCGATGGGGCCTTTGTCCCCCTGCGACATGGGTGTTCGCCCAAACTCGCCCGTCCAAACGATCAACGTATCATCCAACATCCCCTTATCCTTCAGGTCGTGGATCAACCCTGCGCAGGCGCGATCCACTTCGGCTGCTCGCAGAGGGAGTTCCTGTTTCAGCAAACTATGATGGTCCCAATCGCGGTGGTAGAGTTGGATAAAGCGAACTCCGCGTTCAGCAAGTCGTCGAGCGAGCAAACAATTGCTGGCGAACGAACCATCCCCCGCTTGGCAACCGTAGAGTTCAAGCGTTTTCTTTTTTTCGTTGCGAATGTCCATTAGCTCTGGAACACTGGCTTGCATCTGGAACGCCATTTCGTACTGTGCAATACGAGTTGCGATCTCCGGGTCGTACTCTTGCGAGTCCTGAAAACGATTGAGCTCGTTAATGGCACGCACATCGAGGTCTTGTTGGTCGCGAGTAATACCGCTTGGGTTGCCGAGATAAAGGACTGAATCCCCATGACTTCGAAGCTGCACACCTTGATGTCGACTTGGCAAGAATCCACTGCTCCATTGGCGGGCCGCGATCGGCTGTGGTGATCGCCCCTTGCCGGTCGAAACAAGCACAACAAATCCGGGAAGATTCTCGGCCACACTTCCTAGACCGTAGGTAACCCACGCACCCATGCTGGGCCGGCCTGAGATCTGCGATCCAGTATTCATGAACATGTGGGCTGGATCATGATTGATGGCTTCGGTCGTCATCGATCGGATCAAGCAAATGTCGTCGGCCACGGATCCGATGAGAGGAAACAGTGTGCTGATTTCCGTTTGGCACGTTCCGAATCTTGAAAATGGAAACTGAGGACCCAGGCACAGGAGTTGTTGCCCTTGGAGCTGCGCAAGTTGTTGCCCTTTGGTAAGACTTTCCGGCATCGGCTGGCCGCTCATCTTCGCGAGCTTTGGCTTATAGTCAAACGTCTCGAATTGCGAAGGACCACCCGCCATCGAGAGCCAAATAACACGTTTGGCTTTTTGCGGCAACGAGGCAAGACCAATCGAGTTACGATCATGAGCACTATTCAACACCGATGGTCCCAACATTGCGGCCAGTGCCACCGTACCTAGCCCCTGTGAGCTTCGCCCCAAGAACTTGCGACGATTTTCAGCCACGTTTTCCACGTTGGAGCCTAGCGACGTAACCATTACGTTCTCGTAATCGATTCGTGTAGGTTGAGGAGTACGCGAGCGATGTGGGTCCATGCAGCCAGCTCTGCTTTGTCCAGCGACTCGGGCGATGGGAAAAAGCCGATCTTGAGCAACTCCTCCGCCGACTTCGTATCCTTTCGGTACGCCTCCAAGTGTTGATCCAAGAGCCCACGCATCGTCCTCAATTCCTCGTCGCGAGGTGCTCGCTGGAGTGCTTGTTGCCAAGCCCACGCGATTCTCTCGTCAGGTGTGCCGGGCCGCTCGGTCAAGATGCGTGTTGCAAAGACTCGGGCCGCTTCGACGTAAGTCGGGTCATTCAATAAGACGAGGGCTTGCTGTGGGATATTGGAACGATTGCGTTCGGAACAGCATTCCTCTCGACTCGGTGCGTCGAAAGCGAGCAGGCTTGGGTGCGGAAAGCTGCGCTGCCACCACGTGTAAAGTCCGCGTCGATATTGACTCGCGCCCTTGTCTGAGGGGTAATCTCGCGTTGGAAAGTTCAGGTTCTCCCAATAACCGTCTGGCTGATAAGGCTTGACGCTAGGTCCGCCGATGTCGGACGCGAGCAAGCCCGAGATGGCGAGCGCATAGTCCCTGACCAATTCGGCATCGATTCGAAATGCACTTTGCCGAGCATGTTCGCGATTGTAAGGGTCTGCTGCCAATTGGTCCGCGTTGGCGGTCGAAGCAAGACGGTATGTTTCGCTCGTGACGATCGTTCGAACCATGTGCTTAAAGTCCCAGCCGGAATCCATGAACTCGCACGCTAACCAATCGAGCAATGCTAAGTTGGGAGGCATCTCCCCCTGTGCGCCAAGATCGTCGAGAACTTTGCTGAGCCCCATTCCAAAGCACTGTTTCCACAACCGATTCATGACGGTTCGTGCTGTAAGAGGATTGTCTCGCGAGACGAGCCACTGGGCGAGATCCAACCGCGTCAATTCGCGTCCTTCCACTTTGGGACCGGGCAAGTAACTCGGCAAGCCAGGTTTGACGATTTCGCCGCTTTCATCCATCCAATTACCGCGAGGCAGAAGCCGCACCGTTCGCTTATTAGGACTGCTATTGCTAACAATGCACTTCGGCAACTGGGCGAAGTAAGCTTGACGCTCCTTGTCTGCAACTGCGAATGCATCGCGTTCGGACTGATAGAGTTTCGTCACTTTGTTGCGAAAGTACGTTTGTACAATGGTCTGCTCATTCGGTTTGCGATCTTTGACTGTCTTTTTCACAATCTCAACGACTTGCTTTGCCGTTTTCTTGTCCGGATCGGATGCTTTTGCATCGGCTGTCAATTCGGGCAAGATAATGTCATAGGCAACGAGATCCGATTCCCATTGTTGCTGAGCAACATCGATCCATGGGAGTATCGCATCCCGCTTGGTCTTGGCATCCGTCAAGGCCGCATCCAATTTGGCGAGTTGAGCTTGTTGGTCTGCGGTAGCCACGACCATTCCATCTTCGCGCCGCCCGATAATAGGCTCCTCGATATCGGCAAAGAATGCACCTAACGCGTAGAAGTCGCGGGCCTTGAATGGGTCGAATTTGTGGTCATGGCATTGAGCGCATCCGGTCGTCTGCCCCATCCAGGCCGCACCTATGGCACGCACACGGTCCGTCAACATTCTCGATTCATAATCTTTGGATTGAGCTCCACCCTCTTCTGTCGATAGCAACAATCGATTGAAGGCAGAACCAACGAGCGTCTCCTGCGACTTGTCCGGCATCAAATCACCGGCGATCTGTTCGATCGAAAAACGATCGAAGGGCTTGTTGTCGTTGAAGCTCTTGATGACCCAATCGCGATAAGGCCAAACGTTCCTGGGATTGTCGCTATGGTAACCAATCGTGTCCGCAAATCGAACGACATCCAGCCAGTGGATAGCCATGCGTTCGCCAAAATGCGGGTTCTTCAAAACGCGATCGACCAATGCTAGGTAGGCTGAGTCTGCCTTGGTCGCGGACAACTCGCCATTCGCGTCGCTGCCCTCACGCAAGAACGTGTCAACTTCGGAAGCAGAGGGAGGCAAGCCCAGCAGGTCAGAATAAAGTCGGCGGATAAGCGTTCGTCGATCCGCTTGCAATGCAGGCTTTAATCCTACTTCGGACAAGCGGTTGTGAACCAGCGCATCGACACCATTTTGTCCCGTTGGAATTTCTGCCTTGTGAGGTTTCTCGTAGGACCAATGCTGCTGAAAGACGGCGCCCTGTTCTATCCAACGCTTCAGGATCTCTTTCTGTCGCGCCGAGAGTTTCTTGTGGGAATCTGGTGGCGGCATTTGCACATCGGCTTTATCGGAAAAAATTCTAGCGACAATACCGCTCTCCTCCGGTTTGGCTCCCTCCGGTTTGGCTGCCTCCGGTTTGGCTCCCTCCAATGCACCGCTCTTCAACGCTTCCTCGCGGACGTCGAGGCGCAAGTCGGCTTGACGGTGATTTGCGTCTGGGCCGTGGCAAAAAAAGCAATTGTCGGAAAGGATGGGTCTCACATCGCGATTGAACAGGATCTTGTCAGGAACCGGTGACTCGGCGCTTAGTTGTTCCGGTATTCCAAACAAAACCGCAAGAAGGACAAGCGGTCTGAGATGAATGGTTGTCATGGTTTTTGGCGAGATTCGACGGTTGGAGGGGATCGCAAGTCTGCGGGGGAAACGGTACGACAAGCCTATCATTATAGTTGAAAATCAAGTTCGCTGCATTTCAATCTCGCTCCAACTTGGCAATTGGTGCGAACGGGAAAGAACATTGCTAAGCACATCTTTATGAGTCTTCGAGTGAAACAAACTGAGTGCCCAAGGGCGCCTAGCCCCGGTTCTCGACGAATGTCGAGCAATGGGAGAACCGGGGCTATCGCCCAATGGCTAATTGAGTTGAAAAACAGTTGCGAATGTGCTTAAGTGGTAAAACGCGGTTGCTTGTTCCTTAATGTCCATCGAGTTGCTCGCGTTGTCTGGTTTTGGCGGCTTCCAAGTAGAAAAGAGTTGCGGCATCGCCTGGGTAGAGTCGATTCGACTCTTCCAAGGACTCAATCGCAAATTCAAATTCGCCCAACTGAAGATGGACGACGCCCAACCTATGGTAAGCTCCGGCATTTTTTGGGTTTTGAAGAATCGCCAACAATAAATACGCTTTTGCTTGACTCGGTTTTCCCTGCTCGGCGAGCAGTTCACCGTAAGCTTGGAATGCACGTGGGTAGTCCTCGCCGTTTGCAAAGAGTTTTTCGTATTCGAGCAACGCATCATCGGGCCGGCCAATGTTGTTCAAACAATCTGCCAAAAGGAATTGGCTTTCAGGATCGTTGGGCAGCAGTTCCATTGCGTCTCTCGCACGCGGGGCAGCTTCCTCGAATTTGCCTGCCCAATGAAGGACCTTGGCCAAGTTGCGGAGTGCAAAGCCTTGCAATTCTGTATCGATTGCACTCAGAACCTTTGTCTCCACCGCAGCGAGCGACTTCGAAAGGGATCTGTCAACTACGCTTGTGCCAAGAACGAGACTTCGCGACTGTAACTCTTCGATGATCCAAAGAGCTAGGCGTCGGTTCACATCGACCGTAGGATGAACATGGTCGAGAAAGTACTCGTCGCCTAGGATAGAATGCCCGTGTTCTGATTCGCAAAGCTGTCGCAGGCGTTGTTCAAAGTCGACCATCGGCACTCGCATTTCTCGGCAAATTCGCTCGACCGCTTGCCTGATTTTAGGCACTGCGCGGAGAGGGCAAACGTCTTCGTTCAGGGCCGATGAAAGAGATTGCTGTGCATCGGAATACCGATGGAGAGCAAAGTATGCCTTCCCTAAACGATAATGGTAGTCTGCATAGTTCGGATCGATCTGGATAGCTTTTTGCAAGTCATCAACTGCCTCGAGTATCTCCACCGCGTTTGCCGTGTTTGACTGGCTCTCCGCATTGTTAGCCAGCATCTCTAATCGCTCGCTGTCCAAGGGGGTGAGTCCATGGCGGTGCTCGCTTTTAAATGGCGAGCAGTTCTTTTCATTGGCGGTAGGGGTCACAAAGACAATTTGTGCGCCAGAGCGTTTCGCGATCGCAATCATGCGTCGCAGGTTCGTTTCGTAGTGAGTCAGGACATTCGCTCGCCAGTCAACATCGCGATGATAGTCGACCGGGCCAATCGTGTGATTGAGAATCTCATCGACCTCTGCCGGCAGTAATTCTACATCCGACGACAATTCCGCACCCGATGACGTTGTGTTCGCCGATTGGGAGGCAGTCTTACTAGAACGAGTCGTCCATTTGCTTGCTTGCTTTAGCATCCGATCCATCAGTTCCCAAGTCCGCGACCTTGCGAGCAACGCATGGGATCGCAAATTGAGTTGCGATTTTTCGAACATTCTCCTGTAGGTGCGGCGTTCCAAGAATTCGTTATGTACGGAGTAAACCACGAAGAGGTCTGGCTCGTATTGTGCCAGCTCATCCATAAGTGCCGCGACTCGGTAACTCGCGTAACTGATTCCACCTGCGTTGATCACTTCCCATTTTTGCGACGAGTCCACAACGGGTAGAAACTCACGCAACCATCCCGAAAAAGATGTCGAATCCCGGTAGGGATGCCCGTATGTCGTCGAACCACCCATACTGAAAATACGTTTGGTTCCGGGCGGCTTGATTTTGGGAAAGGATTGGGCGTTGAACCAACGTAGTTTATTTTTCGCGGTTGAAAGGATCTTTTCTCCGCTGTCTCTCTGCGACAATTCCATCAACGGGTTCACATCGGAGAACCCGACAAACGGGTCGTCAATACGATCGCCCCTTTGGACTCCTACGACCGCCAGTATGGTCTCGAGGATCGTAAAGAATCCGAGCGTCGCTACTACCGAAAAGAGCATTTTCTTGGTGAGCGATAACTTTCTTTTTTGTTGGGTGCGATTCAAACGATTCATATTGTCCGATCAAAACAACGCGTAGGTTAAGGATACTGCTCGATTTGAAATGATCCCGATTGTCAAGGTTTGGTCTCCCGATGGCTCAAGCCTTTGCGGGTACGCCCTTGTGTCCACATCATGAGTCCAGCCAGTCGCTGTTTTCCACGAATGAAGTAGTCTTCGCCAAGCCCCTCAAGATGATCGCGATACACAGCGGATCGATTCGAACGCCAATTTTTTTCAGTGGGTTTGAGCCACTTTTTTTCAATCAAGAGGTCTGCTAGTTGCTCGCCAAGTATTTGGTGACCTTCGATACGTGGATGGACGTGGTCGATCAGCCAACGGTCCCCAACCAGTCCATGCTCGGATAACGATGCGAACATAGAATCGACATCCAAACACCATGTTTGCTCCTGGGTGGCAATTTCGCGAATCGCCTGTTGCACAGAGGTAACCGCCCGCAACGGGCAGACATCATTGTCTCGCGCCATGACGAGATGTCTACGAGCCAATTCGGTTTGGCCGTTTTCAAGCTCTAGCTTGCCGAGCCAATACAGAGCCGCAGCATGGCCTGAATCGATCGCCAATATTTTTTCCAGCTTCTCTCGGAGACCGGACTCCTGGCTGACATTGCCCCTGAGTGACTCTGGATCTGGATTCTCAGCATGACTCATCGCTCGCGCCCAAAGCGCCTCGATCTGCTTCTTTGCAGCGGTATCTGTTTGCTGGCCCAATTCAAACTTGAAGGGTGGACAATCGCGAACATTGGACGTTGGAACTACGAGAACAACGGGAACCCCCGATTTTTTGCATGCCCTCACCATCGCAACTAGATTCCAACGCATCGAGGTTACCACGGATTTTATATTGAGTTCATCGCGTCGATATTTTTCCAATCCCCCTTGATCATCGAGTAAGGCGTCGACTTCTCGCTCCAATCGCGTTCGCTTCGTTGTCGTCGATTCGACTTGAGAAACGCGATGGAAACCGTCAGCCACAAATTGAATCAATCGTGACGATTGAGCAATTCGTGCTGCCCCCCGATTGACAATGGGAGACTGTTTCCAGCCCGACAACTCACGTTCTTCGAGAAACTCGTTATGCCCACATTCCAGGATCACAAGATCCGGCTGATACTGGAGTATCTCAATGAGTATCGGAAGCATTCGATAGCTTGCATAGGAGAGCCCGCCGCAATTAATGATCTCCCAATTCTTGTTTGGTTCGACAATCTCTAAATTGAGTTGGAGCCAGGTCGGAAACGCCGTCGGGGGTTTGTAAGGTTCCCCCTGCGTAGTCGAACCTCCAAGGCAAAAAACCCTGCTCGTATTGACTTTCTTGTTCGCCGGAAATTGAGCCGGGGCGAACAGCTTCAAGTGTTCTTGTTGTATCCGATAGTCATCTCCATTCAAATAGAATAGCGGGGTCAACTGCTCACAGTTCAAGAATGGATCGGAAAGGGTTACTGTCCGTTTTGGCCAAATAGTACGAAGCGATATTTCAAGGATGATGAACGGAGAGAATCCAAGTAAAACGAGTAGAAGTCGGGGACCCAAAAACCCTATCCACGACTTTTGGTTTCGAGTTGAAACGTCGAAACCATTTCGTTTTCCTCCCCATCGCCCCGTCTGAGCGTACCACACATGTCTATTCGAACGTGTCACTATTTCGCATCACCGATCGTGATGTAGCCAGACCAAAGAAGCGGATGCGAGCCAAGGACTGTGTGTTCTAAATTTGCGGCTGGAGCACCTTGGAAGACTTGTTCCGCCCTCGGATCGAATTTCTCTTCCCAGAGACTCACGATGCTTCGCTGCCATGCTTCCGATACCGTCATGTCCTGCCGATTGTCCGTAAAGGATCGCATGAGCACCACTGTACTTTCGCCACCTACGGGCCACCGCGAAATGGTGAAGTGTTTGGTCCCTTGAGCGATTGAGGGCAAAGCAACTCTCAACCAATCATCGCCGATGGACTCACTCGGAGGTGGCAGCGCGTTGACGCCGGCTAGTACGACAGACGCCGGAGTTCCCCACGGGAGGCGACGCCAA
>CAMBSL010000196.1 GCA_945870455.1 Pirellula staleyi DSM 6068 | reverse complement strand
GTTCGCACAAGGCCAACTCCCATCAGATGGTGCCAAACACGATTGGCTTGAACACGCGCGACCAATTGACCAGCTCGATTCTTTGGATCGACCAACCATTTGCTCAGCTCCATGCGGCCGCTTTGCTTGACTGGCATCGCGATTCGTTCGTCGTCGACGAGCACCTTTAGGAATCCCCGCGGGACTTGCTCACCCAACCGATCAAACTGCCCAGCCAATCGAATGTGTTCATCGGCTGGCTGTGCCACATCTTCTGGAATCATAGCGCGAGGCGGGATCTTGGGCGGATTGGAAATCGCGGCCGTCAAACCTCGAATCAATTCTTCTTGCGCAACGATTCGAGCTTCGTTTGGTTTTCCTATCTCCTTGGCCCCTTCGGCGATCGCGTTAGGCTTTTTCTCAAGTAGAACGGCGAATGCATCCGCCTTGTTTTCTTTCATCGCTTGCAGCGCCGATTCCGCATCCTTCTTTTGTTCTTTCAATTTCGGTTGTGTGCGCCAGTACACTTCGTACGCATCATCGGACTCCTTGCCGTTAGGCCCCAGTCCGATGAGCCGCTCCATCACACGCTGCTCCCCGAGCATATAACGGGACTTCATCACGCTTGTCGACGCAAATATTCCCGCCATGGAGTAATAGTCGGCGGTTGGAATGGGATCGAACTTGTGGTCGTGACAACGGGCACAGCCCAGGGTTTGACCAAGAAGCGCCTTTCCAATCGTGTCGAGCTGCTCGTCTGCAACCTCCATACGCTGATTGATGGCGTTGTTTCCCAAGAGCACCTTGGGACCAATCACCAGGAATCCGGCCGCAATACGCTGCTGATCGCGTTGATCGACCGAATCGAAAGGGAGCAGATCGCCAGCAAGTTGCTCCATGACAAACCGATCAAACGGCAGATCTGTGTTGAGTGCATCGATGACCCAATTGCGATATCGCCACGCTTCACGGAATAGAAAGTTTTCGTCGAGTCCATTCGAATCGGAGTACCTAGCAAGATCGAGCCAATGCCGGCCCCAGCGTTTTCCAAATTCAGGCGATGCGAGCAAACGGTCGACCAATCTCGAAAGCGCTTGGGATGGTTCGTCAGAAATAAAGTCGTTGATTTCTTGCTGGGTAGGCGGGAGACCGATGAGCTGAAAGAAAATGCGTCTCGCGAGATCCACAGAGTCCGCGTCCGAAACCGGGTGCAGCCCCTTGCTTTCAAGTTGAGCGACGACATACCGATCAATGCTGGATCGTGACCATTCGGATTTGTCGCTCGCAAGCGGATCGTGACTCAGCGGCTGAAAAGCCCAATGACTCTTGCCTGCAATGGGATCCGACGCTTCGAATATCGAAACAACGGCGTCGTCACTTGGCCCTGGCGCCCCGATCCGAACCCAATGTTCAAGCTTTGCAATGTCTTCAGCCGCAAGCGGTGCGGTTGGCGGCATCTGCAGGTCCGGATCGTTGTATCGGACAGAGCGGAGTAACGAACTGGATTCAGGCGCCACCGTCATCACGCTTGGCCCGTTCTGACCGCTTTTCATCCAACCATCTCGCGAATCAAGCAGCAGTTCTCCTTGTAGATCTTTGGCCCGCTTGGAATGGCATTGGTAGCAATGCCGAGCGAGCAACGGACGGATGTTCGTCTCGTAAAAGGCGACGCCAACGTCGCTCGACTCGTCCTCGGCTCGAGCGACTGGAATCCATACCTGGGTCGCGCTCACGAGCAAAAGAAGGAATCGAATGATAAAATTCTGGGTCGATGGCACGGTGACAGCGGGTGGTAGAGATGGCGGTTGGGAATACTTCACTTGTCGCCCTATCGTATCCGCACAACACTCAAAATGCAGCTTGAGACCACCAGAAAAGTCGTATTCACCTTCGGTTAGAACCCTTGTGATGGCGGATCGGCTCGAGCCGCCCGGTAGCCCGGTAGCCCGTAGCCCGTAGCCGCAGCCCGGTAGCCCGGCAGCCCGTAGTCCGTAGTCCGTAGTCCGTAGCCCGGTGGTAGGCCCCTTTTCGATCTTGATTATCTTGCACACCTTTGCTAATCAACAGGTTGACGCCGAATCCCGCTTCTACCCTCGAGCCATCGACTTCCGCGGATGCCCTCTAAACCATGGAGAAAACGAATCCGAATCCATGAATCGACACAGCGCGAGTTGTGCCGAGTCCTTTTCCTTGTTATCGCATTGATTCCACTTGTTTTTGTCGCTTGCTATAGCTGTGTTCGAATCACGCCATGGTATCAAAGCTATCAAAAGGAACTCTGGCAACAGAGGATTAGCGACAATTTAGGGGTTAACGTTCGTTTTTCATCGATCGAGTTTCCAAGTCCCGAACGCTTCCGAGCCCACAATTTTGTTTGTTTGCATCCAGAAACGGGCAAACAGATTTTGAAGGTAGAAAAAATCAATGCAGCCATGGATCGCTCGGGGTGGACAGTGGATCTTGTCTCTCCAGAGCTAAATGGGCCGCAGATTCAAAGCGCAATGCAGGTGATCCACGATTGGTTTCTTTGCCGCCCGCAGAAGTCGGCAAGCCTGCTCAGGTTGTCGGTACCGGAAATGCTCGTTTTCGATGGGGTGGAAAACACAAAGTTTCAAAATGTTGAGGTTGGGCTTCAGCCGACTGAAACAGCCTCCAGTCTCTATCTCAAATTCTCAATTGCGGGTCAGAACTTCTCCGAAGCCAGCACTCTTGTCATCAAGCGACACCACGCATTGGCTTTCCCAACGACCCATTTGGAACTTATCTCGAACGATATCTCAATCCCCTGCCGACTATTGGCAAAGCGATTTCCAACTCTTCTCGAGTTAGGCAATGATGCTGGTTTTCGCGGCACAATGGCTTGGACACAAAATGACCAAAATTGGGACGCAAACATCGCTGGCGTCTTCGAATCCGTTGACTTGGGAATTGTGACCGCCCCAATCGGTTCTCCGATCCGTGGGATCGCAAGTCTGCTCATCGACCAAGCATTGATTGCAGACGACCGGTTGCTCCTCGCCAAAGGTTCGCTCGATTTGAGCGGTACCAATGGAACGGCGGAAACAGAATGGGTACACCGAACGAGAGATGCCTTTCGTTTGCAAGCCCAGCCGAGTCTATGGAAACTGGAAAACAAAACCGCCCGCATCGATCGCCTAGCCGTTCAATTCGAACTTGCCCCCAACGGACTCAAGTTAGAAGGAAAAATACGACCTGCGGATCCTGGTTGGCCGAACAACATAGCTATGATCGTCGACAAAAGTGCGATTATCGGGAGCAGCACCCGCATACCGCTCAAAACAGTCTCCGACTGGCTGCTATCTACTTCGGAGAGAATCAAGTTGCCCAGCGGAGACGAATCGCAGGTTTCCGGGCAAAACTCGGAGATGGGTCGGTACTTGGCGCGTCATCTGCCATGGCCCAGGAATAATGCCACTGCACTCGCACCGTTCATCGCCACTGATCAACGGTAATGAACCTTCATGCAATGTTGCCTTTTGTGCCGTCGTTTGCTCCGAAAAAGATGCGATTCCCAACGCAACTTTCGCAGATAGTCTGTGACAGATCGCACGGCAGAACCGCTTCTTGAGAAAGTCCGTTATCTTTGTTGTAAAATTTTTGGAGGTCTCGGTCGTCGAATCCGGCAAATTCGAATCATTTGACCTAAAAATGTTCTTAGTTAGCCTTGTACTCGGGGAATCGGCACTTCGACCTAGTTAAGATTGACGGAGGCACCTCAAACCATGCGTTCGGGGGTAGCACCAATGTTGCGGCACCCTTTCTCAGACTTTTCCACTTTTGACGTTCCGACATGATTACTGCGATTCGGACTTTTGCGAAGTTAATGCTGTTGCTGCCGGTTTGGGCGGACCCTTTTTTACCGCTTGCGTTTGGACAAGATCCGTTTGAAGTGAACGGGGCTGTCGGAAACCAAGAAAGCGATAACTTGGACGGTGTAACAGCCAAGACAACCGCAAATTCCAGCGACCAAAGCTTATTGGACAGCCAAGGGCTCAACCCAAACGAGCGCAGTGCCGTTGTTCGTTCGATACGGTCATCCATGCCAAGTACGGCAACGGAGCTTGCCCGCGCCATTCAGTTGATGACGAAAATTCGCCGATGGGATGAAGTTCAACATTGGCTGGACGAAGTCGTTCGGTTGGGAATCGACGAGACCAAAGCAACTCAAATGGTTCAAACGGCGGGAACACAAACGTTTCTTAACCTGATGCAAGCGGATGTTGAAATATCTGCATCGCAGCGAGCAAGTGTGAAACGGATTCTTGACTTGGCCAACGCCTCTGCGATGGATCCCAAAAGGCTTCGGGCCAACGTCTTGTTGTTGCAAAGCCCAAACAAATCAGATCGCATTCGAGCGTTTCGCACGTTGCAGTCGGCGGGCAATCGAGGCATTGCTGCACTCATCGACCATCAACTTTCTGAACAAGCTTCTGCACCGAACGCGACGATGTCCGAAGCACTCTCATTGATGGGGAAATCTGCGTTGTCCGCTTGGCAGGCAGCTATGGTGACACCGCATGCGGACGCTCGCGGGCGACTGGCATTGCTCGCAGCGCGTTTGGGAGAGCCATCCCTTTCGATTCAGTTATGCACCGCTGCCAACGATGTGCAAATGGACAATCAAATCAAGGACGAACTCAATCGCGTGGCTGCGGACCGCAATAATTCGATTCCGTCAGGCTCGGCGATTCAACGCTACGCTTTGGATCAAATGCAAAAGTCCCTAGACGAATTTCAGCGTTCGCGGTGGCTCGATGACGCGGATGCATATACGACTTGGCTATTAGCTCCCAACGGTCGCTCCATCCTTGAAAGACCGGCTCGCGGCGCCGATTTGGCTTGGAACCGAGCGGTTCAACTGGCCAACTCCGCCTTGCGTTTAAGCGATTCTGCGGATATCGATTCGGCTCTTGCGATGGCGGTTGTTCTCGAGGACACTGCGAGGCAATCGCCGGATACCGCGAGTTTCGAAGATGTCGCTACAAGTTTGCCGAAGGTCATAAAAGATAGCTTCGAATTCGGTGTTTTGGTTTGGGACGCTGCGGAAAAAGCCGAGCTCTCTTCCGCTCAGTTGCATGCGGTTCGAAATCTTTCGCGTTGGGTCCAGCCGAATGCGATGCCCGGTCCGGTGCGCGATCGCCTCGCGCAAGCTCTTAGTTCAGGCTACGCTGCGGTGCGTTATGAAGCGGCGGAAGCGCTGCTTCGCGGTATGGTTGTAGATCAAGAGGACGGTTCCACCAAACTTGTCGACTTCGCTTTCGATGGCCGTAATCGCTTGGAGAGAATTCTCGCCGAGATGAGGGGCCTCGAAGGTCGACCGTTGGCCTTGATTGTCGGCGGTAGCACGGACTTGAGAGCACATACGAAGGGGCTTTTGGACGCTTTTTCATTTCGCGTGACCGAGGCGGCTTCAGCGACACAGACGATGTCCTTGTTGCGGGAAGGCTTGCCGATCGAGTCCATTTTTATTGTCGAGCGCGTACGTGAGATGGACCTGGGTCAGCTTGTCCAACGCATTCGTGCGAACCCGGCCACCGCTCGGTGTCCAATCGCGATTCTTGCTGCTTCCTTGAGCAGGGGGGAGCATTCTGTCGCGGCTGCGGACCCCCGGGTCGTATTGGGGAGCATACCGCCCGACGAAGCCGGCTTTGCGGATATTTTGCGCCGAATGAACATTGTGACTCAATCCCCGAAATTGGAATCGGCTAATCGAATTGCATGGAACGAGTCATCGTGGGCCTATTGGAACGACCGTCAAGGACAGTTTATTTCGACCCAGCCCAAGTTAAGTTTTGAAACGGTTGTGGAGAGCCCGGCCGGCCAAATGAACCTAATCGCGATTGTGTTGGATAAATCGCAACCTTTGCCTAAACGCGAGCAGGCAAGCCAAATTTTTGTGCAATCGGTTAAGCGATTTGGGCTTTTGATATCTACCGAGACCGCAAACGCTCAGTACGATGAGTATAATACGCGCGGACCCGACGAACTGGATCTGCGTGTTGTTCTAGGGCGCGTCCTGGATGCGATTGAGGCAAGCAAGTCTGCGAAACCTTGGTCTGAGGTAGCGCCTTAGGATTCGTCGTGCGTGCGGACGCCGACTCGGTTTTTTGGCGTTTACCACAAGCTGCGGATCAATGGCCAGTTACGGACTGGAAAACGAAGGGAACTATCGATTTACCGGTGGCGGAGAATTGCCCGGTGTGATCGGTACAAGCCCCGCCATGCAGGACATCTACCGCATTACGCGGCGAGTGGCGATGAGCAACGCGTCGGTCCTGCTCCTGGGCGAGACGGGCACGGGCAAAGAAGTGATCGCCAATGCCATCCACCAATTGAGCAATCGCAACGGGGGCCCCTTTGTCAAAGTCAACTGCGGTGCGTTGAGCGAGAGTTTGCTTGAAAGCGAACTGTTTGGACACGTTCGAGGTGCGTTCACAGGAGCCGTAGGCAATCGAGCAGGACGTTTCGAGGCAGCCCACTCGGGCACCATCTTTCTAGACGAAATCAACAGTACGTCGCTCCATTTGCAAGTAAAACTTTTGCGAGTATTGCAGCAGAAGGAATTTGAACGCGTCGGAGATACCGAGACCGTAACGGTCGATACGCGGGTGATCGCAGCCAGCAACCGCGACCTTGCGGGCGAGATTGCGCAAGAGAAATTTCGCGAGGATCTCTACTGGCGCCTCAACGTAGTCCCGATCGAGTTGCCGCCTCTCCGCAAGCGACGCGAGGATGTTCCCGCTCTCATCGCCCATTTCTTGCAACACTACAGCGCACTTAATGATCGCTATGTGGTTCACATTCAGCGAGAAGCCATGCAGGCTTTGCAAGACTATCACTGGCCTGGAAACGTGCGAGAACTCCAAAACTACATCGAGCGATCCGTGGTCATGGCGGAGTCGGACGAGTTAACACTGCAACTATTACCCGGTTGCGTAACTGGTGCGACCAAGCTATCGTCGCTTTCCGTCGTTCGCGCCCTCGATTTTGATTCTTTGGTTGGTGAAGTTGTGCAAGAAGGAGTTCGAATCTGCGATCCAGAACAGACTGACTTGCACAGCAGAGTGGTTGATAGGGTTGAAAAGGAATTGATTGCGCAAGTTCTTGCGGCTTGTAATTTCGTCCAGACGAAGGCAGCTACGCGACTGGGTATCAATCGCAATACGCTTCACAAAAAAATGAAGGATTACAACTTGGAGGGGCAGGATTCCGGCGAATCTGGGGCGTAGCGACTTTTGATTTCAAATCCACCGTTCGCCGAAGAGATGAAAGACTCTGCCGACAACCGCCCTCAATTTTGACAAGAAACAAAATGACCAAAACAAACGCGTTTAGTTCTGTTCAAGATGCCGTATCTGCGATCGCCCGCGGAGCGGTCGTGATTGTGCTCGACGACGAAGACCGTGAAAACGAAGGGGACTTTGTATGTGCGGCCCAGGGGGTAACGACAGAAACAATCAACTTCATGCTGCAGGGGCACGGTCAGTTGTGCGCTTCGGTGCTGCCATCTGTTTGTGAACGACTTGAGCTGCGCCCCCTGGTCGAGTTGAACACATCGCCATTGACCACCGCATTCATGACCCCTGTCGATCATGCGGGCTGCAAAACAGGCATCACGGCTGGTGAACGCGCGGAAACGATTCGTCGATTGGCAGCTGATTCCTCGAAAGCTTCGGATTTCGTCAAACCCGGGCATGTGTATCCCCTCGTCGCCAAAGAGGGCGGCGTTCTACGGCGGGCCGGACATACCGAAGCGGCCGTCGATTTGGCTCGCATGGCAGGGTTGGTTCCGGCGGGAGTGCTATGCGAAATCCTCAATCGCGAGGGAGATCGAGCGACCCGCGATGAGTTGATGGAGATGGCCACCAAGTTGGGTTTAGAGATCATCACCGTGGAACAACTGATCGCCCACCGCAGAGTCAACGAAAAGCTCGTGTCGCGAACGGCCACTGCCAAATTGCCAACACGGTACGGGGCTTTTGAAATCGTGGCCTACAGCGTTCAGTATGAAACGCAAGAACCCATCGCATTGGTATTCGGAAATGTACAAGACGAAAGCGATCCAGCCACGTTAGTTCGCATGCACAGCAGTTGCTTTACCGGTGACTTGCTTGCATCGTTGCGATGCGATTGCGGTGACCAATTGCACCAAGCACTCGAAGCCATCACGCGCGAAGGGCGCGGTGTCTTGGTCTATCTCCCGCAAGAAGGGCGCGGCATCGGCCTAGCTCAAAAAATACGCGCCTACGCCTTGCAAGAACAAGGCATGGACACCGTGGAAGCCAACCATGCGTTGGGATTTAAAGCCGACATGCGCGACTACGGAGTTGGAATCCAGATCCTGAAGGACCTGGGTTTGCGCCGTATTCGCTTGTTGACCAACAACCCAAAAAAGACGGAAGCCTTCAACCTGCGAGGCTTCGACTTGACGGTAACGGATCAAGTGCCAATCATCCCAACCGTCAACGAACACAACGCGAATTACCTAGCTACCAAACGGGACAAGATGGGACACAGCTTACCGTAAAGATCGTTCGGTCGGTTGAGGTGATGTTACCGCGTGGGGCACAGTGGGATTTAGCGACAGGAAAATCTACAGGTTCCATTTGTCTTTATCTTCCTGTCGTGAAATCTTCCTGTCGCGTTCAATCGTCGTTATGGTGACGTGGTGGTGATAAACATTGACCCATTGCAACCGCTTGAGCGGACTGGCCATGTTCAGCTTTTGAAACTCTTGACTGTTGTCTGGAATCAACTTGGGGTACGTTGTCACGCCCAACGCGGTATCGGCGGAAAGTAGATGGAATCGCTGATTACCAATCGATTGACCTCCTGAAACCATTGGCAAATGTTGCTCGGACTCAGCCCGCTCCAACATGCAACCGAGAATGGCTCGACGATACACGGACGCGCTCAAACCTGTCCCCCAATCTTCGACCAACTCTCGAACTAAAGTTGGCAGATACCTATCTCCAGAATAGTCCTGCTCATCGAGATGAAACATTTGCCTTTCGATCCGCTCAAAGGTTGTATTCACGAATCGGGATTCGACAGACTTCGTTCGAAAGTTAACGAGTTTTCCACGAGTCGAATTGGTCAAGTAAAGATACTCAG
This sequence comes from Pirellula staleyi DSM 6068, assembly GCA_945870455.1. Taxonomy (GTDB): domain Bacteria; phylum Planctomycetota; class Planctomycetia; order Pirellulales; family Pirellulaceae; genus JBKCUI01. Next base: position 1,691 of record CAMBSL010000196.1, on the reverse strand, counting down.
GCAATTGCCCTCCGTGCGATTTCATGAGCTCTGAAACCGCCTTAAGTTCATAGATTATTCGATTGCCTATGACAAAGTCGAGTGAACGACCGATGGAGAACCCTCGAAACGCAAGTGTGATCGGGACTTCCATTGAAACTTCATAACCGGCGAGCCGTAATCGTCTAACGATTTCGAGCTGATAGACAGATTCATCGCATAGTCGCCCTAGTTCATCGTGGGTGTCAAACGCATGCCGCATTACCGTAAAGTCTACTGTCCTCATCTCCTCTTCGGATAGTCTCGGAAACTCGAACGGGCAATGGATCGGCATAGCGGACTCGATACGACAGGAAAATTAAACGACAGGAAAATTTTTAGGTTCAAGGTCCAGATCATCTTCCTGTCACAAAATCTTCCTGTCGATCCCCGTGCTTGTCCTACTCCATGACTCTCCTAAGCGGGTCGTCAGAAATGATAGTTCGGATTTTTCGTATCGAAGTCGGCATCTGTTAGGCCTACGTTCATTGATAGGTCTTCGTACGTATACTCCTCCTCCAGTTCAGGCTCTCCACCCTTGGTCTTGGGCCATGTGAAGCTCGCGTACTTGAGTGGCACCAAGCGCTCTTCATCGATATAGATCTGAGCCAAGTAAAATTCAAACTCAACTTGCGTCCCTTCGATCTCGACGGTCGGTTCCTCATGAATCACTTCCAATAACGTGCATCGCAACGTTCCCAGTGTGGCGTTTTCGGTACGACGAACCGTAACTGGGCCAAGCAACCGATCGCGTTCTCCTTTTTCAATCAACTTGCGAAGCAATTTTTCGATCCCGATTTCCGTAATGGGATAGCGGTTGCCAAGCATGGCCAAACTACTTTGAGGCGACAACTCGACTGTGACCAATCCCAGCAAGCCCGCCTCGTGCGCGGTGAGCTTGTTATTGTTTTTATTTTGAATCCAAATAATCTCTCGTCCTGCTTGTGATTTAGGTTCGATGCCTTTCAAGTAAACGGATACGGTGCGTTCTGCTAAGGTGCGTTCTGCTAAGGTGCGTTCTGATACGGTGCGTTCTGCGGTAGGATCCTCAGAACCATACCGAAGCTTCATTTCCATTTTGGATGCCGGCAGAAGCTTGCCGGCAACGCGTTCGCGTTTAGTCAGGTTCGCAGTAAAGTCCTGATGTTCACTGCAATGATGGGCTAGGGCACGGCGAGCAAACTGGAGTAACGGATCGATCGCATGTGGATTTGAGTTTGTCGATTCAACGTCTGCTTTGGGGGAAACGAGGTCTTTGGATGTGACCGGTCGCAACGTTTCATCGGCCCAACGATTCCAGATAATCCGCCAACCAACCCCGAACACGCCTACCAAGATACAACCGCACAGGGTCAATCGTGTAAGCCAAACTCGGTACCCTTGTCGAGCCACGGTTGCACCTCTTGTTGTGAAATAGTTCTAGCAAGCTCGAATCCGCGACTTGTAAGTGAAAAGTCGCGATGAATGTGGTGCATCACGAGCCCATGCGTGCACAAAAGCCGAAAACCTTCAAGAAATCGAACCGTTACTTCCGGATCATTTGGATCGCGAAAAGCAACGGTTTGGACTTCGTCGAGCTCAACATACACCGCTAGCATTCGCGACGGAGCCTCGAAAGCTGCGTTCACCGCCTTGATTTCGATGACACCTCGATTGCGTGCGGCAACCAGGAT
>CAMBSL010000195.1 GCA_945870455.1 Pirellula staleyi DSM 6068 | reverse complement strand
AGCGTCAGTTGTACCGTCCCTTTTTTCCAAGTCTCTTTCTTGCCGCCAAGACTCACTTCTTCGATCGACTTGTCTTGACTTTCGTGCCAAATCTTGAAGTCCAAGGGGATGCCTGCTGGGAGTTTCTCGATCTTGATTTTGCCAACCGAATCGCTGATGCCAGCATAGGGATGGTTGGTAATAATGATATATGCATTCATCCAAGGGTGAATGTTGCAGTCGACGCGTGTCGCGGCTTTTTCTTCCTTGGTGATGATCACGTCTTTGAAACCACCGGCAACAATCATTGGGTTGACTTCCTCGTTTTCGAAGAAACTAAACTTGGCATTATGCGCGGCGTCATCGGAATTCTTGACGGTGAGCGTTTGGCCTGCACGCATCGCGAGAACATGCGGCAAAAACTTACACTTGACATTGTCCAAGACCGGCTTCACCGCAGGTACTTTTTGCAAATCGGGATGAAATTGGCTGGTTTCTAGTTTGGTCTTTTTCGTGTCGATGGTGAAAACCAAATTGGCAATGCCTTTGGTTTTTGGATCGACGACAAGATCGTCCGAAGTTTGTTTCGAGCTATTGTTGCAAAGAGGGTCTTTCGACATGTCGAGCGGCTTGGGTGCTGGAACATCGCCATCGAGCAAGACGGTCATTGTCAAGTCTGCCCATTTTTGGGCGAATGCGGTATCCGTTAAGCAGGCAAGTGCAGCAAGGGCCAGGAATAATTTTTTCTTCATTGAGAGACAAACTCCAGAGAATTTGAGCGGGAGGTGGGATGTCGGTTGCCAATCCAGGATAGCAAAAATCGAGTAATTCCGACGGCCTCAATCCTATACCCTGGCGTCAAATTTTCAATCGGAAATAGTGGTACTAGACAAATGGCACTCAATTTACGCACTTCGAGCCGCAATGCGGCAGCCTGCGGGGCTGGTTTCTTGGGGTGGTAGTCAGTTGCACGACGCTCCGCCGTCGTGATTCATGCGACGCGGAGCGTCACACAACTAATTCATGCGACGCGGAGCGTCGCACAACGAAAGGACCGAGGATGAGCTTACTTGGCTGCTGCGTCTGGCTCAGCCGTCTTTTCGGGTTCAGCCTTCTTTTCTGGTTCGGGGATCGCAAGCCAATTTCGCCAGTGCTTTTCTTGTTCCTCGGTTGGCTTGGCCACCCTGACTAGCGTCCAACTGTTCTCGTGTTGCATCGCAAGTTTGAGCGATAACTCAACGATCTTACCTCGCCTAGCGATGAGGCATTTGCAGACGTCGTTCGGACGATACAAATTCAATCGTTCGCTCCAGTTTTCAGCCGATACCCGAAACCCATCCAAGCTGATGAGTTCGTCGCCAGAGTTAAAGCCTGCGTGGCTGGCAGGTGAATCTCGTGTCACCTTGTCGACCATGGCTTTGCCTAGTTCCGGTTTGAGGTCAAGTCCAACATATACGTTGCCAAAGATCGACTTTTCACTTGATGCATCTTTATCTGAGTCTCGCTTTTTCCACTCCAGGCCGTACCATTCCAGCAATGGAGCGTAGTCTAATTCCTCCGTCGATTGCAGGAGCCGATTGAGCCACTCCTCATGCGAATGACCGCTGACGTTGAGAACGGCATTGCGGACGTCCTCGTTGGTGTAGCCAGTTTCACGATGTGTTTGCCAAAGCGAGCGCATCACGTCGTCGAGCGACTTGGCGTCGTCGGTTCTCGATCGAATCTCGACATCGAGCAACATGCCAACCAACGCACCTTTGAGATAGTAGCTGACGCGGCTGTTGTTGGCATTTTCGTCCGGTCGGTAATACTTGATCCAACTGTCAAAACTGCTATCGGTCAACGACTGAGCCAGACGCCCTGGTGCGTTTTGAACCGTAGCGATATTTTTGCTGATTCGCTCCAAGTAGTCCTTTGGTTTGCAAAGACCCGTTCTAGCGACAAAGAGGTCGTCATAGTAACTCGTGACTCCTTCTGCGACCCAAAGTTCTTGAAAGTACTGTTCATTGTTGTAGTCGTATTGTTTGAGTACTTTCGGGCGCAAGCGTCGCACGTTCCAAGTATGAAAGAACTCGTGCGACACAAGCGCCAACCAATCGGTGTACTTCGATTTTTGTCGTTGTGTCCATCGCCCAGTCATGAGCACGCAGCTATCATCGTGTTCCAGACCACCAGCAGATTCGGTAGCCAAGTTCAAGAACCAATACTCTTGATAGGGTGTCTCTTTCCAGAAAGATTGCTCGACCTCGACGATTTTTGCAACGTCTTTGGCTGCCGCGACTGTATCCCAAAAAGATTCTCCACCGAGGGTTGCAAGATGGTGTTTTGCTCCACCCACGTCGAATGTCTGAATGTTGATCGTCCCTAGCAGAATCGGGCTATCAACCAGTTGATCGAAATTCTTGGCAGTCCGTGTCCACGGATCGCGTGGGTTTGTCGCAGGAAGACTCGTCGCAATGTTGGGCCAATTGGGCAACGCATCGATTCGGACGATATGCGGGTGGTCAAGCATGTCGGAACGCGTCAAAAAGGTTGCAGCACCCGTCAAGAAAGCGAAGTCGCGTTCTACCCAATTCGTCCGAACGCTCATTTCTCGACAATACAGCGTGTAACGCACCAACACCTCGTTTGCACCATCGCAAACAACCCACCAATGGTTCTTGTCCTTCTTGTTGATTTCCAGGACCTTATTGGTCGCTCCATTCACCGCAGACACTTGTTCGACTTGCCGAGCATATTCTCGTACCAGGTAACTCCCAGGTGTCCAAACGGGCATCATGAGTTCGATTTCGGCTTTGCCATTCGAAGGAACGGAGAGTTCGATATCTACTCGATGCGTATCCGCTTGTCGAAACGAGAGTCGATACTGGATGGTCGACAGATCTTGGTTATCGTCTGCATTCGCCGATCCAACTCCATCCAAAAAGCTCATTTCCAATATCCCAAACAGTGCGATCCCGAGGTAGGTCCAAATTCGACGCAGCATTTTACAGCGATCCAGATTGTTTTAAAGGTTCAGAGTCAGTTAGATCGAGTGCTTCATCATAATTCAAGACAGCAGCCAATGGGAAAGTAATCTTGAAGCCAAACGCTGCTTACTGTGGCCGCCAGTCTGGCGTTCCATCGAGACAGCCTCGAAGGGACGCTTTGCAATCAGGCCAAACGTTCGGCGACTCGCATTTTGGCACTGCGACTGCGCGAGTTTTGGTTCATTTCGAATTCGCTGGCTAGGATCGGTTTTTTGGTCAAAACCGTAAGCTTGTTCGAATCTCGCATCGAGTGCTTGACGATGCGATCTTCGAGTGAATGGAACGAGATCACAAGGAGCCGACCACCCGGTGCTAAGCAATCCGGAAGTTTTTCGATCGCCTTGGTTAGATGGTCGAGTTCATGATTGACTGCGATTCGGAGGGCTTGGAAAGTGCGAGTGGCGCTATCGATTCGGCCGTGCACTTTTCCGCCAGGTACGCAGCGATGAACCAAGTCTGCTAGCTGTTCCGCCGTTTCGATTGGATCGAGTTTCCGACGTTCCACAATCGCGCGTGCAATGCGACGGCTAAAGCGTTCTTCGCCAAATTGATAGATGATGTCGGCAAGTTCTTTTTCGTCGATCTTTGCCAACAGGTCACGGGCCGAGATCCCTTCGTCGGTGCAGAATCGCATGTCGAGTTCGCCGCCAGTGCGAAAAGAAAAACCGCGCTGCCGGTCTTCCAGTTGATCGCTTGAAAGCCCCAAGTCGAGCAAGATGCAATCCGCTTTGGGAATATCCTGTTCGTACATCAGTTGAGGTAGTTCGCGATACGAACTGTGAATCAATCGAATGCGGCAGGTGGATCGATTGGTTCCATTCCCGCTAGTGGTCAGTGTCGGATCCGGAGCTGGCGGGAGGTGCGTGTCCAAAAATTGGGTGACGCGATCGATTGCCCCACCATCTCGGTCGATTCCGATCAAGAAGTCTTCAGGCGAAAGCATCTCTACCAAGTGCCAAGCGTGCCCGCCACCACCGAGCGTTCCGTCAACAACGGTTCGAGGATGAGTTGTTAGGCGATCCAAACCCGACCAATGAAGTACCTCTTGGAGCAGTACGGGAATGTGGACGGTGGGAGAAACCACGTTTGGAGCGTCGTCTAGATTGAGTGGATGAAAGCCGAAAAAAATAGCCGGTCGGCCGGTTCATCTCAATTTCCCATCGCAGCAAGCACTCTGATGTTCCGTTCAATTGCGCGGTGCTGGGTCTTGGAGCAACACAAAGTGTGCATCCTGGTTGTCTAGCTAGCTGCGTCTGATCGTCAAATGGTAATGAATCACTGCTTCATGATCCATTCATGGGAGAGAGCTCGTGGCCGCTAAGCTCTTTCCCAAACCTTTCGAAAACCAGCCACACATTGCTTCGATGGCTGAGATGTCACCGGGCTCGACCGGCTGAAGATCGTGTCCTTGCGACTCGCACTACAATACTCGATAGCCCATCGACTTGGCTACTCTCTTTTCCATGAACTTTGTCAGTAATCTCCAGCGAATCCCAGGATTTGATATCATTAGCTTTTGCCATGGGGATGCCTCGCCGCAGCCCGTATCCTTCATAAACCATTTCGCAATTGCGACTTAGCAATTCCAAACCGGAAAAAACACTTAATTTGACGTCATCAATTTTCCTGATCTTCGCTGCCTGTATCGCTTTTTCTTATGCTGCCTTCCGGCTTTTTGGACCGGGTCGCTACACGCCTTGGGAGCGGATGCTCTACGCGCCTGTTTACGCTTTGGCGAGAGTTTTGTGGCGAGTGGAGATTGAGTGGAGGGGCTGGAGCACGGATGTCGAAAACAGTCGTTCGGATTCGAGCCGTATTTTTTTGCTGGCGGAACGGATGAAAACGGGTGCGTTGTTGATTGCGAATCACCGTTGTTCGGTGGATCCTTTTTTTGTGCAATTGGTAAGTGGCCGACGTGTTCATTGGATGGTAGCAGGTGAGTACTTTAAGCACTTCTTGTTCGGACCCATTCTGCGTTCCTATCAGGCCATACCAACCAATCGGGCGGGTGTCGACACGACCTCGACCAAGCGTGCCATTGCGTTGGCCAAGAGCGGTCGATTCGTTGGAATGTTTCCAGAGGGGCGAATCAATCGCACCTCGTCGCCGCTGCTGACGATTCGACCAGGAGCCGCGATTGTGGCGATGCGAGCGGGCGTGCCACTTGTGCCGATCTGGATTGAAGGGGCACCAAGTGGCTGGGAGGTCTATAGTGCATTGTTCATGCCAGCCAAAGTACGGATCATTGTGGGCCAACCTAAACGTTTCGAAGAATCACTCCAAGAGGGTAGCGCCTCAAGGCAGGATAATATCTGCCTAGAAGAATCGACGGACGCTTCTTCGCAGCGATTGCAAGCTCGCGAAGATGCAGTCGCGTGGATATCCGGCGTCATGCAAGAGTCATTGAAAATGGGTGGACATGCAACCGAAGAAATTGGTATTGCGGGACGCAAATGGTTGGACAGTTAAACTAAGATGGAATGAATTTCTGCGTCAATTCGTTGAACACCAAACCCGGCCAAACATTGAATCAAGAGGGCCAACAAAGCCGTGACAAAGACAAAAATAATTTTGGCAGCACTCGTGTGGTTGGTCGTGTTAGGCATAGGTGTTTCCGTTTGGAAACTTGTGATCGATCCGGTCAGGACGAAGGCAAAAACGGAAACGGCCAAGCAGGAAGCGGCAGCAAGTGTTGCGGCCACGTCGGGCACGAGTCGTTACAGCCAAGAAATCAGCCTGGGTCTCGATAGTTTTTCGGGCTACGCCATCCTTCGGACGCCGGAGTTTCAGAATCAGCTCACGAATCGAGGCATCAAACTGAAGTTGGTGGATGACGGGGCAGATTACACGGGTCGCGCGGCCGCACTTGAAAAAGGGACCCTGCAGTTCGCGGCTTTTCCTGCCGATGCGCTCATCAAGACTTTTTCAAAGCTTGATTATCCGCCTGCAACCATCATTGCCATTATTGACGAGACTCGCGGTGCCGACGCTATGCTGGCATACAAGAAGCGTTTTCAAAACGTGGATCAATTGAATTCGCCGGATGTTCGATTCGTCTTGGTTGGAGATTCGCCAAGCGAGACTTTGGCCCGGGTCGTCATGCAGGACTTTGGACTAGACCAAGTATCGTCCAAGTCGATCGATCCTGTAGCGACACCAGAAAAAGTGATTGAGCGCTATCGAAAAGCCGATCCATCCACCAACGAAGTTTACGTGGTTTGGGAGCCCTTTGTAAGCCAAATGCTTGTTAACGAGGGGCTGCATGTTTTGACCGACAGTTCCAAATTCACGGGCTACATTGTAGATACGCTGGTTGTGAACCGCGATTTCTTGCTTAAGCACGAACCGGTGGTAGAAGCCGTTTTGGAAAGCTACTTCACGTCGCTCTTTGCCTTTCGCGAACCTACCAAGCTATCGCAATTGATGATCGACGATGCCAAGCGGACCAAACTGCAGTTGGAACCAGGTCAAGTTGCTAAGATGATTGAAGGAATCCAATGGAAGAACACGCAAGAGAACTTTGCTCACTTTGGACTTCGACAAGGTGCGATTGTCCACATTGAGAACATCTTGGAACGCGTCTCCAAGGTCCTCAAATCGACCGGTGCGATGGACCGGGAGCCCGCAGAGGGGAAATGGAATCGCCTCTACTTTGACCGACCCATGAAACAAATCATGTCCCGAAATTTTTATCCTGGCGTACAGTCTGAGTCGATCCGAGAAGAACTTCAATTGAAGGAGCTATCGCAGGAACAATGGTCAAGCCTTGTGACGGTCGGTACGCTCAGTGTGCCTGAACTTGTTTTTTCGAGAGGAAGTTCTACTCTTTCGGATCGCAGCCGAACTATTTTGGACGAACTTTCCGTAAAACTTCAAGCTTGGCCTCAGTATTACTTGATGATTCGAGGAAATGCATCCAGCTTGGGAGATGTGGAATCAAACAAACAACTTGCCTCCAAACGTGCCCAAGGTGCATTAGAATATTTGCAGTCCGCCGGTATTCCGAAGGAGCGAATGCGAACGATCCCAGGCCAGATTACCGGTGAGACGCGAGTTACCTTTGGTGTAGGCGAGATTCCTTACTAGTACTAGTCGTTTCAATTACTAATTGTGAGAATCAACCGTTGACCGACTTACGCTCCCGAATTGCAAGTGAATTACTATGGGCTCCGTCCGTTGTGCTTCCCGTGGTCGCGGGCGCATCCGCATGGTTGATATCTTGGGCTGCTAACGGTCCTATGGCTCTGAACGTAATGGGACTTGTTGGTGTTTTGGGCGGTGTGGGATGGCTTGCTACTCGAGTGATTTTTCTTGCCGACGATGTGGCAGCAAAAATCCTGCTTGAGGATGCACAGAAAATCGTTCAAGCAGAAGAGACAAAACTGGACGACTTGCAATACCGACTTCGCGTCGATCGCGATTTCCGAACAAAGGACTATTTGACACTTCTGCGAACCTGCCGAAGCGAGTTTGAAGAGTTTGCAAAAAAGCCCGGCATCGCGATCCAAAGTCAAGAAATCGTCAAACAAGTTCGGCAGTTGTTTTGGTCTGCCATCGATCAATTGGAACAATCGCTCAAAATGCATTCGCTGGCAGATCGATTGAACGGAGATCAGAAGTCAAGCGTCCTGGGACAGCGTGAGCATATCCTCACCGAGATCCGGGAAAGCATCGATCACATGCAGTCTGCCGTCAAGCAATACCAAGAGTTAATGAATAAAGAAAACAATAATAACTTGAATAGCTTGAGAGATGAACTGGACGCATCGTTGCGAGTGGCCAAACGAACGGAGGAACGAATGCGAGAACTTGAGGGGACCACTAATTATGATGCTTATCTCAAGCAATGATAACCAATCATTCTATTCGACTAGCGTAATCTGCCTTTCCGCCGTGTACGCCGTACCGTTCACTCGGGCGGTGGCTCGAATGGTTAGTGGCATGTTGAAATGGTTGAGAGGGCGATTGGCAAACGCTAATTTCAGCACGCCGGTATTCTGGTCCGACGCGATCTGCAAAAGGGACGCATGCACACAGTCGATATGCCTAGGTGCAATGAGCTCGATTTGTACCTCTCCCGTTATTCCTTGTCCGCGTCCTACCGTCACCACTAATTCAGCCTCGCCCCCCTGCACGGCTTTCACCGAGGTGCGGTTGAGACGAACGTCCAATTGCCCTGGATCGACCAACACAATGATTTGATCGAACTGCTCACCCGATGTGAAGCTAACCTTGTGAATCGATCCATCGTCATCTCGGATGTCTCCCACGCCCCTCAAGCATGTGCGACTAGTTCGTCCAATCTCCATCCACGGTGCCAAGTGCAAGGGATAATCAAACTCACTGACACCTGGTGGAATGACAATTGCCGGTCCCGTCACCCCCTGCAAGTGCCTAACCTGCCGCTCGGCTAGGTCAATCGTGATCGGTCCCTCGAAACCGCCTCGTTGGATCGAAAAATGACGCACAAAGGTCGAACCTCGGGCTGCGTACTTGGTTTCGAATTGGCCAAAGATCTTGAAGGGTGTCGGCATCGTTACGGCCAAGGTAATGCGATTCGTGTCTGCATTGAGTGGAGATGCTCGCGGGCGAGTGGCCACTCTCACAACCGGTTGATCTGCAATTGCCGAATTACCAATTAAGGTCAATTCCGTCGCGTTAATTTTTGCCGTCTCCGATGCTCGAAAGATTAGTTCGCACTCGTTTTTCTTCTCGGCAATGGTATTCCCTGTGACAGTTACTCCGTCGGGTAAACCGTTGACTCCAATCGCAATAGCGGCGTTCATGCCGTTCTTGCGAATGGCTTTCACTTTCAGTTTCGCCTCCGCCTTGCGAGGAACATTCAGCGTGTCTTGTGCAAAACTCAATTCGTAGTCTGGAGCAGTTTCGCTGACATGTAGCGATATTCGATACGGAAACGAGGATCCGCCACGATACGAGAATCGATCGCGCACTGCTAGCACGTAGACACTATCCTCGGGAGCTTTAAACACAATCCGCGAATCGCTCTGCCCCGCTTCCGCATCGTCGTTCATCGCTAGTTCCTTGCCAACTAGATTATGAATCGTCAAAACAGAATCGATGTGCGATCCTAAACGCGCGCCTTGCACCTCGATGTCGATCGCTTCATCCTTGCGAGCTACGAATCGCCAGACATCAATGTCCCCCGCCCGATCGATGCGACCGTTGAGCACGACTGGACAACAAACTGGTTCACTCGTCGCGATAACCTCACTAGAGTCATTGGGTTCTATCTCCAATGTTTCGGGTAAATCACTCAGTTCCAATTGAACTGGATTGCTTTGGCGGCCCGCGATTGCAATCTGTGTTGACCAGGTAAGTTGACTTGGCTCCGGAAGAACAACAGGCAACTGCAATGTGACTGGCGAATCAGGCAAATTTGGGCCAGCCACGTGAAATGCTACATTCGAGCCGCGTCGTCCACCGAGTGGATAAATCGAGTCGATAAACAAACCATCCGTAATGGTCAAGCGATAAACAAAGTGTTGAAGACCACCAAAATCGACATCCTGAATGCGAACTTGGACTGGGCCGTCCTCGGTTGCCGTGAAATGCAACAAAGAGTCCTTTCCATAGTGATCTTCGTTTTCGACGATGACTTTGCCATTTGGACCAACGACGCTCAAGCGTGAGTCCAATGCCGAACCAAAACGTTCGGCCATCACTTCACATGTGTAAGTGACGCCGGCGCGGGCTTCGAAACTCCAAATGTCGACATCTTCTCGTGGGAATATGCGACCGTTAATGGTTACCGGCAATGGCACCGCAACGGGCAACGGTGCACCGTCGATCTCGTTCTCCACGATTTCCGGCAAGTCACCGACGACAAAGTTGAGCCAGTTGGAAACGCCTTGCGAGTTTCTCACTCGCGCTTTGCGAAAACCCAACGGCGCATCCTTCGAAATGGCGACGCTCGCGATCTGATCCCTTGGGTAACTCTCCTGAGCTTGCGAATCGGGCAACGGTATGAGAGGGCCTTCGAACCAGACCGTTTGAGCTGCGGGTTCGACTCGCTGCGAAGGAACGATGCCTTGTCCCGTCATTTCAAGAGGACAACCGTCATGCAAATCGTAACCTCCCAAGCGAAACGAAACGTCGGTCCCTCGTTGTCCTCCTGCAGGAAACAAGTAGATGGCCATGGGTGCATCCGCTAATACGATGCTGGGCGAGAAGGCCGCCAATATCAAAACAAGCCACGGTTCGCGAAAGGATAAGCAATTGGCGCGCATGCTATGTCAACCCTTCGATCACTCGACCACTCCCCGGTACGATAGGAATCGGTCGCCCTTCCGGCGTGAGAAATTCTGTTTTTGGATCGATACCGATGCACTTATAAATCGTAGCCGCCAGATCTTCAGGGCCATATGGAGTGGTGGCGGGCTTTTCCGCCCTCTCGTTCGAGGCACCTACCACAATTCCCCCCTTGATGCCGCCTCCTCCCATCGCAATCGCGGTACTTGGTCCCCAATGATCGCGCCCCGCATCTTTATTGATACGTGGAGTGCGGCCGAACTCACCTGTCACCAACACCAAAGTCGATTCGAGCATACCACGATCATGCAAATCGCGGAACAGCGTTGACATACCGGAGTCCAAATGCGGCAGCAAGTCGTTTTTGAGAACATTAAAGTTGTCGTAATGCGTATCCCAATTCGTATGGTCAATCAACACACAACGCACACCGGCTTCCACCAGACGTCTGGCCATCAAGCAAGATTGCCCCAACGAGTGTCGGCCATATTCGTCTCTCAACTTTTCTGGTTCGCGATCAATATCGAAGGC
>CAMBSL010000194.1 GCA_945870455.1 Pirellula staleyi DSM 6068 | reverse complement strand
AACATCGCGATTTGCTGTTGTTCTAGTTCGGGAATTACAGGAGGTGCAACCTGGGAAAAATTTTGAAATCTGAGCGCCTGCCCGTCGCGAACCAGGTTTGAGGTACTTTGCAACGCTTGAATGTAGGGGCTGCTTTTGAACAAGTATTTGAAGAACCCAGTTATCACGTGTTTTAACGGTATAATGCCAACATAAGCGGAACTGACGCATCCACGATACCCGCAATACTCTAACCCACCTTGAAAGCTTCTCATACTGATTACAAAATCGTTGGGCTCAACATGCTTTAGAATCTCAGAATTGAGATACACTTGCATAACCTTTTGATCTTCGAGACACATGAATTCCGATTGAGGAATAACGCCGTATTTCTGCGATGCGGTAAGCTGTTCGTCATCTAGTCGCATGCGCTCTTTTCGCTCACTGAACAATCGCTGACTTTGGAGAATTTCCCAGTGTTCTGGTATCTGACCGAGCCACTGAATGCCCGAATTTTTAATTCGGTTGTGGGAGGGGTATCGCTGGCTCACGAATGTACCTCACGCAGCATTTGCATGATCTCGCCGCTCAGTTCATCCAACTCAGCGTCAATCTCCTGCAACGGTCGAGGTGGTACGTACTCGTAAAAATGTCGGTTGAACGGAATCTCGTAACCGACAATTCCGACCTGCTTGTCACGCTCATCGATCTTGTCTTTGTCGATCCAAGCGTCGGGGACGTGGGGTGCTACTTCCTTGTGGAAGTAGGCCTCGTTCACTGCCTCAACGTTGGCGCCTCGAGCGGTCTCGGCGGTTAATGGTACATCTTCGTTGTCACGCAAGTCGCTGTCGGGCTGGAACTGGACAATCTGGTCTCGATATTCAAATGTTCCGTAGGTTGGATCCCGCTTGGCTTTCTTTTTATCGCCGACACTGCCAACGATTTTCTTGATGACGGGCTCAGCGTCGGGGTTTGTCCAACTGACCGCAGCCATGATTTGCTTGGTCTGCTTGGCATCTAACTCGATGACGGCTTTCTTGATCGCCTGCTTCAGCGTCTCATCGAACTTGTTGTAGTCGTCGTGCTGCTCAGTGCCGATCACGGCTTGCAACTTGATCGCCTTGTCGAGCAGTTCTTTTTGAGCCTTCCATGTTTTCGGGTCAAGCAGGTCTTTGATGTCCTTTTCTTTGAGTTCTGCGAAGTCCGCTTTGATCATCGCTCGCACTTCGGCTTCGACCTCCTTTAGCCGTTGGGCGCTAGCCCCGGTTGTCAATTCGCGGGACGCGACGTTACCGTCGCAACCGGGGCTCGCGCCCAACGGCTCATTGAGGATTCGTTCCCACACAGCCTGCATGGCTGCGTTCAGCTTGCCCGATTCAAAAAGTAGGGTTTCTAGTCGCTCGTCGGAAAATTGGACCGACAGCCGTAGCGGTCGCTCGATCGTGATACGCCGGTAGCCAAACTCATGGCTCGCAAAGATCTTGCTACCAAACGTCTTCTTGTCCGCTTTCTTCTTGCTGGCAGACTGACGACCGCGATTGGATTTCTCGTCTGGTTCTTTGTCCAGGGAGTAGCTTTCGATCGCTTCAAAGCTTCCGAACGTTTTCGTGATCAACTTGACGTCTTCTTCGCCAATCTCCTGCCGCTTGCTGCCAAGGCTCTTACGCATCTTTTGGTACAGATGCACCCCGTTGATCAGCTGGACTTTGCCCTTTCGCTGGGCCTCTTTTTTGTTGGACAGAATCCAGACGTAGGTCGCGATACCGGTGTTGTAGAACATGTCGGTTGGCAGCGCGACGATCGCTTCCAGTAAATCGCTTTCCAGTATGTGACGCCGGATCTCACTCTCACCGCTCCCTGCTCCGCCCGTAAACAAGGGCGAGCCGTTTAGGATGATGCCTATGCGGCCACCGTTCTTGTCTGGATCGTTGGGGTCGTAGTCACGCATCTTGCTGATTAGGTGCATCAGGAACAGCAGCGAGCCGTCACTGACGCGCGGCAGGCCTGGACCAAAGCGTCCGTCAAAACCCTTCAGCTTGTGTTCGTCGGCGATGGGGCCCTCTACCTTCTTCCAATCGACCCCGAACGGTGGATTCGAGAGCATGTAGTCAAACCGGTCGGAGTACAGTTGGTCGTCGCTGAGAGTATTTCCCAGCTTGATACGGCTGACGTCCTGGCCTTTGATGAGCATATCCCCTTTGCAGATCGCGTAGCTCTCGGGGTTCAGCTCTTGGCCAAAGGCTCGCATGACGGCCTCTGGGTTGAGTTCATGAACGTATTCCATGCCGCTGGATAGAAACCCGCCTGTTCCCGCAGTGGGGTCATAGATGGTGCGGATGATGCCTGGTTCGGTCAGGGCGTCGTCGTCTTCCATGAAGACTAGGGACGTGGTCAACCGCACGATGTCCCGGGGTGTGAAGTGCTCTCCGGCAGTCTCGTTACTGGATTCCGCAAATCGCCGGATCAGCTCCTCAAACACGAGCCCCATGTCGTGGTTGCTGATGGCAGTGGGGCTGAGGTCGGTCAAGGCGACCTTTTGGACGACTTTGTACAGCAGGTTCGCATCCTGGAGTTGGCCGACGAACTCAGCGAACTTGAAGTGCTCGAAGATCTCGCGGGCGTCTTTGGAGAAACTGTCGATGTACGAGAGCAAGTTGCTCTTGATGTCGGAGCTGCCCAAGGTAGCCAAGTTCATAGCCGAAGTGTTGTAGAACGACTGTTGAGCGGCCTTCAGTAAAAATTTCTCGCGGGCCTCTGCCTCAAGATTCTTCATCTCCGTCAGCTTGACTACCTGTTTTAGCACCTGCGGCTTGCGTTCTTCCAAGACGCATTCCAATCGTCGTAGGATGGTGAATGGCAGGATCACACGGCCGTACTGGGATTGTTTGAAGTCACCGCGTAGCAGGTCAGCAAGCGACCAAATATAAGCCGCAGTCTGGGAGAAATTGGTCGACATGAAGTAACTGGTTCCAGAGGATGACAAGCTCAAAACCGCGCACAACAGCCGTGATGAGTGGCCACAGAGTATATACTTTGCCAGCACTCGCTAATACCGTGCCCTGGCTCTAATTGATCAATGACCGCTCCCGCCTCAAATGTTTTTCGGTTGGACGCAGTTATTCGAATGAAAGAGCACATCCTTTGCAGAACGACACCCGCCTTGCGAATTCAGCTTAACCGAAGCATTTACACGCTTTGCTCGTCATTTCATCGGAAGTCACGGATGTCACCAAAATGGAGGTGTCAGAAGATGTTGGAAGCAAGCTGCTTGAATGCTTTACCGCCTTGGACAAGACGACGAAGAGTGACTGACTAATCCGAAATGCAACGAATGCGGCACCGAGATGGAAACGGGTTTCCTTATTGACCAGCAAGGACTCGGAGCCGATTTTTGAGAGACATTCTTGGTAGTGGCTAAATGCTCCCCCAATTCACTACGGATTTTTTTGAAGCCCGGTGGATTTTGACTTTTGGCAATTACAATAACGGTCAACCGTGAGTGACTTCCCCTAGAGCAGAGAAACAATGAACAAGAAAACCAACAAGTCTGAACTGATCCGAGCAACAATTGCCAAGAATCCAGCGGCAAAAGCTCCAGAAATCTTCGCTCTTTTGAAAAAGGACGGAGTTGCTGTATCCCTGCCTCTGATCTATCAAACACTGAAAAAGAATGGGTCGCCTAAAACCACTAAGGCGGTTAAACGAGGTCGTAAGCTTGGAACATCGACAGCTAAAGTAGTTGCAAGTTCCTCCTCCGTTGCAAGTCCTGCCTCCACCAATGACCTATTCGCTTCAATGCAATCCTTCGTAAGTGCTGCGGGCAGCTTGGACAAAGCAATTGAAATTTTGAGCGTCTTCAAGAAGTAGTTGCATAGGATGCGAAGATGGTGGCGTTATCTGCGCCGCCATCTTGGTTGTTCAAGGTAGAATCGATTCGCCATTTCCCATTTCTTTTTGGAGGCGAATCGATGAACGATCAAGCACAATTCTTTGTTGGCTGGGGAACTCTGTCCCTGATTAACGCCGGACTCGCTCAAAGCAAAAACCGAAGTGGTTTACTTTGGTGGATTGCATCACTATTTTTTGGACCATTGGCGACCTTCTTGATTGTGATTTTGGGTAGAGTTGGACCGCCAGCGGTTTGAGTTGGGAATGACGACACCATCTGCCCTCTCCCTTCAGGATAAAGATGCGGTTTGGGGTAGTGTCAAGATGACTCACCACAAACCCAACCTGCCCATTTGTTCCCAGCATGGTTTACTTAAAATTGATCGAATGACCGCACCATGCTCGTGCCACGTTTGAAGACAGTTCCATCCCTTGGACGGCGTTGAAAAGTGCGTGGCGGTCTCGTCTTTTCCTCATCAAGTGGATCGCAGCAAAGATGAGACTTCAACTGCTCATTGTCGGTACTATTTGGGTACTGTTAACTATCCTTTTTGAGATTACGTTGGGGCGTTTGGTCCGCAATCTTTCGCAAGATCGAATCACAGAAGACTATTAATCACCCTTGGTTGCTTGCTGGGATTCGGACTGCTGTTCAAGGCAGTATCTGCCACTCCTTCGCAGCATCGGCTCCCGTAAAGTCGAATAGGGGTTGTAGTGTGTCGTCAGGCATCGCCGTTGTCACCATCAAATAAGCTAGGCAGCCAACCAAGTATGCACATTTCATTTTCTTTATTCCCTTCGTGAATTTGCCAGAGTAAACAGTGCGTCACACTCTTGCTCCAACACACCGCCTAGGATCGTGCATCTCCACGCTGGGCTGCGACGAATCACTTCTTCCGCCAAGATGTCGATCTGTTTCCATCCCATTTTTTGTAGTGAGCGAATGGACGTGCCGAAGACGACCATTTCAATACCTGCCCATAGGATCGCCCCTTGGCACATCGGACAGGGTTCGGCAGTTGTATAAAGCACGAGTTTGTTCCTGTCGACTCCGGGGTTGGACAAGACCAGTTGATTGATGGCATCAATCTCCCCGTGAAATGTCGGATTGATGGCAGATTTGTTCCAGCCCTCAGCCAAAATCTTGTCATTATCCCGATCCACTATCAATGCCCCAAAAGGAAAGTCGGGAACATTCGCTGCCAGTTCGATGGCCCGCTGCATATAGAGTTTGTGATCGTTCATTCATCACTTTGGATTGGTTTACTAATCGCTTTGAGCATAGCGGGCGCAGAGTCCCAATTCAGCATTGGAATCCAAAATCATTTTAGACGAAGTAGCCTCAGTTTGACAGCTTCCCGAACTGCGCAAAATTCAGTCGCCTATTTGGATAGCCTCTATACTTTTGCTAACAAACGGAATTCATTGCGCAGGTATCGATTCCAAAGTCATGGCTCTAAGAATCCGACCGAATTCAATTGAGCGCGTTTCGGACTCGCGCAGGTTGAATTGCCAGTGGACCTAGCCAATGCGTTGGAACTATACTACTGAAGGGCAGAGAAGAACTGCGCGAGAAAATGGCTGTGGGTACAGGCCAGCTCGATAGCGGCGAGTCATTTGATGAAGAGGCCGTCTTTGACGAAGTTAAGGCTGAAATCAGACGCATCGAGTCATTGAGCCTTTCTAACCAATCGGCACATTGAGAGGCGGCACAGGAAGGGAGTAAACCTCCTCTGGTTTGGGTGACGTTTGGGTGACCAGAGCGAGTCATGCGTAGACCAATTTCCAATTGCTTGACGCCAAACTCGATGTAGACCTTCAATCACAGGAGGGCAAAAATTCGCAATTTTGAGAGAGTTCGTCGATGTGGTCCTGCCGAATCGGCGCAGCGCCTTTTATCCAGTTGAACCGATCATTGAACGGACAAACAACGATACGGTGTTTTGTTATATTCATTTGGTGAACTCAACCATCGACCCGATCATGTTACTTGTTTACGTGTTACCTAAGGTGATCCCTCAATGAATTTATGGTCTACACGTGCGAGAACTTGACACTCGATGGGGTCGCCTGACACTCGGGCGGGAGTAAACCGGAGTTCACGCAGCAGCGGCAGGTAGGTGTCCCAATGGCCGCCCGAATACACACCGCTGCCGTTGGCGAAAGCGTCGGTAGTTATCCCCGATTCATCGACGGTCAAGATGTAGGCAATCCCGTCGTCGAACGTATTCCAATCTTCGTAGGAGTCGCGTAACGTTCCAGCTTGGTTGCGTTCGTGCACCTCGAGCAAAAATTGCGGGATGGTCACCTGTTTTTGCATCGCTTCCAAATTCAAGGGACGTGGATATTCATCAACGCGCTGATGCCTCCAAGCTGCATAGAGTTCCTCATCGGCTTGGACCGTGAGCACGACGGCGGGCACAAAGTGCTCAGACCTGGGGAACTCCGTGGTCTTACCCGCTTTCCCTTGAGTGTATTGAGTTATATGGCGAACTCGACCATTGTCCCAATAGGTTGTCGATACTCCATCGCGCTGACCAGCGGCGAAGTCTTCAATACTCCATACCAAGCCACGCCTGGTTGTGATCACTTTTCCATGGGGTATTCCATTCCTTAACTCCGCTTCGCGCGGCCAACCGTTTTTGAAAAAGACGTCTAATCGCCAGTCGATCTTGAACGGATAATCTCGAAACTTACCGGTCCCATCTTTGACGATCTGCTCACGATTCTCGTTCCAGGCATTGTGCACGATGAGTTTCTCATCCTCTCCATATTCCGCTTGCAGCTCTGGCGAGCCATCGTCGAAGAACTTCAACCAGGGCCCAAGTTTTTTATCTTCGACAGTATTGACCTCTTCGGCCAACTGACCGTTCTCGTGGTAAAGCCGAATTGGTTCCGCCGCATAGCCGCCTTTGTCCACGACAAAACGCTTCTGGAGCGCGCCGCTGGGATAGAACCACTGGATGAGTCGGTACGCGCCTTGCTTGGATTCTTTTCGTTTGACTTGTCCATCGGGCCAGAAGTCGCCGCTGACTTTACCGAGTTTGTAGTAGACCGCCTCTCGGATGTTGCCATCTTCGAAGAACACACGATAGACACCGTGGGGCTTGCCCTTCTTTACTTCCAAGGATTCTTTGATCTGTCCGTTCGGATACCAGAGCTCCACCGTTCCCGTGAACTTTGGATCGATCGGCGCGCCGGTTTCATCAACCACCAACGCGGCGATGTGAACCTGAACCCACGAGCCGATGGCGCGACAGCAGCGAAGCACGAACTTCATGAATGGGCGATTCAGCTTTTCGAGTTCTTGAATACTGCCGAACAGTCCCTCCCACGGATTGCTCGTCATAAATTCGGTGCGGTGCTGCCGATAAATGGTAGCCGAATCTCGCAATAACGTAGCGGCTTTGGATAAACCGAGCGTATCAAGTAGCACAGCCAGTTCTTTGACACCCTGATCGCCTTGTCGGTTGTAGAAGAACTGGGTGAACCCGCCATTGGGTACATTCATCGCCGCCGCGCACCAAGCCGAAATGGCCGCGTGATGTTCAGTTAACTGAGCGTCGGGATAAAGTTCGACATGGGCGGTGATGGCCCTAGAAATCGCGCAAGCTAACTCGTCATCGCAATAGCGAAAGAACTCTATTCGACTCATTCTCGGCAGTGAATTCTGACTTGTCATGTAAGGATTTAGCAGACGAGTGAACGAGTGAATTTATCGAGCAAGAACATTGGAACACGGGGGACGCCGACAGGAAAGGGTACACTCGCGGCAACGCAACAATCTGAGTTACTTTTGACCGGAGCGCCGAAATATGCATCTGTGGCAACTACCGGTCATCATGCTTGCGATTTCAGCGATTTCAGCGACTTGAATCGGCTTTATGAACATACTGGAATTCGGTTGCCGAGAAGTCGATGCGGTACAGCATTCCTTCGTAACCGACCAGGTAGATCTCGCCGTTGACGTCTTGGCCGAAAGCGACAATTCGTTGTGGCGCGATGCCAATCTGACGTACTTCTCCTAGCTCCCGGTCCTTTTGCGAGAGAGCAAAGATCCGTTTCGATTCGTAGTCGCCGAAGATATACTTGCCATAAAACGAGGAGTTTGGATCCGCCCGATAAACATAACCCCCAGTAACCGATGGACCGTATCGGCGCGCGTAGGCGAATACAGGCATCGTGTACATTTCGTTTGACCGACGGAATCGATTCGAAAAAGGTTCAAAGCCCTCGAATACGTTCCAGCCATGATTCTCTCCTTTTCGAACGATGGTTATTTCCTCGCTCCGATCCTGGCCTACGTCACCGAGCCACAGATCGTTCGTGACCTTGTCGAAGCACAAACGCCAAGGTGCTCGAAAACCAAGCGCCCAAATCTCGGGAAGCGTATTCGAGTCATCGACAAAAGGGTTATCGTCCGGGATCGCATATTCTTTTCCGTTGGCTTTGCGATCAATGTCGATGCGAATGATTTTGCCAAGCATTTTGCTGCGGTTCTGAGCATTGCCGTTGGGGTCTTCCTGAGGACCACTATCGCCAAAACTAACATACAAAAAACCATCCTTTCCGAACTCCAGCCATCCACCGAAATGGCCGCCGGTGTCTTGTGGTACTTTCACGATAAGTCTTGCATCGCGGCCTGAATCGCGTTGTCGATCGTCCGACGCTTGATGTTCAAATACCGCTGCAACCATCTTGCCCTCGAGGGTGACGCGATCGAACAAGTAGTATTTCCCGTTGGACAAATAACTCGGATGAAATGCGATACAAGCCAAACGTCCAGCATTGGGTGGTCCAACGCCAAGATCGAGAAAGAGTTGTTTGCTAACCGCGGTTGGAGCTTGCGAGGCTTTCGGTTTTCTAAGCGTCCATATCTTGCGATTTTGGTGTTCGATCACTACGAGATGATCGCCCGAACCTGGCAAACTACTCAACCAGACCGGATGTTCGAATTGCATCGATTCGTCGATTATCGGATGCAAATCAATAGAGCGAGGCAGCGCGTCGATAGGATTGGGCATTCCTTTTTGCGTTATAGCGGAACTCTCGTACTGCTTTAGGCTGGCAAGAAATTCAATGAGATCGTTGAACTCTCCCTTGGAAAGTATGGATTGCACTCCATGAGGCATGATCGAGATGGCACTTCCACGGCGTTCTTGAATCTCGTCGAGTTGTACTGAGAGCACTTGGCCCGTTGCGACGAGAAGTTCGATGGATTCGGCCGTGGAACTTCGAATCACACCCGATACGACTGAATCGTCGTCGAGCAAAATCAAGGTTGTTTCGTAACCTTCGGCGATCCTTGCCGATGGAGTCAAAACCGAGTCGACGATCTCGCGTCGTCCGAATTTGTCTCCTACCGCAAACAGATCCGGAGCCGATCTGTCTCGAGATCCGTCGATGCTATGGCAATTGGAACATGCAACACGATTCGAATCGAAAATCGCTTTGCCTTTGGCTGCGTCCCCTTCTTGGGTCAGAGCGTACTTGGTGTAGTCCGCGATATCGAGCTGCGCTTGGCAGTAAGCCGCTTCAAGGACAACGGCGTGAAAGAGAATTGCAAGTAACAGTCGCACGGAGATAGCTTTCACAAAAATCCATCGCAGTCCAGATCGCGGAGTTGCAAGAGTATCGACAAAGGATCGGCACGTAAAACGGGAAAGAATACCGGTTTCCCGGCACTCTCCGCAAACCACCGTGCATGCTGGTCCGCATACGGCAGTTTTTTAGGCTCAAGACCTCGTGGGTTTGCAACCAAACGTACGCGCGTTTGGGTGACCGGAGCGCGTTCGCAGCATCAGCGAACTAAATGGCGAAACCGCTCTTTGGTACTTAATGGACAGAGAATATCCTGTGGTGTAGGATTTGTGGTGCGTTTTTTTGCTTAAACCCAAATGGTGAGTATTGAGAGGAGGTGGTGTGGTTAACCGACTGAATCTTGTAGGTGAAGTTGCCGCGATTCTCGCGCAACACGGAACGCTTCTATTTCTTGATACGATTGGAGTACTCAAATGACTCGCATTTTCAATCACTATCTCGCATCAACGTTGTTGGTGCTTGCTCTGAGCCCAGTAGGTTCCTTTGCTCAAAACCCAGGAGATTCGAAGGTTGTCGCCACTGTCCCGGCACCCGGCTATCCTGAGGGGATCGCAATCCGAGGTAACCGCCTTTATGTTTCCGGCCCTGCCACGTTCGGACTACCCCTCGGCTCGGCGTATGGCGTTCTTGAATGGGATTCCGCGTTACTTGGTGAGCTTGTTCTTGCTGAGTCTTCTAAGAACGTGCGAACCTTGCGGGGAGGTTGATGTCTATGGGAGCATGGATACTACTTTTTTGAACGCAAAGTTTGAACGAATTGGCGCGAGACTCAAGATTTTGCATCGGCCGGGCCGTCGCTCTCGAACCCAAGGAGTGCTGTCTCTCGATATAGGAACGGATCGACTTGGAGAGTATTTTGAAATTGCTCCACAAGTCGATGCGAGTCCATCTATCGAAGTCATCGACTTGCAACCAGCGAACCGCCATTTGCTATTGTTGGTTCGAGAAGATGAAGCCAAGAACAAGTACCTTTGCGGTCATGACGAAAGGCATTGGTTTGTAGCAGGTATTCCCGAAAAGGCGTCGGTCGGAACTGTGCGGCAAGCCATGGAAGCGCTGCAACCGAAAGAAGTCCAATTGGCGGTTGCTCAAAATAGCCTGTCAGGACGTGTTCGCAATCGCCGGAAAAACGAGGCCTTTGTTCGACAAGGGGAATGGTTTTTCTTGCCGGTTCAAAACCTTGTCATTGATGAAAGGTTGATTTTGCGTAATGAACCGCTTCGACGCGGCAACGGAGGCAAGCCCCATTGGGTCGACTATTGTTATCGCACGGGTGGTGAAAGTGTTTACGTTTGTAGTCGCTATCCAAACGGTGCGACGGAAGCCCAATATCGTCAGATTCTTGCGCGCAATAGTCTTGCGAAAAACTGGGGATGGCAACCGATGAGGCGGAACCCTGGAGTCTATGTACGCGGTCGCGTTCGCCATTCAGATCATGCAACGGTTACATTTCACGAATGGCATCGCGTGCTGATGAACACGGAGAGCGAATCGGTGGCGATGCGAAA
>CAMBSL010000193.1 GCA_945870455.1 Pirellula staleyi DSM 6068 | reverse complement strand
AACTTCGATTGGGTATAGAGTCCTGAGTCGAATAGGTCAATCCATAACGAGGTATCCGCAGTGAAACGATTCGAGCACCTTCTTCTCTTTGCATTTTTTGTTGTCGTTGGTTCAGGTCAATTGTCTGCGCAAACCTCGAAGCCCAACATTCTTGTCATCATGGGTGACGATGTAGGAATCTACAACCTTAGTACGTACCATCAAGGGATGATGGGTTACAGAACGCCGAATATTGACAGGATTGCCAATGAAGGGGGCAAGTTCATGAACTACTATGCCCAGCAGAGTTGCACGGCTGGGCGCTCGGCGTTCATTACCGGCCAACTTCCGTTCAGAACGGGACTGAGCAAGGTTGGACTGCCAGGTGCCGACCTTGGTCTGCGCAAGGATGATCCAACGATCGCTGAATTGCTCAAGCCGCTGGGTTATATCACGGGACAGTTCGGTAAAAATCACCTTGGTGACAAGGATGAATTCCTTCCATCCAATCACGGCTTCGATGAGTTTTTCGGAAACCTCTATCACCTCAACGCCGAGGAAGAGCCAGAGAACGAAGACTATCCGAAGAATCCCGATTTCAAGAAGAAGTTCGGTCCCCGTGGAGTAATCCATAGTTACGCCGATGGCAGGATCGAGGACACCGGTCCATTGACCAAGAATCGCATGGAAACGATCGACGAGGAAGTACTTTCAGCGACGCAAGATTTCCTGTCACGTGCGAAGAAATCCGAAAAACCATTCTTCTGCTGGTTCAACACGACGCGGATGCACAACTTCACCCATGTGAAAGAAGAGAATCTCGGCAAGACAGGACTTGGTTTCTACGCCGACGGCATGGTCGAGCACGATGCTCTGGTTGGTAAGCTGCTCAAGACCGTCGATGATCTAGGTTTGGATAAGAATACCATTGTCATCTACACAACGGACAACGGCCCTATGGTGTGCCTATACCCTGACGCTGGTACGACACCTTTCCGAGGCGAAAAGAACACCAATTGGGAAGGCGGTTGGCGTGTTCCTGCAATGATTCGTTGGCCCGGTGTGGTCAAACCGGGAACGAAGTTTACCGATATCGTCGCAGGCGAAGACTGGCTTCCCACCATTTTAGCAGCTGCTGGAGATTCGAATATTAAGGAAGAACTCCTCAGGGGCCATAAGGCTGGCGACAAGAACTTCAAGGTTCATCTCGATGGATATAACCAGATCGAGTACCTGTCTGGCAAGAGTCCGAAAGGAAATCGCGATGAGTTTTTCTATTTCAGTGACGATGGGGATCTACTTGCATTACGTTATCAGCGATTGAAAATCCACTTCATGATCCAGGAAGCCACCGGCATCGATGTCTGGCGTCGACCCTTCACCACGCTGCGTGCGCCAATCTTTTTCGATCTCGAAGTTGACCCGTTTGAGCGAGGCCAAGAGGGCATGGGTTACAACGATTGGTGGTACCGCCGCTCCTACATGGCCGTGCCGATTCAGAGAATCGTAGGCAAGACGCTGATGACCTTCAAGGATTTTCCGCCAAGGCAGAAACCTGCAAGTTTCACGATTGATCAAGCGATGGAAGCGCTCATGCGTAGCACATCGCCTGGCAGCAAGTGATTCGAATCAACTATTTTTTTGGAGTTAACATAATGAGGATACGAATTTTAACGGCGGTGGGATTGTCCCTCGCGGGTATCGCACTTGGATGGACCATCGCAAGGGCGCAACAACCCAAGCAGGTTCCAAATGCGACGACGGAAATCGTGAGGCAAGAGAGCCCACTGGCCACTCTCGATTGGATCGTCGGGGATTGGGTAAATGAGGGCGGAGAGAATTCAATCGAGTTCAATTGCCATTTCAGCAAGAATGGCTCGTTCCTGATTCGTTCGTTTAAGAACGTATCGGCATCGGACAATCCAATGTCAGGGATGCAGGTGATCGCTTGGGATCCAAAGAAGTCTTCTATTCGATCCTGGACCTTTGATTCGAATGGCGGATTTGGCGAGGACGTTTGGAGTCAATCCGGGAACCGCTACACGATTCGCGCCATCTACACTTTGCCTGACGGTGGCACTGCTTCTGCCGTGAATGTGTTTACGTTCGTTGACAGCGATCGATGCACCTGGAAATCCGTTAGTCGCGAAATCGACGGTGAATTCCAACCAGACACCGACGAAATGGTCCTTGTCCGCAAGACTTCAAACTAAAACCTAAGTGAGCGAAACAATTATGTCTAAGCGAAAACATATAATGGCCCTTGTTGCATTTGGCCTTGCAACGGTAAATCTCACGTCGGACGAAGCGTTAGCCCAACGTGGCGGTGGTGGAGGCGGCGGGGGCCGGAGCGCCGGTAACGCGGGACCTAGCATGGCGGGGCGCGGCAATGCAGGGCCTGCGATGTCGCGTCCGAACAGTGCTCCTCAGATGCCAGGCAACAATGGCGCAGGCAACATTGGCGGCGGTCCGAAGATTGGTAATCAAGGTGGCGGCAGCCCTCGACCGAATGTTGGTGCGGCGGCAAATGCAAAACCCAATGGTGGATTTGAGCGACCCTCGGCAGGCGGCGGCAGTGTTGCCAACAAGATTGGTGATAAGCCGAATCTTCCTGGCAAAGCAGACGTAACGAAGATTGGTAGTGACCGACCAAGTCTTCCTGGCGGCGCGGATCGACCCAACATCGCGACTCGGCCAAGTGGGGGTGCTAGCTCCTCTCAGTTAAACGATTTCCTGGGTTCTAGCGATCGACCAGCAACCGGTAACGGCAAGGTGGACGCGGCAAAAGACCGGCTACCCAACGCAGGCAATTCGGATCGTCCTGCAATCAATG
This sequence comes from Pirellula staleyi DSM 6068, assembly GCA_945870455.1. Classification (GTDB taxonomy): domain Bacteria; phylum Planctomycetota; class Planctomycetia; order Pirellulales; family Pirellulaceae; genus JBKCUI01. The sequence goes on along the minus strand of CAMBSL010000193.1, from coordinate 8,252 downwards.
CAATCAATCAGAACGATGTAACCAAGCTGGGTGATCGAACCAATAACTCGACGAATATCAACGTCGGTAATGTAAACGTCGGTAATTCGGTCGATTACTCGAAGAACCAAAAAGCTTGGGTGGACAACCATCATACTACCGGAAATCAGGTACGTCTTAACTCGGGCGACCGATATGCAGGGGCCTACACAAATGGGGCATATCGTCGGGGAGTGGTGGGTGGATATCCCTATAACAACAGCTGGAATAATCGAGGTGCATACTATGGTTGGCAGCCTGCAACTTACGCGGCCGTTGGTGTTTTCATGGGTGCCGCATGGGCGAATACTCCGCCTCAGTATTATGCCTATGGAAGCGGTGGAAATGTCTACTACGAAAACAATGTTGTTTACGTAAATGGTCAGTCGGTTGGTACGCCTGAGCAGTACGCTGCTCAATCGAAGGCCTTGGTTGCTGCGGCGCCCGCACAGGTCGACGACACGGAATGGCTGCCTCTCGGAACGTTTGCCTTCACTCGCGAAGGAGTCGATGACTCACAGGCTATGATTGAATTGGCAATCAACAAGCAGGGAGTGCTCGCCGGCACATTCTACAACGAGGCAACGCAAGTCTCGCGCTCTCTCAAGGGTACGCTTGATAAGAAAACTCAACTCGCAGCGGTTGGTTTTGCCGATGGCAAGAACCCTGAAGTCGTTATGGAGACCGGCATCCAAAACCTGACGCAGGACGAAGCCCCCGCTTTGCTTCATCAGGGCAAGGAGCAAGCAACTCCAGTGCTATTGGTGCGTTTACAGGCTCCTGCCGAAAACGCGGGGAATTGATTTTGTGTCGTAGTCTCGTCCATTACTCAACTCGTTTCGGAACGAGTTCACCGGCTTCGGCACTTGATTGACCAAAACGAAACCATGAAACCAATTGTATTGCTTGTTATCAGTATCTCCATTTGTTCACTAATCGTGACAAATACAGTGGCACAAGAGATCCTGCCATTTCCTCCTGCCCCGTCAGGCTCCACTCCTGGACTGACGATACAGGATTCCGTTTACAAGAAACGCGTTGAGCCGAGGCATCTAGCGGAAGGTGCGCCGAATATTCTCGTCATCTTGATGGATGACGTTGGACCAGGCACTCCCTCGACGTATGGAGGTGAAATCAATACACCGACGCTTGATCGCGTATCGAAGATGGGAATCTCCTTCAACCGATTTCACTCTACGGCGATGTGCTCGCCTACGCGAGCCGCACTGCTTACCGGTCGCAATCATACGCGGGTAGGCAATGGTCAAATCGCTGCGATTGCGAATGATTTTGATGGTTTCAGCGGGACTATTCCAAAGTCGTCTGCAACTGTTGCAGAGGTTCTAAAAAATTATGGATATAACACAGGTGCTTGGGGCAAGTGGCACAACACACCCGAAGAACAGATCACATCCAAGGGGCCGTTCGACTACTGGCCGACCGGTTATGGCTTCGAATATTTTTACGGATTCCTCGCGGGCGAAGCCTCGCAATACGAGCCAACTCTGACTCGCAATACCAATGCGGTAACCGACCATCTTCCCAAAGGCTATCACCTTACCGATGACATTGCCACAGACGCCATCAAGTGGTTGCGAGAACAAAAGGCTTATGCGCCAGACAAGCCCTTTCTAATGTATTGGGCACCAGGCGCTTCGCACGGTCCACATCAAGTGATGAAGGAATGGGCCGACAAGTATAAGGGCAAGTTCGACGATGGCTGGGATAAGTACCGCGAGCGTGTTTTCGTTCGAGCCAAAGCCAAGGGTTGGATTCCACAAAACGCACAACTTACTCCACGGCCAACTTCAATGGCATCTTGGGACTCGATTCCAGATGATGAGAAGCCGTTTCAGCGTCGTCTGATGGAAGTCTTTGCTGGCTTCACGGAACATGCTGACACCAATGCAGGCCGGGTCATTGACGAAATTGAGAAGCAAGGCAAACTCGACAACACCCTCATTTTCTATGTCTGGGGCGATAATGGTTCATCCGCAGAAGGTCTCTATGGGACCATCAGCGAACAGCTCGCTCAGAACGGGATTCCAACCAAGATTTCCCAGCACTTAAAGGCCTTGGACGAACTGGGTGGCCTGGATGCTCTCGGCGGCCCAAAGACCGACAACATGTATCATGCTGCGTGGGCCTGGGCAGGAAGCACACCGTACAAATCGACGAAGCTCGTTGGCGCTCACTTCGGTGGCACTCGCCAGCCGATGGCTATCGCTTGGCCGAAACAAATTAAAGCAGATCCGACAGCAAGGCCACAGTTTCATCACGTAATCGACATCGTTCCAACCATTTACGAGTTAACAAAGATCACTCCACCCAAAGTTGTGAATGGTTTCGAGCAAGATTCGATTGATGGTGTTAGCATGGTCTACGCCTTTGGCGATGCAAAGGCATCGGGTAATCGCAAGACGCAGTTCTTTGACATCATGGCTAGTCGAGGGATTTATCACGACGGTTGGTTCGCCAGCGCGCCAGGCCCGCGCGAACCTTGGGTTGGTGGGATGCCCAAAGGAATCAAGGAGTGGTCGCCATTAACGGACAAATGGGAGCTCTATAATATCGATGAGGATTGGAGCCAAGCAAACGATCTCGCAGCTAGTAATCCTAAAAAGCTTGAGGAGATGAAGATGCTCTTCTTGCTCGAATCGACCAAGAACAAAAACTTGCCGATCGGCGGCGGATTATGGTCCACGGCGATGTTTCATCCCGAGGACGCCCCCGCATCTTCACTTACCGAATGGACTTTCGATAGCCCCATAACGCGTATGCCTGAATCGGCAGCCCCAAAGCTTGGCAAAGTGGACAGCTTGGTAATGATGGAGGTTGATGTGCCCTCGAATGCGAACGGAGTTCTCTATGCGCTCGCAGGTTTTTCTGGCGGGGTCACCTGCTATGTAAAGGACGGTTTCCTGTGTTACGAGTTCAACTTGTTCGAGGTCCAGCGAACGAAGCTCAAGTCCAAAGAGAAACTACCGACCGGCAAGGTGAAAATAGAGGTCGAATCGAAATTGGCAGCCAAGATTGGTGGACCGATGGATGTCACACTCAAGGTGAATGGCAAGGAAGCGGCGCAAGGACAAGTGCCAGCCGCCATGTCGCTTCACTTTACTTCCAATGCTACATTCGACATTGGAACGGATTTGGATTCTCCAGTGTCGCTCGATTACTTTGACCAAGCACCATTTGCCTTCAACGGGACCATCGGTGCAACAACAATCAAATACTTGAATAAGTAGAATTCATGTGGCACAGGCTTCCAGCCTGTGGATAGGGAATCATCACAGGCTGGAAGCCTATGCCACAACCTCTCGGAATGTCAACCATGAAAACAACTGCAGTAACCATCGCCTTACTTTGCAGCATATCCATCGTGTCCTTCGCTGTCGCACAAGACGACGGCTCCGTTTTGCCTTTCCCAGTGTCTCCTTCCACTAGTACGGCCGGTCAAACTTTGCAGCAGTCGGTCCACAAGCGACGCGTCGAGCCAAGTCGTTTGGCCAAGGATGCGCCCAATGTCCTCATTGTTCTCATAGATGACGCAGGTTTCGGTGTACCGGACACGTTTGGAGGATTTGCTCACACTCCGACACTTACGCGATTGAAGAACGAAGGTATTAGTTACAATCGCTTTCACACGACATCGATCTGCTCACCCACACGTGCTTCGCTTCTAACTGGCCGCAATCATCAACGCGTGGGCAACGGTACGATCGCGGAACGGGCCGTTGATTGGGATGGATATACGGGCGTTATGCCGAAGACTTCGGCAACGGTGGCTGAGGTTCTGAAGAACTATGGTTACAAGACTTCTGCGTTCGGAAAATGGCATAACACGCCTGCCGATCAGACGACTGCGATGGGTCCGTTCACGTATTGGCCAACCAGCTACGGATTCGAACATTTTTATGGATTTTTGGCTGGTGAAACATCCCAGTGGGAGCCTAGGCTGGTCGAGAATACAACAGCGATCGAACCGCCCCACAATGAATCTTATCACTTAACCGAAGACATGGCGGACAAAGGAATCACTTGGCTGAAAAAGCATCGTGCATTCACGCCGGACAAACCGTTCTTCATGTACTGGGCTCCGGGGGGCGTGCATGGTCCACACCATGTGACTCAAGATTGGGCCGACAAGTACAAGGGTAAGTTTGACCAAGGCTGGGACAAGCTTCGCGAAGAAATTTTTGCTCGACAGAAAAAGCTGGGCTGGATTCCAGCCGACACAGAGCTCACAGCGCGGGACAAGACCATGCCCGCCTGGACTGATATTCCCGAATCAGAACGTCCTTTCCAAACTCGATTGATGGAAATCTACGCTGGCTTCGTTGAACACACCGATGCCCAAGTTGGGAAACTGGTTGAACACTTAGATCGAACCGGGCAGCGCGACAATACGATCATTTTCTATATATGGGGCGACAACGGGTCATCGGCTGAAGGGCAGAATGGTTCTATCAGCGAACTGCTTGCACAGAATCAAATTCCCAACACCGTAGCTCAGCAGATCAAGTCACTTGATGAACTCGGCGGTCTAAAAGCTCTCGGTGGTTCATTGACCGACAACATTTATCACGCCGGTTGGGCATGGGCGGGGAGTACGCCGTTCAAAGCAACCAAGCTTGTCGCCTCGCATTTTGGCGGCACGCGGAACCCACTCGTGATTTCATGGCCGAAAAAGATCAAGCCAGACAACACGCCGCGATCGCAGTTTTATCACGTCAACGATATCGCTCCAACACTTTACGAAGTTCTTGGCATCAAGGCTCCAAAGAGTGTAAATGGTTTTGAGCAAGATCCGATTGATGGCGTAAGCATGTTGACGTCCTTTCATGATTCCAAAGCACCGGACAACAAACATGTTCAGTACTTTGACAACAATGGTAGCGACGGTATTTACAAAGACGGCTGGTATGCGTGTACATTCGGTCCGCTAACTCCTTGGTTGAATGCGCAAAAAGGGCTCGCAGAGTGGGACTCATCGAAGGACGTCTGGGAGTTATACGACCTTACTAAGGACTTTTCGCAAAAGAATGACCTTGCTAAAGTGCATCCCGAAAAGCTCCAGGAAATGAAGACGCTTTTTCTCGCACAAGCGAAAGAGAACAAGGTGTTCCCCATTGGAGCTGGCATTTGGCTTCGCCTTCATCCCGAAGACCGAATCAAGTCGCCATATACGAGCTGGAGCTTCGACGATACTACCAGCCGTATGCCTGAATTCACGGCACCGGCAGTTGGTAACAGCAACAATACCGTGACGATTGAACTTGAGTGCGGCGAGAACGCCAGCGGGGTTCTTTATGCACTTGGTGGAGCTGGTGGTGGACTCACTTGTTATATGGATAACGGGTATCTCGTTTTCGAATACAACCTGATGATCATTGATCGCTCGATTGCCAAATCGCAAGAGAGGATCGCCCCCGGTAAGCATACCATTGTTGTGGATACGAACTTAAAGGTACCGCGACCGGGCGCGCCTGCCGACATCGTGCTGAGTGTCGATGGAAAAGAGATCGCGAGAACAAGTCCCAAAATGACGGTTCCAGCAGCTTTCACCGCAAGCGAAAGTTTTGACGTTGGCGTTGACCTTGGCTCGCCAGTTTCGAGAGACTACTTCGAACGCCGACCCTATCCATTTGAGGGCAAAATCATCAAGGTAGACGTAAAACTAAAAGCAGAACCGAAATAGGGATAACTTAAGTTTCACTCCTGGAATTTTCAGGCATGTCTTGTCTGCGGGATTCAAATACCACAGGCTTGACCTGTGGATGGTTGTGCTTCGTGGCTACCGAGGCTGGACCTGCGGGTTTAACCGAAAAGCTTGAACGATTCGCAGCACAAGGCTGCGGGATTCGGTGAACAGTCATCGCTAGGCAACCCCACGGTGCAGATTATCTGACGGAGAGATCTTGCGCAGTCACTACTATCGGCAGAATCGCTAAATGCGATTCGATTTTGTGTCATGCATTGTGACCAGCAAGCGGCTCGTGGGTCGAAACTTGAAAAAGTCGTTTAACAGACGATTGCCCAGAAAAGAGCGAATTGAGACGGGGTAAAGACGTCTTGAACTCCGTTGCCGTTGAAGTCATTGAACTTGAGGCTTCCGATTGAAATCAATTGGAAGTTTCCGAAGTTAACGTTGGAGATATGGTCATCATTTCCTACTAGTTCGACGACGCTTTCGCGGATGGTCGAATATCGCTCATGACCGACGTCTTGAATGGTCGAATTTCGCTCATGATCGACCACACGTGAACGAAGGGCAACCATGCAGATTAGCAATTTGTTGATTTAGTCGGTCGATGACTGACCAATGCAATTCGCTGGTCGCTTCGTTGCAGGCACTATCAGTTAACATTCAGAGTGGCAATTTACATTCAAAGTGACGCTGCGTAGCCGGACAGCTGGCAGGCATGTTCGGGCTTACTTTTCTTGGACCGCGTCTTTTAAGTCTCGGCCGATATCCTTGGCTGCCTTTCCAACGTCTTCGCCAAGATCACGCATCTCCTCATTCGGGCGTGCGTCCAGCGCGTCTTTTATCCCGTCCGTTTTGTTGGAGCTGGGATGTTGCTCACACGCAGGAAGCGTCAGCAGCGAGGCAACTACGAAGATAAATAGTTTACGATGTTTTTCCATGATTATTGACTTTCGAGGGATCAGCGGGTTAGTCTCATGAAGCTCCCCTTCTTAGAGAGCCTCCTACAAAGGAAAGGACAGCAATAACGAGGAAAACGAAGAACAGTATCTTCGCCACACCTACAAAGGAACCTGCGATTCCACCAAAGCCAAGTAATGCAGCGATCAATGCGATGAGACGAAGCCACCAGCGCTTTGGATTCGAAAAACGAAGAGCTGCTGTATCAAAAGCTATTGGAATCGGGGGCAACCCTGATCAGTGTTAGCCACCGCCTCAATATTCTCAAGTACCATGTTCATGTCCTGGAACTTGGAGGCGATGGAAGCTGGAAGGTAACACTCGCCAAAGACTGGGAAAGCACTCGATGATCGCTATCCCGAGTCAACGTCATTTCAATGGCGAAGGAGACTACTCGTTCCCAGGCTCTGCGGCAGAGCCCGGGAACTAGATTGCACAGTGCAACAAAACTTGCAATACGTGCCACTTGCCTTCGTCGCTACGTTGTTGAACCCATTGGATCAACCACTCGGAGGTCATTAATCACGGCGAGAACACCTTCCATCGAGCGTATTCGTTCCTGTGCTAATTGCTTCAAAAAGAACGTTGATACCTGGCCGCGGAGGATGAGAACGTCGTCGCGTGATTCGCATTGGATGGTCCTCAATTCAGAATAATTGCTACTACGAAAAAATCGTAAAGCATCTCTCGCAATCGTCCCGTCGGCCGGAGCTCCGATCAGAATGGTTTGGGCTATTGTTTTCGTAGGACTTGCAGTTCGTGTAAGCGTCATTACCGGATTCACAGATTTGTACCTTCGTCAAAAAAACCGTGATAGGTGGTTAGATGCGGCCCAGTAGCAACAGGATGACCAGAATCAAAACAATCAATCCAAGCCCGCCGCTTGGAGCGTATCCCCAGTTTCTACTGTGAGGCCAAGCGGGCAATGCGCCCAGAAGAATCAAAATTAGAATCACGATAAGTACAGTACCAAGCATTTTTCGTCCTTCGCTACAAAACCCTAAGTTTTGCGTTTTCCATTCGTCTTGTTCATTGGAAAAAATTGATTGCAATTTTCATTCCAAAAAAGCGCACACCACGATTTGCCGAGTTGGACAGTTCGTTCAACATGTGCAGGTGGTCAATTGCGCCCACAAGCACACAATTAGTGTGCCATATTGCGGAAGCGTTTGATCTTGATGTCAAGAATGATGCGTCATTTGACAAGGGTTTCAGATTTCAGCAAATTGAAAAAAAATACGTGGTAGCACCCTCCAATCCAGAGACTGTTCATGTCGTTCCAACCACGACTCATGAAGCTCTCCTTCCTAGAGAGCCTCCGACAAGTAAAAGTACGGCAATAACGAGGAAAACGAAGAGCGGTTTGCCATTGGTTGAGCCGTAACGCCTTAGCGTCCGGTTGGCTTTGTGAGCAAATCGAAGACCGGAGGCTAACGTTTTCCGGCTGATCGAAGATCCCGTGTTGCAGCAACGTGTTTCAGTTCATATGCAGTGCCTGTGGCAGCGTCTTGAGAGCCATTGCAGCCCAAACCATCGGTCCCGTGGCAGCAACGAGCAATTTGGAACG
>CAMBSL010000192.1 GCA_945870455.1 Pirellula staleyi DSM 6068 | reverse complement strand
TTCAGTTGCTGGACTAGCAGTTGAACATTGTCTGCAATCGTGGCAGGTTCGGCCTTTTCCTCCAAATCGTTGGTTCCCATCAACAGCACAACGCCGGAGGGATTTAGTTCCAACACGTCTTTGTTCAGTCGCAAGAGCATGCCTCGTGTCGTATCTCCCGAGATGCCTCGATTCGCGACAAGCGTTTTGCCAAACACGCCGCTCATCTCCTCGCCCCAGCCTTGCGTGATCGAATCGCCGAGGAAAACCAATGCACCCTTCTTCTCGTTCGCTTCTTTCTCCCATTTCGTTCGCCGTTCAACCCACAGTTTTTGAAACCAATCGTATCGGCGAATCGGTCCTGCGCCAGCCAAACCGTCGTCTTTGCTTGGAATTGCGAGAGTGCTTTTGGCAGCGGACGCTTTGTCTTGTGATCGCAACGGGTTCGCTAGGCTCGTAACGAATAGAAGGGCTGCCCAAGCAAATGTTAATTGCCATTTCATATTTGGTTTTCTCGTGACTGAAGAAGATGGGAGATAAATTGCGCGATTCCCTAGCTCACTTGGCCTTGTACCAGTGCTTTGTCAACGCAAAGAATTAGGGTTCAAAAAATTAGCGTTGTACGCTAACCCCGGTTGTTGTCGCAAGAACCGCGGCTATCGCCATTCGGCTAATCCTAAAATTAGATTTGGACGAAGCACTAGGCTATCACATTTCGCGGCTACCGTGACTCCTACACCTAGTTTTACTGCGAGGTTTTCCCGGTGCTCGCATTGAGCTTGCGGATACGCATTCTATTTCCGGCGGCCTGGGGCGAGTTTTCAAATTTGTATTCTTCAATCGCGGCAGCGGTGTTGCTTTGCTGTTCATATGCTCGGCCCAGCAAGTAGTGCGCCTGAGGACGCCAAATCTCGGTGCCAGGTAATGCAATCAACCGCTTAGTCAGCCAATCGATCGTGGTATCCGGTTTGTCCATATCGAGACTAAGCATCGCGAGGAATACCGCCACATCAAATTTCGAACGCCGTAAAAAGACCTGTGCTTGCTGAATCTGATATTGGAAATTCTCCAAGGTCTCGTTCGGTTTCCTGACAATTCCGATCTTCGTCTGCGTTTCCCGATCCACCTCCAAGTCCTTGAGTGTTTGCTCATCGACGCGAACGTCCATATAGGAACGCAGAGCGCCCGCCGCTTCGACACTGCTGTCAAACTTGCCGTTCAAATGCAAGCCGCGAGCGCGACTGATCGGTGTATCCGTAACGAACGCTCCGTAAGTCCCCATGTAGTTCATCGAGAACGCAGATTTGTCATTCATCCGTTCTCGCGAGGATTGGTTGTACACTTGCGCCAGCCACGGGACATTCCACAACCGAACCGGCAGCTTCTCATCGATGGAATTGATTCTCTTTTCAAAAGCGTCGGCGTCGATACTGACTCGCAATCGATTTTCGCCTGTCAACGTTCGCTCAAGCGTGTGCATTGTGCGACCAAGTGCAAATGGTTCGACGTCAATAAGGGCGATCAGTCCGCTGAGATCTTTTGGTTCGACCGGATATTCAAAAAAGCCGAAAAGCTTCGCCCGCTGCAAAACCGCAGGGTTCTCTTTGGCTTCCTTCAACGTTGCAATCCCATCATCGACTTGGCTTGGAATAGGCAAACCCCATTGCGGTTCGAAAAGAAAAAACTTGCCGGTGATCGGAACTGCAATGCACCACAACCGAAGAGAAGCATTTTCGGTAGCTCCCGATGCGCTCGGCAATGCCAACACGATCGCATCGATTCCCTGAGCGAACGCGAGCTGCGTAAAAACCCGGGCTCGCTGCCAAGTGTCACCGCGAGCAAACATTAACGTTTGCCAAGGTAGCTGACGATAAACAGGTGCCTGATCACTCAGCGGCATGTCGGAATTGGTAACCAATCGCTCCACATCCTTGGCTTGCCCATCGATTGCAACATTGCAGATCGTCCAATCGAATAGCTTCAATGTTGTTTCCAGTTGACGCCATTCGTCGGCTGTCATAACGCTCTTTTGTTTCTCAAGCCACCCCTTGAAAAGGATGTCGTGGTAAGGACGTTCCAGAACCCACTTCCCTACGTCTCGCATCATTTGAGATTGCAACAAGAATTCGCATTCTGGCTCACCAAACTCAAGTTTCGCGATGCGATTCGAAAAGTCGATCGTTCGCAGCGATGCCGATATAGACTCGAGCGAATTCGCCGCTTTCCAGTCCGTTGGATCGACCACATTCTTTGACCATGTATTAAGCTCCGATTGTATTTCGCGCAATGCCACCGAACGATCCAATCGAACCAGTTGCGGCAAGTACCGAAATGCTTCGCGAAGCGAATCGCGTCGCTCCTTTCCGCTTGCCTGGTCTGCTTGGAGCTTTTGAAGCTTCTTCGAATTGGCGTCCTCGCAGCCAACGTTGCAAACCAGTAATGATGCAACACCCAACCAGGAGATAGATTGGAAACAACGAAAAATTTTGGGGTGCAGACAAGGTCGGTTCATACAACGATTCTACCCAAAATTTCTCAAACACAAAAACAAAACGCCGCAATGGGTTCAATTCGAACGCTTCTTAGGAACCTACGCATCCCATGCTTTCACGGTTCGCCAAATCGCAAGTACCCGTTCTAAAACTTTCTCAAATTGATCTAACGGTACCATGTTCGGACCGTCGCTCGGACTTAGTTCTGGATTGGGATGCGTCTCGAAAAATACACCATCGATACCGACGGCTGCGGCTGCCCGCGCCAACGGCTCAACCAACTCCCGATTGCCACCCGTCGACCCTCCAAGCCCACCCGGCTGCTGTACCGAATGCGTCGCGTCAAAGATCACAGGCACTCCAATCGCTCTCATCACGGGCAAACCCGACATGTCATTGACGAGTCGGCCATAACCAAAGAAGGTCCCCCGTTCGCACAGCATCACACCTCCATTGCCAGCGGCTTTCACCTTTTCGACAACATAGTTCATGTCGCCCGGTGCCATGAACTGACCCTTTTTCACATTCAGCGGTTTACCGGTTTCAGCACACGCGATCAATAAATCGGTTTGACGGGCTAAAAAGGCTGGGATCTGAAGCAAATCGCAAACTTCCGCAACGGGCACCGCCTGCTCGGGCAAATGAACATCGGTAGTAACCGGACAACCGATTTTCGATCGGACCTTGGCCAGGACTTCTAAACCATCGCTGATGCCGGGCCCCCGAAAACTCCCTCCGCTCGTGCGATTGGCCTTGTCAAAAGAAGCCTTAAAAACATAGTTCACTCCCTGTCGATCGCAGATGTCAGAAACCGCCTCGGCGATCTGTAGGCATCCGTCAAGCGATTCGATGACACATGGCCCCGCAATGAGAAGTAGCCTATGCGAATCGCCGCACACGTGATGACCGATTCGAACGGGATGGACGGTAGCCCGTGGTAGTAATGGTGTTGCCATTTAGCCCGTCATGCCACCATCGACGGTGATGACTTGTCCAGTCACGTAACTTGCAGCCCTACTTGCAAGAAATAAAACACACGCCGCAACGTCATCTCCAGTCCCGAGCCGATTGGCAGGAACTCGCTTCTTGACCTCGTCGATGATCGAATCCCCGAGAGCTTTTGTCATTTCGCTCTCAATGAAACCCGGTGCAACCGCGTTGACGGTTATCTTTCGCTTGGCCATCTCCTTGGATAGCGATCGTGTAAAGCCAATCATGCCGGCCTTGGTCGCTGAATAATTGGTTTGACCCGCATTGCCGATCAAACCGGATACGCTCGACATATTGATGATGCGACCATAGCGTTGACCCATCATAATTCGTGTGGCTGCTCGGCTAAACAGAAAGCAACTCGTTAAATTGGCTGCGATGATTTCATCCCATTGAACATCGGTCATTCGAGGTAACAAAGTATCGCGCGTGATACCTGCATTGTTAACCAAAATATCAAGGCGTTTGTAGTCCGTTTCTACCTGTTCGAAAAGCTTTTCAATCGATTCGCGGTTCGTCACATCGCAAGCCATCGCGACCGCTTCACCACCCAACGCTTGAATTTGCGCAACCGTATCCGCAAGTTTTTCGGCATTGCGAGCCACACACAACACCTTGGCACCATTCGCGCCGAGGCGGACCGCGACGGCATGCCCAAGCCCTTGCGAGGCACCCGTCACCAACGCGATTTGCCCTGTAAGATCTGCTGTTAACCCAAATGAATTCGTAGACATCGATCACTTCCGTAGTCAAAAACTAGTCGCCAAAACACTCACATGCCGCTTTGCGATCGACTCGCTTCAGCGTTCCGGCCAAAACGCGACCCGCACCTATTTCGTAAAATTGATCCACTCCGGCAGCCAACAGATTGCGCAAAGTGCTCTCCCATTGTACCGGCGAAACGACTTGTTTCGTAAGCAACGGCGCAAACTCCGCAGCCAACACATGCGGTTGAGCATCGATATTCGAATAGAGCGGAAAAATGCCGTTGTGGAATTGGGTTGCCTCAAGAGCAAGCTGCAATCGCTCGACTGCGGGCAGCATGATGTCCGTGTGAAACGCGCCCGCCACACTCAATCGAATGGTTTTGGTGGCTCCCGCTTCGACTGCCTTAGCCTCGGCGGCATCCAGCGAAGCGACATGCCCAGAGATTGCGATATTCCCTGGGCATAGCAAATTGGCAACCCGAAGGATTTCCCCAGGCTGCCGAGCCGCATCACATACGGCATCCACCTGTTCGTGACTAAGCCCGATCACACTCGCCATCCCGCTCTTGACGGCCGTGGCTGCGTCTTGCATCGCCGCACCTCGCTGCTGCACCAACTTGACGCCGTCCTCAAATGAAATCGCGCCAGCGCAAGCCAAAGCGCTGTACTCGCCAAGACTCAAACCCGCGACCGCAACCGTCGAGTCGAGCACGTCAGGGCGTTGAGCAGCGAAGTCGCCTAGCGCCGCCATCGAATGCACAAACAACGCTGGTTGGCTGTGTTTCGTGAGGTGGAGATCCGATTCAGGCCCATCCACACACAGCTTGGCTAAGTCATAGCCGAGAATGTCCGAAGCATGCGAGAACAAATTCCTCGCAAACGCACTTCGTTCCAATAGTCCTTGGCCCATGCCAACGAACTGCGCTCCTTGACCCGGAAAAAGCAATGCTACTTTGGGCACTCTTCAACTCTTCCCTATCAAGCGAAAAACGCAAGGCTAATCAAGCGGGCGCTCTGTTATTCTTCGCCCATTTGAACAACAACTCGACCCATGTAGTAGCCGCACTTAGGACAAACGGTATGCGTTGGGGTTACAGTGCTGCACTTCGAGCAAACTTGAAGCTGCCGAGGCGTTTTGGCATGGTGTGCTCGACGCTTGCCGGACCGTGAATTGGAGTGACGTCGCTTGGGAACTGCCATTTTTCGGACTCAAACTAAAACGGTTAAGAAGGGAACTGGATTTTTGAAGGACCAAGAGCGTACGAGCTATCGCCTTTACTGTCAAGCCGAAAGGACCCGCCGAACCAACACTCCGCTCGCTTGCCCTTGCGAGGAATAGGAAAGACTCGCGAACGCATTACCCGGCCGATCGGAATCAGTTACTTTAATAGAGCATCCGGCATCCAATCGATTGCAATTGAGAATTGGGAAGAGCTTCTGGTGCTCCAGGGCCAGGCAGCTTGCGACGATTTCCACGGCGGCGGACCCAGCACCCAGGTTGCCGAAGTAGCTTTTCGCGGCCGTTACCGGAATTCTCGCGTCCCCTAGCGAGTCGTGAATCCCCATTGCTTCCGAGCGATCCGAGTCGACTTCGCCCTTGCCGCAGGCATGAATGTGCCAATCGTCCGCGGTCAGATCCATACCCAACGAGGTGGCTTTGGCGATAAGTCCTGAGAGCACGTTATGGGTTGCAAGCCTAATGAAATCGCGATCCTTTCCGTCGAAACGGTGGCCGACGGCGGATCCGACACCCGCGACGACTTCACCCCAAATCTTGGCACCGCGGGCGACCGCATGTTCGAGCGATTCCAGGACCAAGGCGCCAGCACCTTCGCCAAGCACCGACCCATCGCGGTCCGCATCAAAGGGCCGAGACATTTCGGAGGGATCGGAACGATCCCTTGCTAGCGTTTCGGATACGGAGAAATGCAAGGCTCGCAGCGGTTCGAGTCGCGAGCCAGTCGCACCAGCCAACATGACGTCGGACGCGCCTCGGCGTATCGTGGCAACCGCTTCGGCAATCGAGGACGAGCTGCTAGCCTCTCGAATCGTAACCGAATTGCTAGGGCCTCTCAGGTCGTTGTAGATTGCAACGTGGCTAGCAGGCATGTTGGGTAGGTATTTCAGAAGCCAAAGCGGGTTGACTTTGATTCGGCCTTCGGTTGGCCATCGTTTGATATCGAACACTTTGCGGGAATCAAAGCAAGCGGTCACACCATCCGCGAATTCTTCTGGACGGGTAAGGATATAGTCGCTGCCGTAGACGATACCGGAGCGTTCGGGATTCCGGCTAGCTGGGTCGCTGAGCCCGCTATGTGCGAGGGCCATTTGGCAAGCCGCGACCCCCATTTCGATCTCGCGGCACATGACTTTTTGATTTTTCTTGATCGCTCTTTGCAGGGATTTTTCGAGCGGACCAAAATTGTCGATATCGCCGGTGAAGCACTTGGCTTGGCCGCCGAATCGGACATCGAGACCATTTTCGGGCAAACAATCGAGGGAGGAGACGCCACTTTTCTGGGCGAGCAAGTTCGTCCAAAACGTATCGAGGTCACGTCCGAGCGGACAAACCACCCCCATACCGGTAATAACGACGCGTTGGCTAGGTTTGGACATTATCAAGAGTTGTAGCAAGTCAAAAAGGAGATTCCCGAGGATCCGAGGTTCAGCAGCATAACCGGCAGGATAGGATTAGACAACCAAAGGCGAAACAACCCAAGGTGAAACAACAAGGTGAAGGGGGCAAATGAACTTGACACCACGGAGAACAAGGTGACAATCGCAAGGACCTGGACGGTTAGCTCAGTTGGTTAGAGCACCACGTTGACATCGTGGGGGTCGTTGGTTCGAGTCCAATATCGTCCACTAATTAATAATATCAGCAGCTCTCTCTACGCCATCAGAAACCCTTAAACTACCTTCTTTTTGTTGGGTTTCAATGCACTCTTGACCACTCTTGCTTGTTTCGTGATTAGCACCGATGGTCCCCATTTCACTGCCAATAGTCCCCACTGTAGTACCCACCAAAGTATCGCTTAACGTCCGCTCTTGGCTTGCTCTATCCGCAACTTCCGTTCGTGCTTGTGCATAGAACCGGGCAGCCACCGCCGGGGAATGGCCGAACCCCGCAAACGGATTGTCTCTCAACAGCTTCCAACGAATAGCCGTTGCAAATATTTGGCGGGCCGTACCCGTTCGACGCCGAACCGTGTTTCCTTGAAGGGCTTTATTTTCCAGGTCCCTTTTGTTTCCGTCAGTGGATAGCCATCGTTGCCATTCCTCGGCATCCCGAACGCTAATCGAATCCATCATACGATCAGTCCCAAAGCGTTCAATCAAGTGGGTACACACTTGCCGATCTCCCTCTACTGCAACCTGCCAACGATAAAAACAACTTGTTGCATCGGGGGCCATCGCAAGCAATCAACGAATACCGACCCGCCATCACTTCGAACAAACAACCCTCGGCACCGTCGCAAATCAGCCGTCCACCTTGGACAGCTAGTTGCAACATTCCTATGCGGCCAAGTGAGTTCAATTCATCGTTCGCACCAAGGTCCAATGCGATTTTGCGCCATCGACCCAGCAAATGCCAGTAATTGCTACAATCGGTGCCAAAAGCACAACGTCAAATCGATATGTAAGCCCAGATGAATATAAGAGTCACCACCCGAATGGTTTTATGGATCACGCAGCACACAGCAAAATAGTTTCGTTCATTTGGGGTATCGCCGACGACGTCCTCCGCGACCTTTTCGTTCGGGGCAAATATCGCGATGTGATCTTGCCCATGTTCGTACTGCGCCGACTCGACGCCGTTTTGGAACCGACCCAAAAACTAGTGCTCGAAACAAAGGAGATGCTTGAAGAGGCCGGCATTACCGAGAAAAGAGCTGCCCTCTGTGGAGCGTCTGGACAAGCATTCTACAACACCTCGAAATTCACGCTCCGCGATCTCAAGGCTCGCGCTAATCAGCAGCAATTGCGTGCTGACTTCGAAGACTATCTCGATGGCTTCTCATCGAACGTGCAAGACATCCTCACCAACTTCGAGTTTCGCAATATCATCCCGCGACTCTCAAAAGCCGATGCTCTCGGCACGATGATCGCCAAATTCCTGGACCCCGAGATCAACCTCAGTCCAAACCCAGTGCTCAATGGCGACGGCACCGTAAAACACCCGCCGATGGACAACCATTCCATGGGTACCGTGTTCGAAGAGCTTGTTCGCAAGTTCAACGAAGAGAACAACGAAGAAGCGGGCGAACACTGGACCCCTCGCGACGCCGTCAAGCTGATGGCAAACTTGCTATTTCTTCCGATCGCTGACTCCATCGAGTCCGGTTCCTACTTGCTCTACGACGGCGCAGCAGGCACCGGCGGCATGTTGACAGTGGCCGAAGAAACGTTCAAGGAACTCGCCGCGACAAAGGGCAAGAAAGTAGTGACGCACCTTTACGGCCAAGAGATCAATCCAGAAACGTTCGCCATCTGCAAGGCTGACATGCTACTCAAAGGCGAAGGTGAAAACGCTGAGCATGTCGTGGGAGGTGCGGAATGGTCGACGCTATCACACGATGCCTTTCCCGCGATGGTATTCGACTTTGAACTGTCCAATCCACCTTATGGCAAGAGCTGGAAAAAGGACCTCGAAGCCATGGGTGGCAAAGATGGCATGCGAGATCCTCGCTTCAAAGTCACGCATCAAGGCGAAGAGCTGAATCTCGTTACTCGCTCCAGCGATGGACAACTTCTCTTCCTGGCGAATATGGTCAGCAAGATGAACAGTAAAACCAAGCTTGGTAGCCGTATCGCCGAGGTCCACAATGGTTCCTCACTATTTACTGGCGATGCTGGCCAAGGCGAAAGCAACATTCGACGCTGGATCATCGAAAACGACTGGCTCGAAGCCATCATCGCGTTACCTCTCAACATGTTTTATAACACGGGCATCGCTACCTATATTTGGGTCCTTTCCAACAAAAAAACCAAACCGCGACGGGGCAAAGTCCAATTGATCGATGCCACGCAGTGGTTCAAACCGCTTCGAAAGAACTTGGGCAAGAAGAACTGCGAGCTCGCGCCCGAAGACATCCAGCGGATTTGCGATACCTTCATGGCCTTTGAGGAAACTGAGCAATCGAAAATTTTTGCCAACGAAGCGTTTGGCTACCGCAAGGTCACTGTCGAACGCCCACTGCGACTTCATAGCCAAATCACAACCAAGACGATTGAATCGTTGCGATTCGCGTCCGGCGATGAAGACATTCGAGCCGAACTCCATGATCGTTTCGGCGAGGAGCTCTTCACCGGCTTTGCCAAGATCCGTGACGAACTGGAAAAGGTTCTTAACGAATGGGGCGAGAGCGACGAAGCTGAGATCGAGGATGAAGGAGATGATGCTCCCGCAAAAAAGGGATTGCCTGAGAAGAAGAAAAAGAAGTTGCTTGACGGCAAGACTTGGGAGCGCGACGGCCGTCTCGTCGAGGCTGCGACTGCGTTGGGTAAGGAACTCGGCAATGGTGTGTTCGAAGATTACAATCTCTTCGTAGACATGATCGACGACGCAATCAAGAAGTTGAATATCAAACTGACCGGGCCGGAGTTAAAGTTCCTATTGCGGACCGTGAGCTATCGCGTTGAGACCGCTCCACCGGTGATCGCGAAAATTCACAAGGCGGGCAAGGCAAAGGCTGACCCGTTGCACGGCCTTTACGCAAATCCGGTTGGTGACAAGAAACTCGTCATTGAATACGAGTACGACCCAGAACTGCGAGACACGGAGCAAGTACCGCTCGAGGAAGAAGTCGAAACGTTTTTGGCGAGGGAAGTGTTGCCCTACACGCCGGATGCGTGGATCGATGCATCGGCAACCAAGATTGGCTACGAAGTCAGTTTCACCCGCCACTTTTACAAGCCGCCACAGCTCCGCACTCTCGCGCAGATCAGCGCTGACATCTTGGCGCTGGAGAAGGAAACCGATGGCCTTCTGAGTGAAATCACGAAGGGAGTCAAGGTATGATTAAGGCAAGCGGCGATATGTATGTTCCGGGAGTGCGAGGCTCCTGCCGAACCAATGCAAAACTAGGCTTTGCGGGCAGAACTCATTATCCATACTGCAGGTTGCCTTAAATATGGACGAAAGAACGGTCCATATTGTAGGCAGCCTTTAACATGGGCTGAACGCGATGCCGTCACCGCTGACACTCCACCGGACACACTGCAAGAATCGAAAGGAGCCAAGGTATGAAGAAGAAGAGCACCAAGACGATTACAAACAAGAATCGCAAAGATTTAAGTGCCCTCGTCCCTTCGATGGGTAGTGCTGGCAGCCTCACCAGTCTTTTGGCGAATCTGCGTGCCGTCATCCTAGAAGCTCGCCAGCAGGCGATACAGGCTGTGGATGTGGTGCAGGTCCGCACTTGCTGGATCGTTGGGCGGCACATTGTCGAGTTCGAGCAAGGCGGCCAATCCCGCGCCGCGTATGGCAAGTCGGTACTGGCCCAAGTTTCCGCCCAACTCACCGCAGAGTTCGGTAAGGGCTTCGATGCCTCCAATCTCCGCTACATGCGGCTGTTTTATCAGGCATTCCCGAATTGTGACGCACTGCGTCACGAATTGAGCTGGACCCACTACCGCACTTTGTTAAGGGTCGATGACGAGGCCTCCCGCCTCTGGTATATGAACGAAGCCGCCACTCAGAATTGGAACACCCGCGCCCTCGACCGCCAAATCGGAACCCTATATTACGAACGCCTTCTCGCCAGCAAGGACCGCGAGAGCGTTCGCGATGAGGCAACTGAAAAACTCGCCGAGATACAATCAACGCCGCGCGAGTTCATCCGCGATCCTGTCATGCTGGAATTCCTGGGACTGCCCGGCACTGGAAAGCTCTTGGAATCCAACCTGGAGCATGCCCTGATTGATAATCT
>CAMBSL010000191.1 GCA_945870455.1 Pirellula staleyi DSM 6068 | reverse complement strand
ACCGGCTTGTTGCTTTAATGCATTGATACTGTGCAGTTTCTTTGTAGGACGGCCTTTCCAGGCCGTCGAAAGCAGCGTAAATGCTCGCGACGGCCTGGAAAGGCCGTCCTACCGGTTTGCCTAACGGCAAATCTATTTAATCAACAATCCCTCACGCTTCGGGTTGTGATCGAGCCTTTGCCTGCAGCAAATCACTAAATCAGCAGTCTCCGTCGGGGAGAGGGGGGCGGGGGGTGAGGGGGAGAGACCTGACATGGTAGCCTCCGGTTCAGTTATTTGTTTACGCTTCTGAAACGCAAATAGACATTGAATTCACGATCAAAAAACCAAGTGAAACACAGTGCAAAACCCTCACCCCCTGCCCCTCTCCTCGAGACCAGGGCGAGGGGAGCAAGATCAAAAGATGTGGGTAAGGATGAGGGCTTGGCCCCGTGGTAGCTACAATTTGTCCCGGGCAACCACTCGCTTAAGGCATGGCATCCTAGACATCACCTGCTAGGAAACCGAAAAGCCATGGCGAAACTCAAAGACCAAGTGCTCGTTTGAGAACGGGTTCAAAGATGTTGGCTTGACGCATGAAGCCGAGGTCGTTGGCGTGGGAAGCATCCGTGGCTCCTTCGGTGTCGTCGCCGTAGAGATGATCACCTTCGATATAATGTAGGTTGCCGACGCCTTGTTGTGTGAGCGAGTCAAAGGCAGCTTTCAGAGCAGCATGATTTCTCGTATGAAACTCGTGTTTGGCAGGCGTGATCCAGTCATTGGTAAAGCGACGATCCTCGACGAGCAGGATCGGCGTGATGGGTCGGGTCGCACGAATTTGCTTGACCAGCGGAATGCATTTCGCGGTCACTTCGGCAGGCTGCATATTCGGCAAGCAGTCGATGACATAAGCTGCCGCATCGACTTGAACAAGGTAATCTCCAACGGCTTGATCCATGCGACCGTTGCCGGAGAAGCCTAGGTTTACGATCGGCATATCCAGTCGACGCCCCAGGATATTGGTGTGTACCAAACCTGGGCGGCTCGCGCAAGCACCGTGCGTGATACTGGTACCATAGAAGACGATCGGCTTTTCACGAGGCGCGAGACCTTCCATTTTACTACCCTTCGCAACACCGAACTTCAAAAATTCGATACCGTTGTAGAGCGGTAAATAGGCTGCATACTCACGGAAGCCTGGCGCCAAACCACGGATGATTTCAGCTTGAACTTCTTGGGTTGCAGGTTTGGTCACTTGCACCCATTTCCATTTGTTATCGGTATCGCGAGCGTAGAGATCGATGCCCGACACACCCGTTGCAGCCATATGCGGCATCGCCAGATTGCTTTTTCGAACTTTGTAATGAACCGAAATCGCTGCCGAATCCGATTTGAATCGCACCATCATGCCGGCGCTATCACGGCTAAGGTTCCAGACGTTGGATGTGACCTTGGATTCCGCCGAACTTGGCAAGCGATCGAACCAAAGTGCCCGATCTTGTTCAGGCAGAATACGTCCCTCGACTCCCCAAGTCGTGACGTCGTACCAATCGAGGTTGGAATCTGCTCCTTTGTTTACGGCCATCGCCGGATCAAGCTTGGTAACGTCGGGTGCTTTTTGGGCTAGGGACCACGATCCGGACAATACCCATGCAATAACAAGTGGGTACGCGAGAGACTTCGGCATATTGGATGGCTTCTCTAGTGGGGAGGGATGGGACGTATCCAGTCTACCTAATAGTTTACCGGCGGAATGTGAGGACTGAAGGAGGATTTCTCGCCCACGCGGGCTTAATCCCGACATAACCCTACAAACGGTAGGAACGACGCAATCGGTAACGACTCGGCTCCATGTCGACTTGCTGAGATGATTTTTTGCGCAAATTTCGCCTGGACAACGGATCTTTGCGACGACGGGCCGTTTTGCGGCAATCACAATAAAAAGGTGCCTTGGTATCCCCCGCTACTTAACCAATGAGACGTGAAATGCTCAAGACTTACTGTCGACTCTCGATTTCGTTCACTGCAATGTCATTGCTAGCGGCTGTGACGAACGCTCAGGAAGAAACCGCGGTCGCGACCGACAAGCCTGCAACAGAAATCAAACAACCGTCTCGCACGAGCAAGTCAACATCCAAGAAGGCGAAGCTGGGAGATCGAAAAAAGGGAGACGAGCCAACCGCCGAAATGGAATCAACCCCTGGCATCCAACTGTCTGCACCACGCACAATGGACATGCAATTCGGTATGCGGTTCCATTCCAACGAAAACTTCTGTAGGGATCTTTTCGCGACGATCCCGTTTCCTCTCAATTGGCCAGAACAGACGGTCAAGGTTACATCCTCCGAGCTACCCGGCAACGCATTGTGGGAGTTTCGCGATCTCCCCATGGGCTTGAAACAGCCAGCACTTGCTAGACAGTTGCTAATGAAGATCCCCGCCCTCAATCCGAAAGATCATTTGAATCTGATTTTCAACGTTCAGATTGAGAAATCTTTCATCGAGCCGCCACCGGACACGAGCGTGTTCGTCATTCCAAAGAGCGTTCCATCGGAAATGAATTTATTCATGAAATCAAGTCCGTACATCGACATTGAAATCAGCGAAATCAAACGCGTTGCCAAGCAAATCGCGTCCGATAATCCACCGGACGCGTGGACCCAGGTCGAAAAACTCTACGATTGGGTGCGCGACAACATAAAGTATCGCAACGGCAAGATCCGGAATATCAAGGACGCTCTCAAAGACAGGCAAGGGGACTGCGAAGAAATGACCGGCATTTTCGTTGCGTTGTGTCGGGCAAGCAAGATCCCCGCTCGATGCGTGTGGATCCCCGAACATTGCTATCCCGAGTTTTACTTGGAAGATCCGCAGGGCGAGGGGCATTGGTTTCCATGCCAAGCTGCGGGGGAACGCCAGTTTGGACAGATGCATGACTATCGACCCATTTTGCAAAAAGGAGATCGTTTCAAGGTTCCTGAAGATCCAGTCGTTCAGCGTTACGTCACGACATTTTTTACCTGCAAGCCAAAAGCGAGTGGGCCAGGCTTGGCTCCATCGGTCGACGAGGTAAGGGATCTAGGCCCGCTTCAAGCGGAATTGGACGCGTCTCGCCAGCAGACTGAACCAGACAAATAGGTTCTAATAGGTTCGTTGTGCGATGCTCCGCATCGCAGCCAAGCGGCAGTTTGACAACCCGTGCACGTAAGCGAGGTGCCGACTGCAATCCCTCGCTCACCGGGCTGTTGATTTAATGGTACTACGGACTTCCTAGTCCGTCGTACCGCGCTTACCCAACCCAATCGCATCGAAACGTATTTCCGCCATGGCTATCGGCCCAAACGAAGAGAAGAAACCAAGTGTTGGAGTAACGCAAGCGTTTTCGCTTAATGACCGAAATTTCGACGGAGACTTTCACATCGCGGGCAACGTAGACGACTCCAGCATCTCAGCCGAGACACCGCTCGACCAAGATGCGAGCACCAAGCTTCCCATCCTTGGCGAATATTTGATCGAGCAAAAAATTGGTGCCGGTGGAATGGGTCAAGTCTTTCGAGCGCGACATCGCACCATGGATCGAGAGGTTGCGATCAAGATCTTGCCTCGCGCATTATCCGAGGATGTGATTGCGATCGATCGATTCTATTCCGAAGTCCGGGCAACGGCTCGATTAATGCATCCCAACATTGTCACCGCCTTCGACGCCGGATGCCATCGATCGGGCACGACACCTGTGCACTATTTGGTGATGGAATTGATTCTTGGCGAAGTCCTTTCGGATCGCATTGCTAGAACGGGGCCACTGAACGCGAATGAAGTCGTTGAGATCCTAAAGCAATCTGCATCCGCCCTCGAATACGCCCACATGCAAGGAATCGTGCATCGCGATATCAAGCCCAGCAATATGATGCTCACTCCGGATGGTGTGCTGAAAATATTGGACTTTGGGTTGGCTGTTTTGCGAGATCGAATGGAGCATAGCGGTAATACGGAAACGAAACTGGTCGGCACCGTCGAGTTTATGTCTCCTGAACAAATCAATGCACCGGAGAGTGTCGACCACCGAAGCGATTTGTACTCGCTCGGTGCCACAATCTTTTATTTGCTCACGGGTCGCCCTATGTTTCATGGCGAAACGGTGCAAACGGCCTTGGCCCAAATCAATCGAAAGCCCCAGGCGCTTTATGAAGTAAGAAGCGACGTGGATATTCGAATAGACTCGGTTTTTCAAGCCTTGGTTGCAAAAAACCCAGATGCTCGATGCCAGTCTGCAACAGACCTGCTCGAGAAGCTCATCAAGCTGAACCTGATTGCACGTCCCGCAGCCTTGCCTCGTGTACGTGGAGTGGATGACCGTTTGCCA
This sequence comes from Pirellula staleyi DSM 6068, assembly GCA_945870455.1. Lineage (GTDB taxonomy): Bacteria > Planctomycetota > Planctomycetia > Pirellulales > Pirellulaceae > JBKCUI01. Next base: position 6,792 of record CAMBSL010000191.1, on the reverse strand, counting down.
AAATTGGGGTTCGAACTTCCTACTAGCCGTGGAGTTGGAAAATCGACTTCTCAGCGATCGTACGCTGCGATCGGCATCGAGTTGGGTATGATCCATTCGCTAGTCAGCTATGTCGACAAAGAGCACAAGATCGAAGAGGTACATGTGGACGGAGATTCAAGTGAACTTCGTAACATGCTCTTTAGCGAGGGAGAGGTTATTGCAGTCGGTTCAAAAGCAGCGTCACAACGAGCCACAAAGCCGAATCAGATTTTTTATGGAATGCAGCGATGGTACGGGCTTCCATTGCTTGAACGACCTTTTGGGGGAAAGCAGGTTCCTCCAGAAGTTCTTGTCGCCTGCGTGATCCGGCAGTTGGCGGAGTCGGCTCGTCATAAACTACCCAACGTATCGCACGCCGTCGTAACCGTGCCGGCTTGCTATGATCAAATGCACCGTTTGAGCACCAAGACGGCTGCTTCGATCGCCGGTATCGAGATGTTGCAACTACTGGATAAACCGCTGGCTGCCGTCTTAGCTCATTCGGAAATCGATTCACGACTTTCGCAGTCCGCAGGTTCAGCTAAGGACCACAAAAAGACTTTTTTGGTCGCGATGCTAAACGGCACCGCATGCGAAGTCTCGCTGGTGGCCGTGGAGGGCCTTTCGATTCATATGTTAGCGTCGGTTGGAGACTGGAAACGCGGTATTACGCGCTGGCATGACCGCGCTGCCAAACGTTTGGCCACGGAAGTCGAAGCAAAACTCGGTAGTATCGTTCGCGAGGATCGCAATACCGCCTCTCGATTGCAACGCACCATGGAACGTGTATTCGATCGATTGCGAACTTCAGCTATGGTTCCATTTGTATTCGAGGTGACAGGCGGAAAATTCGAGCGGCAAGTGGAAAGGGAACGACTGAGCGATTGGGTCGACGATCTCGAAGGAGATTGCCAATCGTTTGCTCGCGAAGCGATAGAGCGAGCCAAGATAGAACCCACCGCAATCGATGCTATTCTGTTGATCGGTGACGTCCGCTGGATGCCCACGATCCAACGTCAACTTTCTGGATTGGTCGGGGCCCACGCGCCGCTTGTGATGCTCAAATCCAGCGACTTGGCACGTGGAGCTGCCCTTCAAGCTCACTACCTGTTGCCACCGCTCGACCCTCTGGCGACGACGGCCCATGCCGCAACCAGTTACGATATCGGAGTGGTCATTCAGGAAAACGAAAATCTCATCGGCTCTCCCAAAGTGCTGATCGGCAGAGATACTCCAACTCCCGCACAATGCAGCCGCACGTTGCGTTTCTCCAGCAAAGGGAGCGAGCAACCTACGTTGCAGTTTGTCGAAGGGTCGCGGCTCGGAGGAACAACATGGAATCGATTAGGGATGATTGACTTGAAGACTTGTTTTCAGGGTAGAAGTAGTTCGGACCCACTGCAATTGAGAATTGAAGTGGATGAGAGTGGGCTGTGGAGTGGAGCTTTGACATGGTTGGCAGGCAACAAGCAGATTCCAATCCCTTTGCTGACGGAGCCATTGATGGATGTCGTATCCACAAAACGCTGGAGAGACTGGCTTGAATCGCTCATGCTTTGCAACGCAAAATGAAGCTAAATAGAAATCATTTGATAGCGGAAAAATCGCAAGCTGACCGGTGAAGATTCGCAACTAACGTTCCGCGTCCAGTGTAGCTTCGTTTGCCGTGCCGGTTATTTCGGTTCCACCTCCAACGCGTGAACGGACTGCGGCTACGAAACTGTCGGGCAATCGGAGCACCCAAAGCACGACGATCCAGAGGATGCTGATCACGGCGATCAGGGTCAAAATCGCCATCATGCCCAAGCGGAACAGTTGTGAACTCATCGCTTCAACGGGTCCCGTGATGGAGTCGGCTCGTTCTTGAACCAACACCCACAGGTTCGTCGATTGTTTACGTTCCTCCGAATCGGAGATTCTCCTCGATACGTCAACACGCGCCATCGCCGCGATCCATTTTCCCGCAAAAGCATCGCCGCGAGGGTCCTTGGACATCGACACCGGATCCACGTACTGAAACGTCCCTTCCTCCTTTAGCTTTTCTAGCATGTCCTCTTCAATTCGCGGAACTTGAATGGCCTCGTTGGATGCAAACATACTGCTAAAAACCGGATGCTGAAGCAACGTTCCTTCGCGTGGGCTGAGCCCTTGACTGGTCCCTTCGTGACCATCGACTAACACCGCAAATCGGTCTTCGGGATGGTCGCTTTTTCCTTCTCCATTCACATCGCTATCCCGTTTGCTGTCCTCGGACAGAAGCTCAAAATCTCCCAAATTAATGGTCAATACCATGAGCCCTTCGACTTCTTTGGCTCGTTCGTCCGCAGGCTCATCTTTCGTTGTGGGCTCATCTTTCGTTGCAGGCGCTTCTTTCGTTGCAGGCGCTTCTTTCGTAGGAAGCGCTCCTTTGGTTGCAGTTGCAACTTCGTTTCGTTCGATGGTAAAGGGAGTCGACAAAGCGATCTTCCAGCGATTGGTCGTGGTCGAGAGAAAGGGAACGCTGACATGTGAAAACGTGGTTCGCGGGATGTTGCGGCGAGGCGTTCTTTCATCCAAGTCCTGAGTTTGTCCCGAAAAATAACTTCGGTATGCGAAATTGACACCGATGGGCGGTTCGGTGGGCGGCTCGGTTGAAAAGGTACCGGCCAACATGGTTCCGAATCGATCGGTCACGAACATACTGTCGAAACGCGTCGGTCCCTTTGCCCCTCCGGTCTGCGATAGGATCTCGGCGAGTCTCTGAGTCAAGTATTTCTCTAACACGCTGCGGCTCGCTAAAGACATGAGTTTTTCATGACTCGCCGGTGGCATTCGGTCGGCTGCAAGCGAATGCAAGAGCTCTTCATCATCTTTGTCAACGCAGTCGCTTGCCTCGTCAACACAGGCAAGAAAACTAGCTGCGAACGCATCCTTTCGAGCTTCTTCTTCGATCAATCGGAAAAGCGAAGCCATCTCCGATTCCAGAGTTCCGGCGGCCAGCTTCGCAGCAAACAGGTTGCTTTTCAAAACCTTTTCTCGCAACTGGTTTGACAACTCCTGTTGTGCAAGCGAGATTCCACGCCCACCAAACAATCCCATGACGCCCATCAAAAGCAATGGCCCCACAATTCCCAACAGCATCAGTGGACGACGAAGCCTGGCTAAGTTTCGTCGCTCAATCGCGGCCAAGACCTGCTGCACGTTTGCGAACCGGTCTTCCGGTTTCTTTGCGATACAGCGATCAACGATTCCTACCAACCATCGATCCATTCCTCGAACACGGTGATGCGCCCGGGGGAAGTGACTCTTGTAAATCGTATCCCGATATCTTTTGAGCCGCTCGGGCAAGCTCGCAGCGGTATCGAGCGTCGTAACCGTGTCCGGAGTTTTGTACGGCGGACTACCCACAACCATGCAGTACATGATTGCCCCAAGCGCATAAACGTCCCACCGAGCGTCCGGGACCGCATTCAGGTCGGCTTGCTCGGGAGCCATGTAAAAAAGAGTTCCAAGCGAGGGCGTCTGTTCGGTTGATAATCGACTTTGACCAAAGTCAGCCAGTCGCGGCAATAAATCTTGATCGAGCAAGACGTTGGCGGGCTTGAGATCGCAATGCAGAACCCCTTTTCCGTGCGAGTGATTTAGGCCGGTCGCAATATCGGAAAACAGTTCGACGGCCCTCGCAGTCGGCAACGCTCCGCGAGCTCGAATCAAATCATCGAGCGATCCGTTTTCCAAGTACTCCATTATATAATAGGGCGGCTCAGCGTCCCAACCCACTTCAAGCACTTGCACAATAAAGCGATTGCCAGCCATGCTGACTAGATTCTTGACCTCTCTCGTTAACAAAGACCAGTTCACGCCTGAGCGATGCAAGTAAAATTTGATTGCAACGGTGCGGCCCGTGTTCAGATTGTTTCCTACCCAGACTTGGCCGAAAGCACCTTGACCCAATAAGCGATCAAGTCGGTATCCTGGAACTTGGGCAGGCGGAACCGTTGCGCGCAGGCTGAGTTCCTCGGCACGGATTTGCTCGCCAACCGTTTGGTTAAGCGTGTTCTCAATTGGGTTGGAATCAGATACGAGAGTCAAAGCAAGGTTCTTGAAATCGAGACTTTAGCAAGCTATTTCGTGTAGCTAGCTTTTGCAAATTTAGTAATCCTGTGGTTACCTAGTTTACGCAAAAATCCTTCTGTGTTCTTACCTGAAATGCAAATGTTCGACGTGTTTTCAGTCAAATGCAACAGCCGCCATGCCCGCAAACGATATTCCCGTACTACAAAAACCAATCGCTATCAACAGCACTCACACGGAGCCTAGCGCATCCTTAGTTGCCTCAGTCGTGGCTCACGAGTGGGTGAGTCGCCGATTCCGATGAAGCCACGCGAAGAGAACATGAGGTGATGGCACATGCTGTTTACTCAGCTAGTTTCCGAAATGCCTTCAAATGTTTTGCATTCACTTTTGCACTGGCAGCCCGGACTTTTGATTTTGTGCTTAATGGAGTAGCGGGTGCGATCCGGATCGACTGCCCATCCGTGGTCAATTCGATTTCAGATTCAGGGTTGATCTTCAGCAAGTCCAGAATCGGCCGATCAATTATGATCGCCCAGCTATTACCGTGTTTTACGAGGTTTTTAATCATGAGTTCTCTCCATGGTGATGGTCTTCCAACGGTACCACAATGGTCGACCATTTGCAAGGAAGATCGTTATATCGCAGAGATAAACCTTTGCTCGTGGGACGTCCAATCAAGAATTCTGGACAATTTCGATGGATTCCTCAGGCAGCGACAGCATCAGCGATCGTCCGTTATTCCAATCGACCTCGACCTGCATCCAGTCTCGAAGAGAGCGAGTTCACTTCGGTGCAAAGGCGGATCACATCGCTCAAGTCAAACGGTCCATTTGTGCGTTCAAACTAATCTCCCAATTCTTAGACAAACGAGAGCATTCGAGGACGAAACCACAATGATCTGTGCCCCTTGGAATCTGAAAAGGTTTCACTAGCTGAGAATCGGTAAACACGTACGGCCATTGTTATTGCCGTTTGTAGTAGCTAAAATTGCGGGTTATGGACACCATGCTTGAAATCGCTAGACGAGTGGATGCCTTTATGATGGAACGGTCACCGGTCCACGACACTATGCGCCGACTAGCTAAGGCGCTCGATGAACTTGAAATTCCATTTGCGATTGCTGGCGCGATGGCGGCCAATGCGCATGGTCATCGTCGAACGACGGCGGATGTAGATGTGTTAATGCGGCGGGAAGATCTTTCGCGATTTAAGGATTGCTGGATTGGACGTGGTTGGCTTGATCTTTTCGAAGGGTCGAAGGGTTTCAAGGATACCTCGAACGGCGTCAAAGTCGATGTGTTGATCGTGGGTGACTATCCCGGCGATGGTAAAGCCAAACCTGTTTCGTTTCCGACTCCGGAATCTGTCCGGGAAGTTCACGACGAAAGCTTGCCGTACCTCAATCTAAAGACGTTGCTCGAACTAAAGATCGCCAGCGGCATGACTGCCGCCCACCGCCTTCAGGATCTTGCCGACGCGATCCAGTTAATCCGCATCAACGCCTTACCACAAGATTACACGGTCGAGCTCAACCCTTTCGTTCGCGAGAAATTCTCCGAACTCTGGCAATCTGCCCAGATCTCGGAAGACTACTAAAGAAGTATTAAAGGTATCAGGCATACCGTTTCTGCAAATTTTGCCTGACACTCAAGTAGCGTCGAGGGATCCATCAGGGAGGACTGCGGCGCAGTGTAATTTGATAGCCACGGATGTGTCTTGCTCCAGTAGGAAGTGGGATTTCCGCTGAATAGGTTAACATAACCTTTTTACCGGAGAGATTTCCATGACCAATTCACGTAGTGTACAGCGCCATCGGCTACGTTACCCCTGCGGATTGCCTCGCAGGGCTAAGCGAAGTGATCGGGGAAGAACGCGATCGCAAGCTAGAAGCAGCACGCAAACAACGTCAAGAGAAGCGAGCTGCGGCAAAACAAGTTACATAGCTTGAGCGAAGCAGCTACAACGAAGAGAGCTACACGAAGGATAGGGCTCTGCAGAGGTGCAACCCGAGCGTCGTGGAGCCCAAAGTCGGAATGAGGAGCGGCCCTTTTCGAAGGACCGCTCCCTTCCATTCCGATTTTGGCTTATGCGATAAACCTTCGCCGCACGATACGGCGAAATCCCTAAGCAGGATGCGTTTACACTGCGTTAGCCAAGCGCGGAAGATTCCATTTGCGGGTGAACCAAGACAAAACTGTCCGAGAGAAACGAAAGAGCAGAGTAGCCATGTACAATTCTGACGCAAATGACGCGGACCCAGTAACGGAGTATATCGAGTGCATTTACTCAGATCCCGATTCTGAGTTGTCGCAAATCGCTGCTAACAATTTGGCTCGTTTCTATGTGACGAGGATAACGAGAATCCTAGCCCCTCGAATTCCATTTAAGCATTCAGCGGTTATAGAGCCAGGAGGTTTAGCCGACCAGTCCATCGTTGATTCGATAACTGAGCTAAAAAAGAAGAAACAGCATCCTCGGACGGAGGGTGAATTTTTTGCGATGACGATCAGGATCGCGAAACGCAATATGCTGGATGAACTCAAATCCGAAACGAGCCAGAGGCGGGGCGGCAAGACGATCAAACAGTCGATCGCCCAATGCCGAGAATCAATCGTCGACCCGCACATGGAATCAGACTTGGCGTTAGTAATCGACCTTGAAGTACTCTTGCAGGAGTGTCTCACGAGGCTCCCAACCGATTTACATCGGCGCATT
>CAMBSL010000190.1 GCA_945870455.1 Pirellula staleyi DSM 6068 | reverse complement strand
GCCGAACTGATGCGAGATGCGATTATCAAGGCGATCAACTCGGCACCCAACACATCCCTGTTTGCTAAGAAACGCGGCGGTAGCACGCTGTTTGTTGAGAATGCGATCTCCATCGATTCGCCGGTCCCGAATTTCTTCCAACGAGCCATTGAGGATTTGGCAGGGAATGATTTACAACCCAATCGAATCAATAATGAAACGCAGTTTTCGATCTTGATGCCGGGTGCGCAATTGGACTTCGGCGACGCACCAGATCCTGTTTCGACAACTCCGGGGCGTTATCCAACCTCGCAAGCATTTGATGGAGCACGCCATGTTTCCAATGCAACGGCTTTGCGGCTAGGTGCCGATATCAGTGCGGAGCAAGATGGTAATCCGACTCCTAAGGCTGATGGCGACAGTGGAGACGATGGGGTTACATTCAAGTTCCAAGGACTGGACAAACCTCTTTTCAATCGCAATGTCGACACACTTGTAACGGTGACCTTGTCGGCACCCGGTATTGTAGATGGATGGATCGACTTCAATGCAGACGGGGACTGGACCGATCCAGGCGAAAATGTCTTGAATGGAGTTATCTTCGACTCGTCGTCGCTAACACAGACGTTCAGCATCCGGATTCCAACCACCTCGCCAGTTCCGTCAGTTAGCACCAATTCGTTCGCTCGGTTCAGGGCTTCCTCCGCAGGCGATCTCTTGCCTACCGGTTTAGCTTTGGATGGTGAAGTTGAGGATTACTTAGTTCGGATAGTGCCCGGTGTTCCACCAATCGGCGTGTCGGATGCCTATGCCATGAATGAGGATCAGGTTGGCGGACTTGTTACGTCGGATCCGACGGGCCAATTGACTCCTGGATTTGTGGTCGACGACGGCGTGCTGGCTAACGATACCAGTCCTGATGGACGGACGCTATTTGCGAGACTCTTGACTCCTCCACAACATGTGTCCGGCAATTCCTTTGTATTCAATGCAGATGGGACATTTAGCTACCAGCCAACGGCGGACTACTTTGGCACGGACACGTTTGTTTATCTGAATTACGTCAATCTTGATGTGAACGAGAATGAAATTTTGGAATCGCTGGTTCCGACAACCGTCACCATCACCATTCGACCAGTGAACGATGTGCCAACGGCATCGAACTTCTCCCGCGACACGGATGAAGATGTGCCGTTGATACTGACCCAACCGAACATCGTCACGTTGAGCCAAGCGTTGGCAGGGCCAGCCAACGAGTTTGGACAGACGCTACGAGTTTCATTGCCGAACAATGTCACCGGCCAGGGTGGCAGTGTGAGCCTTTTGAACGGAGGTGTGATCTATACGCCTCGGGCCGATTTTAGTGGGGTCGATACGTTCGCATTCACATTGACCGACAATGGAGTGACAGGTGATCTAGCGGATCCGTTGAGCGTGACACGTACCGTCACCGTCACCGTGCGAGACAAGAATGACGCACCGATTACGACTCCGAAGTCATTCACGATGATTGAGGATGGAACGGATACGAAGCCGGTCTCGTTCTTTCTTGCGGGGGATGTTGCCGGGCCACCATCGGAAATCACTGGACCCAACGCACAAACACTCACACTCTCGGGTGTGGTCGCTACCAGCGAGTTTGGCGGAACGGTATCGTTTGCGAACGGTAATATAACCTATCGTCCCGCTCCCGATTTCAATGGAGTCGATCGGTTCTTTTATCTTGTTACCGACAATGGAACGAGCCAGGGTATATCCGATCCGCTAACATCGCAGGGCACAGTGACGGTTACGGTTACAGCGGTCGATGACGCTCCACGTGTTGTTGCACAGTTTGTTACTGTCAACATGGTGGAGGATGACCCCGAACGCGCCTTCCCGCTTGCGAATTATTTCTTTGATCCGGATGTGATTCCGAATGATGACAGGCTTACTTACAAAGTTGTAAGCAATAGCAATAAATCGCTGGTTGAACCGACTTTCGGTGCCAACGACATTTTCGTCCGGCCCAAGCCTGACCAAAACGGTACAGCCATTATTGTTTTCGAAGCAACCGACCGAGCCGGGAACAAAGTTACCAATACGATGACGTTGATCGTTGCACCGGTTGGCGACAGTCCGCGATTAGTTGCACCGTTGCCAAATCTGAGTGTTCAGGAAGATTCAATAATTCCCGACACGGTTTTGTCACCGACTTACTTCTACGACCCGGACGTGATCCTCAATGGGGATGTGTTGACCTTCACCGTGACCAATTCGAATACGGATGTGGTGACTGCGTCGATTGTCAACGGAGCGTTGAGGCTCGTTTTGGTTCCGGATGCCTCTGGAGTCGCGACGATTACAGTACGTGCGGTCGACGGGGCAGGCAATGCGATCGAAGATAGCTTCGACATTTCGGTTTCGCCTGTAAACGATGCGCCACGCGTGGTAGACGACTTGTTCTATCTCACTCCGCAGGGAGTCGAGTTGCGAACCACCGATGCTCGCGGTACTGCGACACCGTCTACCTTTGACGACGGCGTTTTGGCGAACGATCGGGACATTGAGGGGAACACGTTCACAGCCCGTGTGACACAGGCACCGACTTTGGGCCAATTGACTCTCAATTTGGATGGGACTTTCAGTTACATTCCAAATGCGAACACACTTGTGGGTGCGGTCGATACGTTCAAATACCAAGCGGTGGATTCGCTGGGTGCAGTGAGCGCTGAGGCGACCGTCAAGATTACCATTACCACGCCACCGGCATCGAAGCATCAAAATCCAATTCAAAAATTGGATGTGGATGCGGACGGTTTTATTTCGCCGATCGATGTGTTGCTGATCATCAATTTCCTGAATTTCAGGGGTGAACCATCTGTTTCCATCGTTGGTCTGCCTGATCCACCACCCTATCGGGACGTGAACGGCGACTATTTCATCAGTCCGTTGGATGTGCTTGAAGTTATCAACTTTATTAATCGTCGTTCTAATGGTGGCAGTGCTGGAGGCGAGGGAGAGGGCGACGGATCGACTGTTTCGTACGTTAGCGGGAACCTAGGTGCTCCGATGACTTGGAGCACGGATGTCATGCGAAATAAGCCCAATATTGGTACAACTATGGTGGACGTTCCGGCCCGTAATTCGATGGAAAACGCGTTAAAACCGGCTCGACAGGATGCGGTCGCCGCAGGAGGCGTGAGCCTATCAGAATACCTCTCAAGCTTTGGAAATGACGCCGAAGACGAGGCCGAACAACTGGCTGTACTTTCAACTGCCCAGAGCTCCAAAGAAGACCACGAATCGTTAGACTCGTTCTTTGCGGAAGTCTTTGGCCGATAGATCCAAACTAATACGGAGCGGCATCTCGACAGAGGTGCCCGCTCCAATTATTTCTAAATCAACCCCATTTTCATTTTCAAATCTGCAAAGTCTCCAAGGTTTATCCAACATGGGAATTGACGCATCCAAATCTGCCAACCGCACTCGGTCCTCGGTGAAGTTACGGCGGAAGGAATTTCGCACGCTGATCTGCGAGAATCTCGAACGACGAGACCTGATGGCTGTGGATTCACCGCGACTCCTTTCTGTCGCCCCAAATTCGGGAGAGATTCTTTCGACGACACGGGCAAACAGTCTGCTTGAATCGCCTCGCGAATTGGTATTTCGGTTCAGTGAAGCGTTAGATGCAACGACGATTGGGAGTGGTATCCGGATTACGCGTGCTGGTGGGGATGCTAGTTTTGGAACAGCTTCACCATTGGCGGACGTAACGGTTCAGCCTGCGTTTCAAAATTTTGGGGAAAGCAACCTCATCGTTGTAGCACGTTTTTCGCAACCTCTTCCTGACGATTTGTATCGGATTGAAGTATTGGGTTTGACATCGCCCGGTGCCATCAAGGATTTGCAGGGGCTCACTTTGCAACCGCGACGCGACAAGACGGATCGCGATACGTATGACTTCAATTTGGAGCTCGGTACCAAAATCATCGCGGTTGTCCCACAACCCATCGACCGCGCGAGCAACGGTGCCTTGACGCAGCGAACCAAGGATATCGAGATCTACTTCAACGACAACGAGCTGTTCTACGATAGCCAGTTCCCTAACGCATCCATCACGACTGGCGCTGCGCCCAACCCAACCGTGGTCGATCCTGCGTTTTACTCGCTGATACTGACTCGAGACACCGTTAGTCCAAATGATGATGTCGTGACGAATCCTCAGTCGATTACATTCGACCCAGTCGCGAAAAGGGCAACGCTTAGCTTTGCGACCGATATCGATCAGATCGCTGGTGGAGCAGGAACATTTCGGTTGAGAGTTGGTTCGAACGAGCCGGTTGCATCTGCAGCCAATCCGCTCAGCGTCACCTCGATCTCGCCGACGCTAGATGCTGCTGGAGATCCCGCTGGATTCTTGACTGGCGTCACTGGGCTAGCTGACCTTGGGAACATTTCGGGAACATTCTCGAGCCTTATCAATCAGGAGATTCGTACCGTCAGCAACCCATTGCTGGCCGATTTCCCGGGCTCCGATTTCGAGCCGGGGCATCGTGAGATCCAAGACATTAGTCACTTGGCGGGCGGTGCCGACACAGTCAACGGCATAACGACGATTTTTTATAGTTTTATGGAAACCGAGTCCTACGGAATTGACTCGGCGGGAAGGCCGCTTTTTACTTCGATCACGCCTGACCAAAAGCAACGCGTGCGAGAAGTTTTGGAGTTGTATTCGGCTCAGCTTGGCATCGATTTCGTCGAGCAACTTGGGTCGCTGGCGGCAGCTGGCGTCAACCCCGCAACCAAACGAATTGTCGTTGGAGATATGACGCCCAACGGACGCATCAGCGGTCCCGGCGACATCATCAGCTCCATTAACACCGCTCCCATTGGAGCCATTCCCGCTCTGAGTTTAGTGATTTTGGACGGTTCAGAAGCGTGGGACAATGGGTTCGGCAACGGATCCAATATCCCAGGTACGGAGAGTTTCTTTAAGACCGCCATGCATGAGATCGGTCAATCGCTCGGACTGGATAATGCGTTCGAATTACCCATCGGTACGATCATGAGGAATGATCTTGCTGCCCGACGAGCCAATGGGCTGGAGCAGATCTACCCAGGAAACCATGATGTCGTTCACGGACAGCATCTTTTCCGTCCCGATAATCGCGATGTCGACCTCTACAAGTTTGTGGTTGCACCCGGTGCTCAAGGCCAATTGCGAGCGGAAACGATTGCCGAACGGCTGAACAATTCGAGCAACTTGGATACGCACTTGACGTTGTATCGAAAGAATGCCGACGGAACGCTTGAGACGGTTGCGGCAAACGACAACTACTTCAGCGACGATTCTTTGGTGCGAGCAGACCTCGTTCCAGGTGAATACTACTTGTCGGTTACCGCCAGCGGTAACGAAGATAACAATCCATTGACTCTCAACTCGGGAAGCGGAGCAGTCAGCCAAGGGCTCTATCAACTGCGAATTGATTTTAGGAGCAACGTTGCCAATCAGATTTCGGAAGAGGTTCGTGGATCCAATGCCAAAGGAAGCGGGCTGGACGGGGACGGAGACGGTATTGCAGGCGGCAATTTTGATTTTTGGTTCCGAGCCGCGACACCCTATACCGTAGCAGGCAACTCACCGGTTCGGACTCTATTCGTCGACAAGGCCTTTACAGGTACGACGCGAGACGGCTCATTGGCAAATCCGTTCAATCGAATCGATGCTGCGGCCGCAGCCTCGCGTCCAGGTGACATCATCCGATTGGTTGGCGACACGAGGACGACTAGCCTGCTCGATGATGCAGCCTACGAAATTGGAACGGGGGGTGCATCCGGCGGATCGCTTTCCGACGGAGCAACCCTTGATGTGCCTCGCGGCGTTACATTGATGATCGACGCAGGTGCGATACTGAAATTTGGCGGAAGCAAAATTCTTGTAGGTAGCAATGACAGTACGACCAATCGCAGCAACGCCGCGATTCAAGTCCTTGGATTGCCAAATCGCCCAGTCTACTTCACCAGTTATGACGATGAATCGTTGGGACGTGACACCAACCCATTGTTGACCAATCCCGCAGCCGGCAATTGGGGCGGCATCGAAATCCGAAACGATTTCGACCGATCGCAAGGTCGTGTCGATCGTGAGCGAGATGGTATTTTTCTAAATACCATCTCCAATGCGGACATGCGCTGGGGTGGTGGACAAGTCGGTGTGGGCGCACTTTCCAAAGTTGTTAGCCCAATCGATTTGACGGAAGTCAGGCCGTTTATATTAAACAATGTCATTTCGCGTAGCGCGGATGCGGCCATCTCAGCCGATCCGAACAGTTTCGAAGAAACTCTTTTCACGGAATCTCGCTATCAAAACGTTGGTTCCTTTATCCCTGACTACTCCCGAGTCGGACCGGACATCCGTTCCAATTCGTTACTGAACAATTCGATCAATGGACTGTTCGTTCGAATCGATACGCTGGCAGGCCAAAATCTGAAGCCACTGAGCGTACCTGGTCGCATGAATGATTCGGAAATCACGATCGTTCTCGGGGAAAACTTGATCGTAGAGGGGACACCGGGAGGTTCCGGTCGAGAACTGGCGGCGCCGGACTCGTCCCTCATCTCGATGAGCAATGTAGCTCCGACGGCTGGATCGGGTTTCGCTGCTTCGGTTGCTGCGAACTATCTGGTCACGTATATGGATCGATTTGGGCAAGAGAGTTTGCCAAGCACGCAAAGATCGACGGTGACTGCGGCGGGGCAGTCGGTCCGATTGACGAATCTAGCGACCGCAACGCTTGACTATGTGTCGCGTAAGATCTGGCGTCAAGAAAACAATTTAGGACCGTTCCGGTTAGCAGCAGTCCTGAATCGAGATGATACAACCTTCGTCGATAACGGAGTCACACTCAGTGGCCAATTGCAAACGCAAGGTCTAACGAGCGTGCAGCGAGCGCGTCGCGATGCGAGTTTAGTCGTCGATCCGGGTGTGGTGATCAAGAGCTTAGGCGGACGGATCGAAGTTGGCATCAGTGCAACCATGTTGGCTGAGGGAACGGAATCGAAGCCGATCGTCTTCACATCGAGACTCGATGATCGCTACGGAGCGGGTGGAAATTTCGATACCAACAATGATGTCAACACTTCGACCCCCAGCGCCGGCAACTGGGCCGGTATTGTGTCGCGTCACTTAGGCGAACTCAGTATCGACAACGCGTTGATAACGTTTGGCGGTGGCAACTCGCGAGTACCTGGCGGTTTCGCATCCTTCAATGCGATCGAAATCCATCAGTCCACCGCTCGTGTTTCGAATTCAGTCCTGGAGAACAACTCATCGGGAACAACGAACCGTGGAACGACCAATCGGGATTCGCGTGGTGTGAACGACGCCGCAGCCATCTTTATCGTCGGTAGCCAGCCCGTTCTTTTGAATAATGTCATTAGGAACAATTCCGTACGAGATACAAGCACTGCCAACTTCGTTAACGACACGGCTGCCATCAGTATCGATGGCAATTCGCTTAATTCGGAAAGCGTGCGAGACTTCGGACGTCAAACGGGTACCAATCAACGGGAAAACGTTGGTATTGGCAACTTTGGTCCACTGATCAACAACAATCAACTTGGTGGTAACGCGTTAAACGGTATGCGAGTTCGCGGTGCGACTCTGACGACCGAAGGCGTATGGGACGACACGGATATCGTTCACATTTTGCAAAGTGAGATCGTTGTCCCTGACTTCCACACTTACGGCGGTCTTCGATTGACGAGTAAGTCGGACGAAAGTCTGGTTATCAAGTTGTTAGGTAACACAGCCGGCTTTACCGCCACGGGTCGTCCTTTGGACATCAAGGATCGCATCGGCGGCTCTTTGCAAGTTTTGGGTTCGCCCGGCTTCCCTGTCGTGTTAACCAGTCTCAATGACGATTCGATCGGTGCAGGCTTTGATTTCTCCGGGAAGTCTCTGCTCGATACGAATGGCAATGGCAACGCTACGTTCGCCGCACCAGGAAATTGGCGATCGCTTTTGTTCGAACCATTTAGCAATGATCGCAATGTGGACGTGTCGTACGAGAGGGAGCCTGACCAGATTGCTTCCCAGGGATTCAATGATTTTCCGTCTAATGCACAAGACCTCGGCTCATTGGCCACGTCGCTGAGCGGCGGCGATGAAAATTTGCGATTGGGAATGACCATAACCGGTTCGATCGCGTCCCCTAGCGACATTGATATTTACCGTTTTACTGGAACGGCTGGGGCGATGGTTTGGTTCGATGTCGACCAAACTTCTGGATCGTTAGATTCCGTGATTGAGTTGGTGGATGGGAACGGCCAGATCATTGCCTTGAGCAATAACTCGATCGATGAATCGACTGCGGGCTCGGTTTATTCTGACACCAATTTGGTATCGACCATTCGCGCTTGGCCGATGGATCAGAGTGCATTTACGCGACGAAATAGTGCTAACCAGACGCCGGTTGATTTCCTGGGTGTTAATCCTCTCGATGCAGGCTTTCGAGCAGTGCTTCCCGGCGTAGCGGGCAGTGTTAACAATTACTTCTTGCGCGTTCGCAGCAGCAACGTTACTCCTGCGATTACCAACAGTGGCGCTGCGGCATCGCTCGCTCGCTTGCTAGATGTGGCCGCAGTGCGCCAAGGTATCACCGTTGGTGAGTACAAATTGCAATTGCGACTTCAGCAAACGGACGAAGTCGCTGGCTCGACGGTGCGTTTTGCGGACATTCGATTCGCAGCCAATGGAATTGATGCCAAGGGTCAGCCTCTGCATTCACAACTGGTAGGCGAAGCTGGGGAGCCAGACCCGACCGAACGCTCCAACGTTTATAATTCCGCGAACCCAATACTTCTCGGAAACATCTTCAACACGGATCGAGCAGGGATCTCGGTTGCGGGTCGACTTGCCCCAGATCCGAACAACCCAACTTCGTTGGTAACCGGAGACAACATCGACTACTTTGATTTCCAAGTCTCTCGAGATTCTGTCGAACAACCGAACGAAGTGAGCGACGTGACTCGGTGGCATCAATCGGTCATTTTCGACTTGGATTACGCCGATGGTTTGGGACGCGCCAATACCCAGCTCTGGATCTATCAAAAGGTCGGGAACAATCTTACTCTCGTTGCAACGGGCGATGATTCGAATATTCAGGACGACCAGGCCGCTCCTCTTTTGGGAAGCAACCTTACCGATCTCACACGAGGTTCAGCAGGCAGACGCGATGCCTATGTTGGACCGTTCGAACTGCGGCCGGGCAACTATGTCGTAGCGGTTTCTAATCGAGCCATTTCGGATAGTTCGTTGGATGCTTATGCGTTGGTGGGAGGAAACACGACCACCAGTGTTCGATTGGAACCACTTGAGTCCGTACGGCGAATTTCGGAAGATCGATTTGACACGGGTAATCCAGGTCGGCCAACGACAACGGCAGGACCTGTCATGACAGCGTTCGGTGGGCTAGGGGCTCCGATGTCGCCGGCCGTACCGAACACGGATCCAACAGCGCTTCCAAACGCGGTGCCATTCAATCTGTCGGATGTCACTTTGTTTGTTGCTACTAGCGCTGCTGGACAATCCCGAATGCAGTATGCCAATGCGTTGACCGGCGCAAAGGAAGCAGAAGCAAGCAACAACGGAACGACCGGAATCAACTTGGCCACCTCTGTTGGTGTGAACGACATCGCCGTCTCTCCAGCAGGTGCCGCGTTTGGAGTGACTCCTGCCAATGGAGGCCGTGTCGACGACGCGAATCAAGGTACCTTCTTCGGTATCGACATTGGCGATGCTACGGCTCCGATCGCTGGCAGCGTAGGCTCTGGTCTGCAGACATTCGGCGGTTATAACGATGCCGGTGCTGGAAACCCTCCAGCCCTTACGGTCCGCAGATCCCGCGACGCCGCTGGAACGGAAATTGGTGACGGAATGGTGTTCACTGGTTTGACTTTCTCGGATTACAACCCGAACGGCACCGCCGTAACTTTTTGGGGTGTCGCGACACGAAATGGGGATGGCGGATATAACGAGCTTCCAGGTTTTAGCGAGCCAGCTTTTACTCGGAACATCATTTATCGATTGGACCCAACCAGCGGAGTCGCCCTTAATTGGGATACCAGCCTTGCAGACAGAACTGGTAATGGCCGTGTGAGCGATGCGGGAACCCAAAAGATCGAGCTGGGCAGGTTTTCTACTGCGATCGGCACGGTAAATGGACTGACAACGCTTAATCAGACTTTTTACGGCGTGACGGATGAGGGTGAACTCGTAACACGTACAGGGGGTCGTGTAGTCATCAATGATCCAACGACCAATGCTCCAATCAATTTCACTGGCTTGACGACTGGTCCTCGAAATGTCGAAAACGGTCGTTATGCGAACCTACTGTTCGGTATTTCAACAGCAGGACGCATCTATGCGTTCAACACGGCGGGCGTGCTTCAGGCGATTTTTCCTCGGGGAGAACGGTTCGTCCAAAGCACCGAATTAGGCAACATCGCCGGGATCGACTTCTCATCGCTTGACGTAAATTTATGGCATGCAAGCGATCGTGAAAATGCGACAGCAGGTCACGGTCGACCCGCCGACTTCAGCAATTCAAGGGATACTTTCAACGGCGATCGCACGGCAAAATTTGGATTTGCCAATCCGACTGGTCAGAACAGACAGCCTGGAAACTGGTCCGGGATTTACAACACGTATGTGTCGGATGCAGCCAGTGACAATGTTGCCGCGCCTGGTGGTGCCATGGGTGCCTTGGAAAGCGACCTGATCGATCTGCGCAGCTATTCCGCCGATGATCAACCCACATTGTATTTCAACTATACCTTGCCGACTCAAAACAACGCGGCTAATACGGACGGTACTGGGTTGGGTGACAATCGACCTGCGCTCGATACGTTCCGTGTGTATGGCGCTGGCGAGAGTGGAAATTGGGTGTTGCTCGGCACCAACAATTCCATCGACAACCGTAGCTACACCGATATGAACGCACAGGATGAGTTCGATATTTCGATTTCGCAAAATCAAGATGCGTTTGGTAGGACGCGAATTTCTTCGGAAGTATTCGACAATGCAGGTTGGAGACAGGCCCGAATCAATATGGGGGCACTCGCCGGACAGCGAGATGTTCGCATTCGATTCGAGTTCAGTACGGGAGGCGATTTCCGCACGGGTGATCCGTTGCGAGGTGGCCAAGAATTGGTAG
>CAMBSL010000189.1 GCA_945870455.1 Pirellula staleyi DSM 6068 | reverse complement strand
AGCGACCAAGTTTCGACCATTCGAATTGCAAAACGTCTTAAACAAAATTCGTGGAGATTTCGAATCGCAAGATGGCTAGTGCTTTGTCCAACTTAGATTTTGGGGTTGGCGAAAAATTGTAGAACGATTGTCCTCAATCGTTTTGCAAGCAATTGAGGACAATTGCTCTATTCTTCAACCCCCATTTTTAATCTGGACAAAGCACTAGTGGTGTATCCAGGTTAAATTTAGGGTAGCTGGAGTCGCCAGACTTCAGTGCCGCAACGAAAAACCGAACTCTGGCGAGTTCGGCACCCATTGCCAACCCTAATTTTTAATATTGACGTGCCACTTGTTATTTGGGCAACAAGCAAAGTGCGGCGGTTGATGGCCTGGCGATCACGTGACATGCGATTAATTTACCGAGCCCTTCGACACGAGGCTTGGCAGCATCGATAGCTGCATTCACCGCCGCCACGTCGCCGCGGATGACTACGGTGACATATCCACCACCCAGCTTCTCTTTGCCAACAACTTCCACCGAAGCGGCTTTGCAAGCCGTATCGATGGCTTCAAAGACAGCCGTGAAGCCTTGTGTTTCAATAAATCCCAGTGCTTGGCTGTTCTCGGCCATTTCGTTTTTTCCTGCGGTAGTGTTCGTTGGTAAAGGGCGTTTGACAACGGATTGTTCGATCAAAACATTGTATTCGTCTGGGCTTAGTATAGCTCGCAAGGATTGTTCGTCCGGTCGATTGATGATTCGAATCATCGACTTTGGGGCGGCGTTCGGGTCCGATGTTGGATGAAACAGCGTCGCCGTTCTGAGGCCAATTTCCAGAGCGGACTCGACATCGCTGGTCGAACCGGCGATTTTGATCACCGAGCCGAGCATGTCATTCCACTCGGCTTGGATCACTTGTATCTGGGCTTCCTTGGACATTTGGTCCAATGCAACGATCGCGGCTGTCCAGCCAAGCGTTTCTAGAATGCCAATCGAATCCGGCAAGGTGCCTTCAGACGCATCGGAATGACGAAGCCATTCTTGTAGGCTAGCTAACGTGGTTTTGCTCATATCATTGTCTTATCATTAGTCTTATTTGGGTGCCATTTCGCTTAGCGGCAGATGGCGGTAGTAGGATTCCAAACAATAGAGAGCGAAACAAGTTGAATACAACCTGCCACCTGCGTTTGCGTGATTATCCTCTTCCGTTGGCCAGCTGCCCCTTTCCTTTCCGCTAGTAATCTGCATTTTGGGGAGCACTTCCTTCATCGACTGATTCCATGCCGTCCAGGCTTGTCCGCCAATGTGATGCAAGGTGGTCGTTGCATAGTACCAGTAGTAATAGGAAATTCGATCCTTGTCCATGGCGATCGGATTACCAACAAGAAACTCAGCACCCTCTTCGATACGAGGTTCTTTGGTATCCCAGCCCAGGTACAAACGACACAGCATTCCCTCAGCGGTCATTGCGGGAGTCGGTGCGGAATAGGACATATATGCGTATCGCTCTCCTTCCGCATCGGGGCGATTGCTTCCAGCGCGGCGTTGCACAGAATCAAGAAACAGATGGACCCGCTCGAGAACTTCACTGTCGACATCGAGTCCAGCCATTCTAGCGCTAATCAGAGCCATGACGTACCAGCCGGTGACGCTGGTATCCCCTGCCTCGCGCGGCTGATAGCGCCAACCACCATTCTTGCCTTGGGATTTTTCTGCATACCGAATTGATTTTTGAGCTGCGTCGCGAAGCTCTTTGTCTCCGGTCATTCCATACAACTCACAGACGGCAATCGAACATTGAGCGTGTGCGTAGGTTCGCTGATTTCCTGCGGATTGGTCCGCAAAGAATCCTTCCTTGTTTTGCAACTTGACTACAAACGTAATTCCCTTTCTAACAACTTCTTTGTATTCGCCGGATTGGTGCGTGTGGCCCGCACCCATAAATGCCAACAATGCCATAGCAGACGCCGCCGGCTTGTTCTCATTGACCCCTCCGTCGGAATACGGGCCCACTAAACTCCATGAACCGTCTTTGCGTTGATTGGTCGCAAGCCACTTCAGTCCTGCCGCAACGGCATCTTCGGTCCCTTGAGTTCCGCCGTATGCCTTCAACAAAGCATCCTTCATCGCACCCGTTCGGCCTCGCAATCCGTTGGTTATCGTGAGCGGAACGGCCAAGTCCGTAAGCGAATTGATCGATGGAGTGACATCGACAACTGCCAATTCGTTGAGCGTTGGTTCAAGGTTCATTGCCAAAGACTCGTTGGGATCCGCTTCGGCGGCATCAGACTGTGTGTCAAACACAGATAGTTCGTCCTGTCCTTGCTCGTCACTGATGCCGGCAAGCAGCGAGATGGATGATCGTATTTGGTCGCTCAGCGGAATCAGCGCCAGCAGCAAAATGATTGCGACATGCACGACTAAGCTGATCAGCCACGAGGGCGTTTCTTTCAACGTCAGCGGCAGCAGTCGCTCATAAATCGACGCGGTTTCCTCGGAGCTCTCCTCATCTGTCTCGGTTTGGCCTAATTCCCCTCTTGGAGAAACGCTAGGTGGCAATGGCTTGCTTGGAGCGATAGGCAAATTGAATTGGTTCAAGCCTAACTCGAAAGTCGACTGAGGGGCTTCGCCGGCGATTTTAGGCGGAAACGCTGGCGGTTGCGAACTCATCCACGAATTGCCATCCGCCGTCGATAGAACCAACGGTGGAGGCATAGCCGAATCGAGGATTTCCGAAGAGGATTTTTGAGACACCGCGATGAGATTCCGTTATCATTGGAAAAGGTGGGAGCCGCCGAACAACTAATGATACGCATTATGCCGACTATGCAAATTGCGCTAGCCAACCCAGCGGACAGCTTCGCCATCCTATTGAATGTAGGACATTGCGACTGCACAATCAATTGCGACGACTGAAATTGCGGGCAATTGGCGGAATAGTTGGACCTCAAATCCACGCCCATCGCTATCGCTTTGAGCGTGCCAGATGGTCGCCCTGTCTATTCCAGCGACACAACCGACAAAGGGTGCAGGCACTCTCCGCCGTGCCGTTCGCAGTCGAGCTTTGGGCAGGATTCTAGGTGGACGGCACCAGGATTCTAGGTGGACGGCACATGGAATGTGCCTACTACTTTGAGATCCTAGGTGGGCGGCAAATGGAATGTGCCTACAACGTTTGACTTTGGTCGGCGGAGTCTCCAGTCTGCCGCTTGGCTAACGTGGCTTTTTCCGCAGATCCAGCCACTCGCTGTGAAAAGTGCCTGGCATATCGATTCTCTGGTAGGTATGTGCGCCGAAGTAATCTCGCTGAGCCTGCAATAAATTCGCTGGCAACCTTGGCAAGCGGTAACTGTCGTAGTAGGCCAATGCGGTGGTGAACGCCGGTGCTGGCAGCCCCAAATGCGTTGCGGCCATGATCACAGCACGCCAAGATTCTTGGGCCTTTTCAATCGCTTTTTGAAAGTAAGGGTAAAGCAACAAATTTTCGAGATCCGGCTGGGCATCAAATGCTTCCTTGATGCGATCCAAGAATTGTGCGCGGATAATGCATCCGCCGCGCCACAACAACGCACAGTCCCCGTAATTCAAGTCCCACTTGTGCTCTTTGCTCGCTTCCTGCAACTGAACAAAACCCTGCGCATAGGAACAAATCTTCGATGCGTACAAGGCTTGCTTCACCGCTTCGATAAACACCTTTTTGTTGCTGACCAGTTCTTGAACGGCCCCGCCAAATAACCCATTTTGGGAAAGCGATGGACTCGCGAGAACCTTGCTTGCCCGAACGCGTGCCTCTTTGATCGATGAAAGCGATCTTGCATAAACGGCCGTGGTAACCAAAGTCGATGGTACACCCAGATCGAGGGCCAGTTGGCTCATCCATTTCCCCGTACCCTTGGCGCCAGCAACGTCGAGAATTTTGTCCACCAGATAGCCGTCTCGGCCTTGGTCGTCCTTGACGCTGAAAATGTCTCGCGTTATCTCGATCAGGTAGCTCTGCAGTTCGCTCGTGTTCCATTCCGAAAACACATTGTAGAGCTCATCGTTGGTCAGGCCAGCCGCTTCCTTCAGCAAGAAGTATGCTTCGCAGATCAACTGCATATCGCCGTACTCGATACCATTGTGCACCATTTTAACGTAGTGGCCAGCTCCGCGAGGACCTACCCATTCGCAGCATGGAATGTCGTTCTTCGGTCCAACCTTTGCTGCAATGGATTGAAAGATAGGCTTGATGGTTTCCCAAGCGGCTTTGCTGCCACCCGGCATTAGGCTTGGGCCTTTGAGAGCGCCCTCCTCACCACCCGAAACTCCCGCTCCTACGTACAAGAGCCCCTTGCTCTCGACATACTGAGTCCTCCGTTCGGTGTCTGCAAAGTGTGTGTTACCACCATCGATAACGATGTCACCTGGTTCCAAATGGGGCAAAAGTTGTTCGATGAGGTCGTCCACCGCAGCTCCAGCCTTGACGAGCATCATGACAAAGCGGGGGCGCTTTAGATTTTTGACCATCTCCACAACCGAGTGGCATCCGACGAAGTTCTTGCCGGCTGCTCGGCCTTTTATCAGTTCGTCTACTTTATCGGTCGTGCGATTGAAGACCGCCACGCGATAGCCTCGACTCTCGACGTTAAGAGCCAAATTCTCACCCATCACTGCCAAGCCGATGAGGCCAAAGTCGCACAATTCGCTCATTAGATTTCAGTTGTTGCAAACAACCGTCACAAGGTGTTGAAGTAGATTTTACGAAAAACGGGCATTTGCTGGTATTGAAATCAGCGGTTTGATCGACACAAACCGAAATTATAGCCCGCGAACGCATTCGCATCAATTGCACCTGATTGGGCTTCCGTGCGGTCCTCGAAATTTGATAAGACCTCCAGTTGTAGTTTTTCAAGTATGATTCCCAATGAAAACCGGACAAGGATGTCAGGTCCATGAAGCGATTTGTCTATGCAGCCGGCGCGGTGGGCTTAACGGGTTCGCTCGTTTTGCTTTCCATGTCTATCGCGCAACGCGACGCTCGGGTAGGTGATTCTACGACGGACGGAAACAATCTTCCGTATGCGAACCAGCCAGCTCAACCGATTTCGGCCGAGCGTAATGACGCGGACAACCAAGAATTCTCTGCTCCAATCGTGCGAGCAAACGATTCCGATGCAGGTGATATGCCTTTGCCAATGCCGCTGCCACCCACGAATTTAAATCGCCAGCGTCGCGCGACTGTCGCGTCGTATTCTAACAACTCCCCGTCACCCGATAACACACTTCGCGACGATGCACCTCCGAAACTGCTAACCGAACCACCCGCGTTGAGTGATCTAAGCTCGTTGCCACCTTCGTTTTCTAGCAACGGAGGCAGTATCCTGCCCCCGTTGCCAAACCAATTGCCTACCAGTCCGCCGGGTTCACTGAGTCCACCCAGTTCACTGAGCCCGCCAAATGCACTGAGCCCGCCGAGTTCACCGCTCGCGGATGAGCGAAGCACGACGTCCCCGCCCGTTTCGACGAGTGAGTTGGATCGCAGTGCGGCAACGTCAAACGCTCCACCCATTGCGACCTTCGGACAGCCGACATACTCCCCTTCGATGCCGCCATCATCACCCACTTCTCTCCGATCCGGTCCAAGTTATCCATCCGCGATTGAGGTGCCAAGTGCGACGCCATACAACGGGATTCCACCCCAGCTACCCGTAACCGCGCCTGAGCCCAGTGTGCCCTTAACCACGCCTGTGCCCGGTATGCCTTTAACCACGCCTGTGGCCGGTGCGACTTCATTGCCAAATTCGTTCAACAACAGTCCACCGAGTCTACCGAGTATACCGCCAACCGCAGCGTTCGCTGCGCCCGCGCAGCCGAGCTACAACTCAGGTACCAGTAACTCCACGAACGCGGCTAGCAATGCGTTGCCAGCGGCTACTCCGAAGGCCACTTCATTTTCAAGTCCAGCCCCAGGCGTGCGGCAACTGGATGGCTCGCAAAACCCCAGCATGGAAATTCAGAAACGAGCCCCGAGCGAAGTCCAAGTTGGCGTACCAGCGGTCTTTACCTTGCTCGTCCGCAACGTCGGTAACGCCGCTGCGTTCGAGGTTAGCGTCGTTGACTCAGTACCGAAAGGTGCCAAGCTGATTCGGACGAGTCCTCAAGCTCAAACCAATGGCCCCAATGGACTTGTTTGGAAACTCGGCGAGATGGCTGCAGGCTCAGAACAAGTCCTGACCGTCGAACTGGTTCCAGAAGCGGAAGGGGAAATAGGTTCGGTTGCAAGCGTCAATTTTGCAGCGCACGCATCCGTTCGAACCATGAGTACACAACCCAAGCTGGTCGTCAAACAATTATTCGAACCGGTCGTCCTGGGAGGCGACAGCGTTCGCATCATGATCGAAGTTGCCAACGTTGGCACGGGCACAGCTCGGGACGTTCGGCTCCAAGAGGACGTTCCCGCAAACTTGAGACACTCGACTGGTTCGCGAGTGTTGGAGCTCAGCCTCGGCGACTTGGCACCAGGCGAAACGGAAAAACGGGACATCGAATTGTCCGCAATCTCGGCCGGTAAAGTCGCCAACGTTCTACGCGTTATCTCAGAAAATGCAGCCACGAATGAATCTGCCGCTCAAATCGAAGTCGTCTCACCCAAACTGGAAACAAGCATCGAGGGGGCAAGCCTGCGCTATCTGGAAAGGCAAGTAACCTACACCGTCCGTATTCATAACTCAGGAACCGCGATAGCAACGAACGCGGAGATCACTCTTTACCTGCCAAGCGGACTCCAATTCAATTCCACGATTAACCAAGGCACATACCTTCCAAGTCAGCATGCAGTGCGATGGAAACTTGCTGAGCTCGCGGCTGGAAGCAAAGCCGCAACGGAGGTAACGCTGCTGCCTGTCGAGGAGGGGAGCTTCGTCTTGAGAATGCAAGCAGATGCAGACGCGATCCGCGCCGAGCCGATCGAGAAACCCGTTCGCGTGGAAGGCCAAAGCGAACTCGCGTTCACGATCGAAGATGACAACGACCCGATCGAAACCGATGGCAAGACAACCTACCTCATCAAGATTTCCAACATTGGAACACGAATCGATAACAACGTTGAACTCGCCATCGATTTACCCGAAGGATCTGTCGTAGAGCAAGTTGACGCGCCGGTTGATTACAAAGTGTCGCAACGCAACGTAATCTTCGCGCCGATTGCACAGATGCAGGCCAAGGATCAGCAAACGATTCGGGTCTCCGTTCGGCATACACGCGAAGGGACTCACGTGGTCCGAGCCCAACTCAAGAGTAAACTAAGACCCGTTGCGGTTAGCAAAGAAGAAAGCACGCAAGTTTACCGGGACCAATAAGAGCCAAAAGGACACAGCCGGCCAAAGTCAAAGTAGTAGGCACATTCCATGTGCCGTCCACCTGGAATCCTGGCAAAAGCTTGACTGCGAACGGCACGGCAGTCTGTGCCTGCACCTTTTGATGGCTGTGTCACAAAGCGAATAGCATCTTCATTGTTGGACCGAAAGCAGCTATAGGACCGAAAGCAGCTATAGTACGAGTTGTAAATCAAGCGGCAGCTTGAAATAGTCCCGTAGCACAGGCTGATAGCCTGTGCTTTTTTAGACTGTTGCAGCGCTAGCAGCCTGTGCTACGTGGTAGTTTTCGTGGCGAGTGGATTATGGTTCAACTGATGTACTGGCAGGAGCACTACGTCGGAAGCCAAGAAAAAAGCGACTTCGGAATGGGTAAAATCCAGTCCTGGCGAACCAAGCGTCCCGAGTAAAGGTGGGTTGATACCACCCGAAGAAGATCCTAGCGATGCAAGTACCACTGCACCCGCAACAACAAACCCACCCATAGATTCCGCGAGCGAAACCAAGGTGGAGCTAACCCCTTAGCCACGAACCTCATTCACCAACCAGACGGGTTGGTCGGGGCCACCGAAACCATTGTGAACAACCAACCCTACGGAATACCTCAAGGGCAGTGGCCTCCCATCATGACTCCATGGTGGTTTCATCTCACCAAACCCTCTTGTCGTAACGCACTGCGCAAACAAAAGATCCTGAGCATTCAAGCTCAAGGACTGGAACACCTTCAAAATACAATCGACGCCAAACATGGCGTCTTGCTGACTCCCAATCATTCTTTCCACTGGGATTCCTATTGCCTCATCGCAGCGGCCGAAAAGCTAGGCATGCCGTTCTACATCATGACGGCCTGGCAAGTTTTTGCAACCAGCAGTTGGTTTCAACGCCTATCTATGCAACGCTGCGGTTGTTTTAGCGTCGACCGCGAGGGAACCGACACGCAAGCCATAAAAACGGCAGTCGATATTTTGCAAAATCGACCGCATCCTTTGACGATTTTTCCTGAAGGTGACGTTTATCACACGAACGATCGTGTCACGCCATTCCGAGACGGAGCTGCTGCAATGGCTCTCATGGCTGCACGTAAGTCCGAGCGACCCATCTCGATCATCCCTGTTGCAATCAAACGTTGGTACGTTGACGATCCCACACCGAGCTTGATTCGAACCGTCGAAGAACTCGAAAAACGATTGTTTTGGAGACCTCAGCTTGAAAAACCGCTTACGGACAGAATTCTTCATGTCGCACAGGGTGTCTTGTCACTGAAAGAGTTGGAGCATCTACAGACCACACAGGTGGGTTCGTTGAGCGAACGCATCGAACGCCTCTCATCGGTTATCTTGAGTCGAAGCGAGCAACGGTACAGTCTCAAAACCAAACAGGTCCTAATCCCAGAGCGAGTCAAAGAAGTGCGACGAACCATCATTGCAGCTCGGGAAACTGCAGCCGAGACAGCCACCGGGGACCAACATCGACAATGGTCCGCCGATATGGAGGATATGTTCTTGGTCACCCAGCTCTACAGCTACCCAGGCAATTATCTCCTAGAGCATCCATCCATCGAACGCATGGCGGAAACCCTCGATAAACTTGAGGAAGACGCGCTCAGCGCCGAATATCCAACTGTCCATGGAGAACGAGAAGTCTTGGTCCGATTCGACCACCCAATCGAGTTGCCGATGGGAAAAGACAAGCGACTGGCGCCGGCCGAACTTACCGACCAAATCGAGCAACGTGTTCAACAGATGCTCAACGAAATGAATATTCATAGAGCAATGAAAGCGTGACGCTGATATGTTCTCCTTAAAAAATGTCTCTAAGTCCTTCGGTAATGTGCAAGTTCTAAAACCGACAACCGTCCAGTTCCGTACGGGCGAATCCACCGTGCTGATTGGACCCAGCGGATGTGGCAAAAGCACTTTGTTGCGTATTCTCGTTGGGCTGATCGCTCCCGACTCAGGAACGATCGAATTTGACGGCACACAACTTACGACCAAAAACATCGAAAACCTTCGACTACGAATGGGCTATGTGATCCAGGATGGAGGCCTGTTTCCTCATTTGACCGCACGACAGAATGTTGGGTTGTTGGCTTCGCATTTGGGTTGGGCCAAAGATAAAGTTCGCTCGCGAGTGGACGAACTTGCGGAGTTGACGCGACTGTCGGTTGTAGCACTCGATCGCTATCCAGCACAGCTGTCCGGTGGACAACGTCAACGGATTGGAATCATGCGTGCGTTAGTGCTTGATCCTGCAGTCATTTTGTTGGATGAACCGATGGGAGCCCTGGATCCAATGGTGCGGCCAAGTTTCTAAACGACAAAATGAACTTGGGAATATCCTATGAGGCGGTGAGTGTCCTTGCCAAATGGCAGCGTTTTCTTGGAAGGTTGGCCAAGACAACCGCGGAGCACATGTTTTTGGTTACGGTTTCGTTGAGTTTGGCCATTGCTGTCGCGATCCCATTGGGGATTCTGTCTGCCCGAAACGAGGCCTTTGGGAACACAATTCTCGGAGTGGTGGGTGTCATTCAAACACTTCCGTCGATGGCGCTTTTGGTGTTCATGATCCCATTCTTTGGTTTGGGGGCGGTACCGGCGATCGCGGCCTTGTTCTTTTACAGTTTGTTGCCGATTGTGCGCAATACCTATGCTGGATTGACTCAAATTCCCAAAGCAACGATCGAATCTGCGGATGTTCTAGGACTTGGCCGAAGCGCCAGATTGCGACTGGTGGAACTGCCATTAGCGCTCCCCTCCATTCTGGCAGGTATCAAGACTGCTGCCGTGATCAATGTGGGGACAGCGACCATCGGTGCGTTGATTGGAGCTGGCGGGTATGGTGCTCCGATTTTGACGGGAATCCGACTCTCTAGCATCCCACTCATATTGCAAGGTGCGGTGCCAGCAGCGGTCTTGGCGATCGTTGTTCAGTTCGGTTTCGCATTCATTGAAAGAAGATGTGTCTCACCCGGATTACAAAGCCGTTAAGATTTGATCTTAACAAATCAAAATAGAAGCGCGCGGACGCCCGTAGGTTTGGGCATGTATCCTTCGGTTTTGGGCTGAAGACCATTTTCAACGTAACTTAGGGTACGCCCTAGTGCCGCGGATTGGAATGAACGTCGCACAGGCTCGACTCGTTCCCAGACTCTGCCTGGGAACGCATTAGTGTGGAGGCTCCTACCTCCCCGAGTTCACAAACTAAGGATGTATTTCGGCGAGGCGGAGCCTCGCTTGCATT
This sequence comes from Pirellula staleyi DSM 6068, assembly GCA_945870455.1. Classification (GTDB taxonomy): domain Bacteria; phylum Planctomycetota; class Planctomycetia; order Pirellulales; family Pirellulaceae; genus JBKCUI01. The sequence goes on along the minus strand of CAMBSL010000189.1, from coordinate 610 downwards.
GAGTTACCAGGCTCCGCGGCAGAGCCTGCTAGAGACCAGGGGAGACCAGGGCGAGGGGAGCAAGATCAAAAGATGTTGGTAAAGAAAGGTAAAGATGAGGCGAAAAGCCAAGTGACATGATCCTAAAATGGGGCGCTACCCATGCCACCCCCGCCACCCATGCCACCCATGCCACCCATAAAGGGTTGATACAGATTTTTTGGCATAATACGCGGCTTCATATTGCTCTTGGGCTGGTTGGCAATGGCGCGAAGGAGTTCTGCGATTGCAAGGTGTGTTTCTTCGGGAGCGTTTACCACGAGGATGGAACCGAACATGCGCAATTTGGAAACACCACCCACAACAGCCCAGCTATCGCTTGCCACCATCTCTTCGATCAGCTCGACGATCTCGCCAGACAGACTGTTGTCTGGCAAGATGGTACTCAAATCGTAATACCTAGTAATATTAGCCTCCCATTGTTTCGAGGTAATGATCATCACTTCGTTACCCACGATATTAGTAAGTTCGAGCGGGCGCAAGATCAGCTCGAGCGCATTGACTGCTCTTGCATTATCAAGATTGAACGTAATCGGTTCGTCCTGCGTCACGTTCTCATCCTCAAGAGCTT
>CAMBSL010000188.1 GCA_945870455.1 Pirellula staleyi DSM 6068 | reverse complement strand
CCGAGTTTGACCACGTGAGCGTTCGAGCCATTTGGGAATTGGATCTCCACGGCGATAATGAGTTTCTTTTGCGGCTCATCAGAAAAGCCGCAGAAGCGTTGCGTCACGACGATTTCAATAGCCCCGCTACTCCCAAACACGTGAATCAGTTCGCTGCAGGCTTGATCGATTAGCGATTGGCCCAAATCGCGACTCGCGTCGGATAGCCACGCGACTTTCGGCGGGTTACCGTTCATGGTTGGTTTCCAATTTTTGAATCGCATCCGGGACTGGAAACACGGGGTATGGATCTATCTGAGTTCTCTGCGTTGTGGCTGGGCCCAGCCTGTAAATGATCATATTGGTCACTCTCCAATCTTTGCCTTGATCTGCTGCAGGAAGCCGAGATCTTCGGGGGAGATATGCAAACCGCGATCCACGATGCTTTGCAGGATGTCATGGGCGCGACGCCACCAACCGAGCGCCCGGACCGGGTCTTGTGCATCTTCCTCAATGATCGCCATTCGAACGCATGACACGGACAAATCGCGAGCATAGTCGGCATTCTCGGGCGCGCTCTCGGACAGACGCTCAGCGACTTCGAGGGCTTTCTCGTAGAATTCGCGGGCCTGCACTCCATTGCCCAACGCTCGGAACAGGTCTCCCATTTTGTTATAAGAGACGGACAAATCGCGAGCATAGTCGGTATTCTCGGGCGCGCTAGCCCGTCGCGTTTCTTCCAAGTCGATCACTTGCGACTGAAGGTTGATCGCCGGCAAGAGGCGACCATCTTGTCGTAGCGGAACTAACAATCGATCGACGAGAACGCCGACTCGGACGCCTATTCGAACCATCAGAAGTTGAGCAGCTAGAAACAGGGGATTGAGTTCCCAGTTGATTCCAGGCTTTCCCCAGTTGCGTCTCATGTGGGTGGCTCGCATTTCGAGATACGAGACCAATTGATTGTCCGTACGCTCGCTTCCGACGGTTGGATCCCGCCGCGCAAGAATGGCGGACTGGACAATGCGGTGCATGCGAGCGTTGGGGTGCCCAGCCTCACTCGTTAACAATTGCCAACCTCGGAGCACGGGCACGATTCTATCCGACCAAGGATCGGGATCGTCTGGGTCATGAGCCAACTCGGCAGCGTGGTCTTGTTCGACGAGCGCACGCAACCAGATCCATGGCACGTGATCCGGTGGCAGTAATGCAGCCCATTCCAGCGCTCGCATGGCTAGTGGGTTTTCGGATTCCAGCTTTTCAAAGGTGGGTCGCAACAACGCGGAAATATTGGTTTCAATCGCTTCCCCAAGCCGAGCACGTACCGTCGGATCATCCCCCGCTTGCCCTAGCTTCATTGTCAGCCCCTTGCTGATCAGACCGTCAAGATACTGCTTTAGCTTGATCGACCGGTTGTTGCCGAGATACACCGCGACGATTTCGACGGCCAGTGCGTGACCACCCAATCGGTTCACGATCCCGACGGCTGCTTTCCATTCGGCGCTATCGACTTCGGTTTCGTTGATCTGCTCCTGCCCGGAACGGACTCGATGCCATTGTTGTTCATCGCCGGGGACTTCGAACGGACGGTACTTGACGAACAGGTCCAAGGCGTCAGCCGTCGAAAGGGATTCAAGCCGGAGTGAAGGAATACCCCAACGCTCGGGATCGAGCCGCGTGGTCGCCAACACGTGCACAAATTCTGAGGAAGGCAAACTCGCGGTGCGATCGGACAGCACACCGTCGGTGGCGACGTTGTCCAGGATGAGCAGAATGCGTCCCTGGCCCGGGCGTTCAAACGCCGCTTTGGCTTTGGCAAAGGCCAAGTCCAGATTGCTGTTGATCAACTCGTCGGGAATCCCAGCCGCGAGATAGAGATTGGCGAGCTGGATGATTTCGAAGCGCAACTCGGCCACCGTAAGGATCCGTTCCATCGCGATTTCGAATTGGCCGCCGGGATATTCAATTCGCCGGCTATGCGCGTAGGCTCGCGCCAGAGCCGTCTTGCCCAGCCCGCCGACACCTTGGATGGCAGAGACCGCTACTGCATGATCCAGTCGCAGCGTGTTCCATAATTGCGTCAGCTCATGCTCGCGCCCAACGAAGTTGCGGTTGAAGTCGCTGAGGTTCGACGGGCTGTGCTGAAGCGCCTTGGCATCGCAGACGCGGCTCCAGATCGTTTGTCGGAGTTCGGCAAGGCGGTTGGCGACAACGTCGCGCTGAAGAGCTTGTTTCCCGTCGGGCCACCATTCTTTGGCGTCGGTGAATTGGCGTCGCTTGACGTCTTCGAACCAAGCGCTTTGTGGATGGTCGTGGGTGGCATCGAAATCGGGATGCGCTTGGATATAGATGGCAAGAATGGGTTCTCCCGGGTATAGCTTCTTCCTTTGCACGTTGACGAAGGTGTCGTACTCGCGGCGACACCACTGGCTGGAGAAGTAAGCGGGAGAAAGGACAGCCAGCATGGCTTTGGATTCGATCAGTCCCTTATGAATTCGTCGTTCCCAGGCGTCCCCGTCACGGATACCCCAGATGTCGAAGAAGATTTTCATCGGCTCCGTGGGGACGAATTGCTCATGCTCGCGGCGAATGTGTTCGACGAGAGCCGTCACACTGCCGTCGCCATTGTCGTTATGCCCGTAGGAGACGAACAGATCGAATTCCGCTTCGTCGACCCCTTTGAGGACCCGTTTGACTTGTTCGGCGATCGGCTTGCCATCGGATGTGCGGCCAGAGAGGATGTGATGGGCCTGGACCCAGACGCAATCGTCAGGCAAGCGTTCGAGTAATTCCGAAGTGGGTCGAGCGAGGAAAACTTGCCAGTGGTAATCGGTATCTTCGCGAGCCGCTTTGGAAAACTCGGGGAAGCGGAGTGTGGCGTAGGGATAGGGTGCCAGTTCGTAATCGACGGAGGTGCATTCCAGTTCTTCCTCGATCTCCCGCATGCAGCACTGACGAAACGACTCGCCATCTTCGACATGCCCACCGATCAGGGAGTACGCATTCCATCCGCAGTTCCACTGCGTCAAATACTCTGGTTGCCCGAATGAGTTGACGCGGTTTATAAAAGCAAGAGCGGCGTGTGATTGACGGGGCATGGCAACACCAAGGAAAGGTAGGTAACGAAATCGCTAGAGCCAGCCCCACTCGATGCATTCTCGAAGCAACGCTTCGACGGATTTCGAAATCGGTTGGTACTCGCCGGTTTGCAGTTTGTCGATCGCGGCCCAGACCAATGGCTGGCGGCTGATGTGCGATGCGAAATCGGGATGAACTTCTACTGGTACCACGTTGTATTGATAGTCTTTGATGTCCCCGTCTCGCGGTGACTTTTGAAGTCCCCGCGCGAACTTGGATGCTTTGCCTGGCACGACTCGTGTTGGCACACCCAAGACCTCCGAAGCGGCTCGCACACCTGCTTGCTCAGGAGTTTCGGCTGGCTGGTCGGATTGGAGCTTGGTCATCGGCAGCGTGAAGGCTCCCCACTTGTCGTTCCAAGTAAGCAGCAGTCGTCCTTGCGGGTCCACGACATAAGCGACAGCAATCGAGGGTTGGGCAGGATCAAACATGTTTGAGAATTCTCCAAAAAGGTCTTCACGGAAACTTCACGCATCGCATGGTTGTTGACTTCTTGCGTCTTGGTGCATACATTCAATGTAGGCATTGACAAGTTGCAGGACAAGTGTTGTCCGAGCAATTTGACAAGATTGTAAGGGAAACGAACAATCGGCGGGTTTTCGGAAGACAGAATCGAAGAAATCCGGCGCTGGTGTACTGGCTTGAGCCTGCTTTTCCCGCTTTCGCTGGTTTCTTCCGCCTGAAGGCGGCGTACCAACATTCACAAATTTACCGGACTATGGAAAACACTAGCGAACCAAACGATGCGGTGCAGCGGCTGATTCAAGATCTCCAAGGGATCGTCGAGCCCAGTCAGGTACAAGCGATTGTCGATGCAATCGGAAAACATGGTTACGGAATCGTATTGCCGGAGCAAAGCCAAGAGTTCCTTCGAGGCCAAAGAACCGTTCCGAAAATTCCAGCCATCAGCAACTCCGTCTCCGAACTGCTGCAACTATGGCAAAGCCGCAATCCTTTGGAGATGGAATGGAGTCAACCGCAGAGCTACGCGCTTCTTGCGAAACGCTTCATCGACCTAGGTGTTCCATACACGGCTCGAGAGGTCGCCGAAGCGGGTTTGTTGCATGCAAATGGACAGTCGCGACTTGAACTCACCCAACTCTTGGGACTCGCGCTGGGGCGATGTGGTTTGGTCGATGACGCTTCACGCGTACTTAGCGATCCTGAACTTGCACTCTTGTCTTGCAACGAAGAGATGCGAGGCTTGGAAGCCGCTCTTCAAAAACAGCTTGGACTACGAGCCTCCAACCCAGACACGCGATCACGGCATTTGCGTGCTTCGCTTGCTCTGTACGAAGCCGCCTGGAAAGCCACCGACGGTACGTTTTGGACAGGAATCAATGTCGCGTCGTTGCATCTTTTGCTTGGTGATCATGCACAATCGGCTGCGATCGCTAAACAAATTGAAACCGATTGCATTGCTGAGAACCAAAGGCTTCAAGACCCAGAGAATTCGGATCTCTATTGGTTGTGGGCGACTTTAGGCGAAGCGATGTTGAATCAAGGAAAACTCGAAGAGGCGGAAGCTTGGTATCGGAGAGCTGCAGGTATTGCCGGGGGCCGAGTCGGGCACTTGAATTCGAGCCGGAGACAACTCCGATGCTTGCTCAAGGCCATCGGACAAGCTGAGTCGCTGGTGGACATTTGGTTGCCGATTCCTGGTGTGGCGATTTTTGCAGGGCATCGCATCGATAGCCGGAGCCGAGCTGACGAGCGTTTTGCACCGGAACGGGAAGCGAACGTCAAAGAAGCCATCATGAAATGGTTGACCCAAAATAATGTGCGATCGTGTGTCTGCTCGGCAGCCAACGGTTCTGATATTTTGTTCTTGGAGTCGTTGCAGTCGTTCGCCGGTTCTGACACTCGAATTGTATTGCCGTTTCCAGAAGACAAATTCATCGAAGAGTCCGTCAAGAACGGGGCTGACGAATCCTGGGTGCCGCGATTCCGGGAAGTGCTTCGTCGGGCATCGCGTGTTACTGTCGCATCGAGCGAGAGGTTGGGTAGCGATGACCAGCCCTTCGAGTACGCTAATCGGATCATCGTCGGGCAGGGCCGCATTCTCGCAAACGAACTGCAAACATCGCTTTCAGCCTTGGCTGTTTGGAACGGAAATCGAAACGGTGCTGTGGGCGGCACTGCCATGATGGTCGATGGTTTGTTGCATCAGGGCGTGCCAGTCTATGCAATCAACCCTTCCGACCACGCGACCGATTTATGTGCCCGAACTGTTGTTCAACCGTCAAATTCCTCGTTCGCAACGAACAAGGATATCAGTCCGGGTACTTCTGAGTCAGCAACACCGTCGATGCAACTAAAAGCGATGTTGTTCGCGGACGTTGAGGGGTTTAGCAAATTGCCGGACTTGGAGGTGAAGCTCTTCATCGAACATTTTTTGGGGCGGGTTGCAAGTTGTTTAACTCGGCATGCCTCGGAACATTTGAATGCGCCTCAATCGTGGTACAGAACGCCCATCCCAGTCCGAGAGACATGGGGAGATGGCCTCTATTTTGCGTTTAACGAAATAAAGACAGCCGGAGACTTTGCACTAGACCTGTGTAGGCTTGTTCGCGAGACAAAATGGCGAGAGGACCTCGGTTTCTCTCACGATCTAAAAATCCGAATTGCCCTACATGCGGGGCCAGTTCATTTAAGCACTGACCCCATTACAGGCTTGCCCAAATGCACAGGCACACACGTTAGTCGCGCGGCGAGGCTCGAACCAAAGACGCCACCTAATAGCGTTTATGCAAGCGATGCCTTCGCTTCGTTGGCTTCGGAAGAAGGCATCACGGAATTCAAGTGCGAGTTCGTAAAGCTGCTGGATTGGGCCAAGCACTTCGGAACGTATCCAACTTATGTTGTCACTGAAAATGGGGAGCAGCAATGAAGATCCAGCATGTGCCTCTGGAATTGATGCAGACCTTTGTGAAGATCGTTGATCACCAAGGGGATGCGACTGCGGCCGCGCAAGAACTTGGGATATCGCAACCGAGTATCTCTCGAAGGTTGGCAGCGTTGCGGGAGATTGTCGGCGACTCCGAGGATCGACCTTGGCTGATTCTCAAGGGGAAGCGTTGGCTGCTGACACCCGGTGGCGAACGCGTTCGTGGTGTGATCGCTGATCTGGTTCGCAAGTACGAACAGGTCGAACAGTTCATTGCCGAGTCGCAAAGTGCCAAGCCGATGGTTTCCATTGCTTGCGGCCAGACAGCAGCTAGCGGCTTCGTAAGACTAGCGATCGAACAACTGGCTGAGAAAAATTCTGACATCCGAATACGTCTGTCAACGCCTCGCGGCAAATCGCGTATCGAAGGAGTCGCTGGCGGCCAATTTGATTTAGCGATTGTAACAGACGATGACGCCACCATTCGCGACGTGGCTGGAATCGATCTTCATATTGAGCCTCTGCAGTCGGATCGGTTTGTCGTAGCTGCGAACCCAACTTCTAAGTCCCCATGGGCCAAGGCATGGGAAGCCTTGCCGGTGCGTCGACCATTGACGGCCAGGGACCTAAGCGATTTGCCCATGATTTTGCCTGAACCAGACGCAAGCCGTCGTCGACAGTTCGACAGTTGGTTCAAACGAACCTCGGACAAAACACCCAACGTGGTATTGGAAGTCGGCGGCTGGCACAACTTGCTGCGATTTGCTCAATCGGGCCTGGGAGTCGGGTTCGCCACCGAGTCAGCAGTTCGCAGTATGGAGCCATCCAAATCAGGACGCCAAGGAGCTAAATCTAGTCTTGCGATGCGAATGCTAGACGAAGCGGACTTTCCACCGGACCAAATTCGCCTCATCGCCCGCAAGCAGCAGGGGCATAGCACGCCGGACCTCAGCACTTCAGCTAAAACATTCTTTGACCTTTTGCGAACCCAGCAAAACTAAGCAATCACGATAAACTTTACTAACCGGAATAGCCTTAGCTCATTGAGCAAAATATGGAAATCACAACTTACAATCCTCAGCCACTCGACACATCTGACGTTCTACTCCCCGATGCACTGGTTGCGTTGCTAGAAAGGCTTGCAGAGAACACTCATGACGTCTGGGCGGCTCAACGCATCAAGGAAGGCTGGGCATATGGCCCAAAGCGAGACGATGCAAGCAAGAAGCATCCGTGCCTCGTGCCGTATGCGGACTTGCCCGAATCCGAGAAAGAGTACGACCGCAAAACAGCCGGGGAGACACTAAAGGCGGTAATGGCATTAGGTTATAGTGTGAGCAAACCTTAAAACAGAATTTCCGAGTCGAATTCGCGGAGCGAGCAATGACAAGTAATGCATTCGTTTCGACAGTCGAAATAAAACTGCATACGGCATGGTTGCTGACTATTTGACCAAGCACGCAACCATTGAGTGTATAAGTCGGCGTTGGCCGAGGGAGCCATTGCGATTCAGAGATTGTATCGTATTTTGCTTGTCGAATTGGTTAACCGGCAGAAACGTCGCTCAAGACCATTTCTCGGTGCGAGCGAAGAACGGATAAAGCGATGCAATGCGAAAGGTTCACGCTGGCAAAATTCCAGCCTTGAAAATCAACGATGCTTATGCCTCCCGACACACCAATGAATTGTGAAGATATTGCGAATTAGATGCGTCATCCCGATCGCTGAAATCAACGGGGACCTCGCAGAGTTGCAGCGACAGAATAGCCTTCATCCACAACAAGAAAACTCAACAATGTTGCTGCTTAGCAGAAAATTTGAAATGCCCGAGAACCATTCAAGAGGAAGCCACATTCAACATGCTATATGAAAACCTGGAGATAGTCGTCTTGGCTTGCTGGCTGTTTGTGCTGGTAATCACCTCAACCTGGGTGTTTGTTGGCATGTCTGCATCTACGAAGGATTTGCCTCTACGCCGTTGGGCATCAGATCGTCGTGCATGGATAGTTTTGTTGGTGCTTGGGCTGGGATTTCTGTTCGGCGCAATAGGCGACTATGACAGGCCACCTGACGGAACTGAGCCCCAAGGGCAGAGGTGGTTTGGTCGGCTCTGTGATGTTCTGTACCAAGGTGCCTTACAACTATTGCTAAATGGTGATGTCAAATCAGACGACTCTGTGTTTTCCCGAATGGCGAGGCTCGCGGGGCTAGCCTCCGTGAACCTGTTAGCCTATGAAGCCATCCAGCAGTTATTTACAAAGCCCATGCAACAGCTTTGGCTCAGCAAGCAGAAACGCCACGTTGTCGTGTGTGGCCTTGGACGAGTCGGCCGTTCAATCATTAAAGATCTGACCGAGTCGACCCAGATAGCGAAGACCAAATGCAACTTGGTCGTCATAGAGATTGACAAGGACAATCCCAATATCCCTTGGGCAGAGTCTCGAGGGGTTAGCGTCTTAATCGGCGACGCGACTGACGAAGATGTATTGATTCGGGCTCGCATCCATAAAGCTAAAGATGTCTTCGTTGCAGTTGGAGCCGATGAGCTTAACCTTGAATGTGCTCACGACTTAATGCGAATTGTCAGTTCAAGCGTTGATCCTGCGAAACTTCACATCCCTCGCATGTTTGTGCATTTGCTCAATCCGCGTCTGGAATCGATGTTGGTGCAAGCGAGAACCCGCGCTTTCAAGCAAATGGATGGAAAAACGGATCAGATTCAGAGCAGATTCATTGTCCAACCGTTCAATGCAATTGACCGGTCCATCCAAGCTCTAGTCGACGGTCCTGTACTGGATCGACGGCCGATCCATGGCGAAGAAATTGCCCATTTCGTGATAGTCGGGTTTGGTGAAGTAGGACAAGATTTGTCATTGAAGCTTGCGCAGTTAGCTCACTTTGAAAATCTCAAGCGATGTCGCATGACCATCGTTTGTACACAACGCGATAGAGACGCCGCAGAGAAGTTCCAAAAGCTCTATCCGAAGTTCTTTCCCAATCTAAGTGCATACAGCGCTGATCTCAAAGAAGCCGGACTTAAAGCCGAGGACTATAGCGTTTGGAAGCCATTCAAAGAGCTGGATGACTGGTCATTCGGAGTCAAAATATTAAAGAAGCCAGACAGCAATGATCCCATCTTAGGTCAAGAAGTGCAAATTGTTGACGTGCCTTTGAGTCGTGGAATTGAATTCGCCGTAAATGGGGGATTTGATTTTACAAGCGGAGGAGTCACCTGCGACCAGTTTATTCGTAATTTGCAGGAGCTATCGTTGTCCAAGGGCGTTCGTCCACTCGTGTTCATTTGCCATGCAGAAGACGAACTCAACTGCGCCGACGCTACGGAGTTACGAGACGAATTGGATATTCGACTCAAGTGTCCGAAAATTCCCAGGAAGCTCGACTACATCGACACCCGAGAGCATCGCATTACGATACTCCCCTACGTACCAAATCGGCCAATGTTGCACAGGCTGATCGACCCGACAAACAGGCCGGGCGCGGACATGATCCCTTGGGGCGATTGTCGCGAGACTTGTACCTACGACGCTCTCACGGCGGACTTGTTGCGACCGCTTGCTACTGCGATCAATCATGACTACGAACTGAAGTATGCACGGAATTCTGCTATTGAAACCGAGACGACTCCGCCAACACGTGAGCAGGTACCAGTACCATCGCTCGAGTCACTCCTTTCTTGGGAGCGACAGAGCAATTTGCTGGCCGCAGCGCATGTCAATTTGAAGCTAGCGCCACTTGGGCTTGTTGTACAGCCTTGGACCGGTGACGAGTTATTCCATCAAGCAGACCTCGCGAGAATCAACACGATCATCGAACGAAGTATCCACCATCAGGTTCGCAAAGATTGGATGATCGAAACAGAGGACGACAGACTTCTCGAGATGGTCGCGAAAATGGAGCATCACCGTTGGGTTGCGGAAAGGCTCCTGATGGACTGGGGCTTTGGAGAGAAAGCTCCCAAGGGCAGCCCAGAAAACAAGAGAAGACTGGCGTTTGTAGACTGGGGAAATCTTTCAGATTCGGAAGGGGTGAAGGACCGAGACCAAATTGCTCGGATCTTAGAACTATGCCGAGTTGAATTGAATCGGCTTCCATCGGAACGTCGCTTTGTGATTATGTGCAGATCCGGGCAATGAGTCGGCTTGGATGCCCGACGGATCCGTCGCAACTGCAAGTGGTCCACCGCGATCCGTGGGAGGTGTTCACTACTCCGGCGGACTTAGGTCGCCGTTAGCACGAGTGCAGAGTCCGCGTAGAGCGTTTTCGTCAGTTGAATAGCTAATCCACACGATCGATCCATCTGCTTTCCCAAAGTAACTCCCAGAACCGTGATTGCTCCAAGGGTGGTATTGATCATACTCTTGCGAGCATTGCCAACTTCCAACGATAGGTCTTGTCGCAAGTGGACGCCTGATCTAGTTTAACAGTTAGCCGCAGGCGTACTGTCTGTCGAAGCTGGCGATGAATCCAGTACGCCTTCGGCTGACTGTTAAACGATATAGTGTACGCCTACGGCTAACTGTTAAACAAAGAGACGAGAGGGAAATCATGGTGTACGGATACCATATCGTTCTTCCACACTACGGTTTCTGGCTTCCCAACGATCCGCGTGGATCTTGGTCTGAGTTTGTCGGCTGTTGGGAGATTGCTAGGTTTGGTGAATCCACCCGCCATCTGGAACAACGCACGTTGGCGATGTTGACCCCAGAAGAACTGGCACTTCGTGAGGCAGCAAGGCAAGCTCTACTGTACCCACCCGTCTCGTTGACCGGCAAGCAAGCATTGTCGGTCGCAAACGGTTTCAAGGAACAGTCGTCCAAAAGCGACTATGCGATCTGGGCTTGCTCCATTCTTCCCGAGCACACTCATCTCGTGATTGCGAGGCATCGCTACAAAGCAGAACAGATTGCAAACTTATTGAAAGGGGCCGCCACTGCTCGTCTCATTGACGATGGTATCCACCCGCTACGGCAATATGCAAAGCCTGACAAAAGACCGCCTGGCATGTGGGCCAGACATCAATGGATATCTTATTTGGACAGTGATCAAGCAATCGAGAACGCGATCAACTATGTGATTGAAAACCCTATCAAAGAAGGTAAGCCAATGCAAAACTGGAAATGGATCACTCCCTACGCTGGCCTAGACCCAGGCTGGACGACACTCAACTAACCTAG
>CAMBSL010000187.1 GCA_945870455.1 Pirellula staleyi DSM 6068 | reverse complement strand
ATGTTTGCTTGCGAGCACGAGTCGGTGAGCCCTGATTTTCTTTGCTTAGGTAAGGGGTTGACGGGCGGCTATTTGCCGATGAGCGCAACCGTTGTCTCAACGAGCGTTTGGCAAGCATTCCTAGGGAGATTCGAGGACGCTAGGAGTTTCCTCCATGGTCATACTTATGGCGGCAATCCGCTTTCGGCTGCGGCGGCTCACGCGACCCTGGACCTATTCCAAATGGAGTGCACGTTGGAAAAAATACCTGCTAGGGCAAAATGGATGCTAAGCCGCTTGGAGCGATTGCGAAACCATCCAAAGGTAGGTGATGTTCGAATTTGCGGAATGATGGCGGCCATCGAATTGGTTTCGGACAAGGCCACCAAGACTCCGTTTCCATGGCAGGCGCAGACCGCTGGCAAGATCTGCAAACGCTTTCTAGAAAAGGGTTTATGGCTTAGGCCGCTCGGAAATGTCATACCTATTATTCCGCCCCTTTCCATTGCGGAATCCGAAATTGATTTCCTGTTCGATGCTATCGAGCATGGACTCGCCTAGTAAGAATCCAGGCTTGCGATTTTGAGGGTATTCGGCGAACATAGTACGCTGAAGGCTAACGTTGCTATTTCTTTTCCTATTGTGCCTCTAACCGGTCCAAAGTCTCTATCCGTGAGTTCGTTTTCGTCTATCAAGCGTGCGTTAATCAGTGTCAGCGACAAACGGGGCTTGGTCGAGCTCGCAAAACCGCTTCATTCGCGGGGAGTTGAGATTTACAGCACTGGCGGTACTCGCAAATACCTGATCGAACACGGGATTGATGCGCACGAAATAGCGGTTTACACGGGTTTTCCGGAAGTCATGGATGGCAGATTGAAGACACTGCATCCGAAAATCTTTGGCGGTATTCTGGCCAGACGCAATGTGGCACAAGATCGCGATTCGCTCGCCGAACATGAAATAATTGAGTTCGATCTCGTGGTTGTGAATCTCTATCCCTTCGAAGAGACGATTCGAAAACCAAATGTGACCTTGCCCGAAGCGATAGAGCAGATCGATATTGGCGGTCCCAGTCTCATTCGAGCTGCTGCAAAGAATCACGTGTTTGTTACGGTCGCGACGAGTCCGGATCAATATGAATTGATCGCGAAGGAACTGAGTGAGCACGGGGGAACAAGTGATGCGACGCGTTTACAGTTGGCGGCTGAGTGCTTTGCCGAGACAGCGCGCTATGATTCCAACATTGCAAACTATCTGACGAAGTCGGTTGTCGCGGATACGTCCATGGTCGATTCTCCTTTGGCAATGCCGACGAGTATGTTGATTCCATTGCAGCTCAAGAGCAGTTTGCGTTACGGTGAAAATCCCCATCAATCAGCAGCTTTATATCGGTTGCCAGGCAACGCCAACTCATCGCTCGTGGACGCCGAGCAACTCAACGGCAAGGAATTGTCGTTTAACAATTTGCTTGATTTGGATAGTGCGTTGTCGATCGTTCGATGTTTCGCCAAACCGTCCGCGGTCGTTGTCAAACACAACAACCCTTGTGGCGGAGCGTCTGCTCATAAGCTTTCGTTCGCTTGCAGAAAAGCATTGGCTGGCGATCCGTTAAGTGCATTTGGGAGCGTGATCGGATTTAACACGACGGTGGATGTCGAGACTGCGGAAATACTTTGCGAGCCAGGATTGTTTATCGAGGCCATTGTCGCACCGAAGTTTTCGCCGGAGGCCGTGACGGTACTTAAGACCAAGCCAAAGTGGCGAGATAATGTCCGGTTGATGCAAACGGGGCCTCTCGGCCCACAGCCGCTTGAGCTGAATTATCGATTTATCAGTGGTGGTGTACTTGTCCAGCAATCCGATAATCAACCGCCGATCAACTTGACTTGGAAAACGGTAACCAGTGTGGCGGTGGCGGAAGAGTTGTGGGATGACATTGCGTTTGGCTGGGAAATGGTCCGACACGTCAAGAGCAACGCGATCATCTTGGCTCGCGATGCGGCTTTGGTGGGAGTGGGAGCGGGGCAGATGAGCCGAGTAGACAGCGTTGAAATCGCGATCGAAAAAGCCTCAGACCGATCGAATGGGAGCATCTTGGCATCGGATGCATTTTTCCCTTTTGCGGATTCCATACATCGGGCAGCAAAAGCGGGAATCATTGCGATCATTCAACCAGGCGGATCGCGAAAAGACGATGAAGTCATCGCGGCCTGCAACGAGCATCGAATTCCGATGATCTTTACGGGCCAACGGCACTTTCGGCACTAGGCAAGTGGTTCCACCTATTGCTTTGTCAATATTAAAAATTAGGGTTGGCAATGTTAGCCAAACTCGCCAGAGTTCGGTTTTTCGTTGAGGCACTGAAGTCTGGCGACTCCAGCTACCCAAAAAATCTAATCTGGACAAAGCACTAGTGTCACCCCAAGCTCCAGGGTTTTCGATACTCTTTGGTCAACCACTTCGACGCTTCTGAGTCGCCTACGATGGTCTCCGACTTTGGGTCCCACGTAATTTTCTTGTTCGTTCTGATAGCGATGTTCCCAAGATGGCAAACGGTAGCGGAGCGATGCCCGATACGGATGTCCGCCGCCGGAGTCTTACGAGATTTCACGCAATCAAAAAAATTGTTCACGTGGCTGATGTTGGCGTTCGAACCGACGATCTTTGGCATCTCAACGTCTTTGAGTAATTCTTTTGGGTTCGTGACGATGCCACCGCGATAGACGAACAGGCTGCCTTTGTCGCCTATGAACTCGGTTCCCTGATCCGTGTTTTTCGTATCCAGTTTCTGGCGGCAAGTCATTGTCACTCCATTCGCATAGATGTATTTGATCTCCGTCGTGTCGGGCGTTTCGTACCAGCCATCCGGATTAGTAACACCGGAACCTTCGACGCTGACCGGGCCACTCTCGTCCATGCCGAGTCCCCACTGCGCAATATCAAGATGATGTGCGCCGAAGTTGGTTTGTTGCCCGCCGCTGTAATCCCAAAAGAAACGAAACAGATAGTGGAGGCGATTGATATTGTAGGGTCGCATTGGAGCAGGGCCGAGCCAGCGGTTGTAGTCAAAGCCCACCGGCGGGGTACTATCCGGCACTGGCTTGCCCGCCCGGGCGATCCAGTTCGGGCTTGGAAGGGTTACGTTTACCGCACTCACTTTACCGACGATCCCATTCTTTAGGAGCTCGACGGCCAACTTGAATTCCTCTCCGCTACGTTGCATCGTACCGGTCTGCACGACACGGCCATGCTTGCTGGCAGCTTCGATCATGGGCTTGCCTTCGTTGATGACTAGCGTCAACGGTTTTTCGCAATAGACGTCCTTGCCCGCTTTGCAAGCTTCGATGGTCATGGTTGCGTGCCACTGGTCCGGTACGGTCACAACCACTGCATCGATGTCCTTGGCGTCGAGCAACCTTCGGTAGTCGTCAGTCATCATGGCGGACAGGTTTGCCTGCTTCTGCAAAAAGTCGCTGGCTTCGCTAAGGTAGTTTTTGTCTAGGTCGCAAAGAGCCACGATGTTCTTGAGAAAGTACTTCATGTTGTTCTTAGGTCCCCCCTGGTTTCCAACGCCGATCATGCCGACGCGGACTCGCTCGCTCGGAGATTCACCCGCGAACGTTGCGCGATAACTTTTTGCCGAGATGCCTAGGAAAAGACCTCCCAGTGAGGACTTGGTAAGAAATGATCTTCGAGAAACTGGAAACATGACTACGTCTACTCCGTGATGTTCCCTTGTTGGGAACGATCTTATTGGGAAGCTGCGAAATGAAAATTGAATCGGGTGAGCGATGGATTACTCCATGTGGTCCTATTCTTATATTAATAGGACAAATTTCGGCTAGCCGGACGGCAATGAGTCTTCGAGTCAAACAAACTGATAGCCGAAGGGCGATAGCCCCGGTTCTCGACGAATGTCGAGCAATTGGAAAATCGGGGCTATCGCCCAACGGCTAATTGGGTTGAAAAACAGTTGCGGATGTGCTTACATGGCGATCGGAGTCGCGAATGTTTTAAAGTGTGGGAGGTTTGGCTTCGACTCGCTTGGCCAGGACGTAAGTAACGACGCCAACCAAGAAGCTAATACCGGCGTAGATCGCAGGCAACGTCTCGTAGGACGGCTCCTTCGGATTGATTAGCATCATCAAGAACATGACAGTTGCCCCGAATGAGGCCACCGACAAACTAATGTAAGCCAAGTAACGTGCATCGTTCATGTTCGAATCTCCAATAACAACAGGAATGGGTTGAAGCAAAGTTGCTTCGGAAACAAAATTGATTTTATTGGTTGGCGAGAGAGTACATTGAATAGCCTTGGCCAGCCCACGCAAGACAGTCACGGCGAGTCGGCCCGCTGGCACGCAAGTCCGACCATCCATCACTGCATAATTGTTGCGACGGATCTGTCGCCCGATTTCGCGATAGAGTTGTGATGCAAGGACAATCGCCGGACGACACCTGCGTGGAAGAGCGTTGATACCCATTTGTCCATTTGCATAGTAAGTGTCAGCCAATGTGAGTATTCTAGCTACGCTCGGTGCAACTTGAGCACTCGTCGGAGGTGTTGACCCAACTCGTTTGATGTCGCCCCAAGACTTGGGTATGTAACAGCGCCGCAGCTGCCAGTCTTCGGCCACATCGCGAGCGATGTTGGTTAACTGCATAGCGATCCCGAGTTGAATCGCTTGCTTTTCAGCCTCTTGGCCGTGAACTCCCATGATTCGGCACATCATTAGCCCTACGACACCGGCCGCGCGGTAGCTATACAAAATTAAATCAGCTTCGTCGTCAACTTGCCATGCTCGAAGATCCATTTCCATTCCAGAAAGAAGTTCTAGAGCATGCTTCTTTTCAATGCCACGCTTCTCCATTAAGTCGGCGAGCCATTGCGAAGCCGGATGTCGGACGATTTGTCCAGAAGAAATACGCTCCACATCATCGCGTAGGGAGGCCAGTCGTTCGCTTGCAATGGGAAGACTGGGAGCCGAGTCAACCGCGTCGTCACACCAACGGCACCATGCGTATAGCTTCTCTACGTCGGAGCGTATTCCGCTCGGTAAGCACTTAGCCGCCAATGTAAATGAACGGCTATGCCTGCGAATGACTGTTGCATTGTCGTCGGGAACATCGAAGAAAGGGTCGACCCAATCTTCGTTGAGTTTGCTGTCCACGGATTTAGAAGTCGTCATCCAACACGCACTCCAAAATCTTGAGCAACCAATCCACAAGTTGCTTTGGCCGAGTTGATTACACCGGGGACACCAGCACCTGGGTGGGTTCCGCTGCCAACAATGTAAAGGCCAGGAATGCGTTCCGACTTGTTGTGTGGGCGGAAATACGCGCTTTGGGTCAACGTCGGCGCAACCGAAAACGCGGACCCTTGAAATGCATTGAGCTCGCTTTGAAAATCTCGTGGCGTAAAGTGCCTGCGCGTTACGATCGAACGACGCAACCCAGGCAATTGTTCTTCGAGAGATGCCAAAATCGAGTCGCCATACTCGCTTGCAACAGCTTCCCAATCGACGTTGGCGCGCCCTAGATGCGGGACCGGACTGAGAACATAAAACGCCTCGCTACCAGGTGGAGCAAGCGACGGGTCCGTTACGGTAGGAGCATGCAAATAGAGGCTAAAGTCTTTGGGTAGCGAGTTTCCTCGAAAAATATCATTCAGAAGTCCCTTGAATCGGTTGCCAAACAAAATGGTATGGTGAGCAAGGTTGTCCCATCGACGATTGGTTCCGAAGTACATGACAAACAGAGACATCGACCACTGCATACGCTCTAACCCACGTTGGGTCTTTTTACCAGCGTCGGTATTTCCGTAAAGTTTTGCATAGGTGTGATGCACATCCGCGTTCGATACGACCAGATCGAACCTCTCACGTTGGACGTCATCGGTTGAAACCAAGTGGACCGTCGATCTGTTGAGATCCGCGAGTTCAATCTCGCGCACCGGTGCACTGAGACGCAGTTCACCTCCCATGCTTTCAAACAAACGAACAAGACCCTGAACCAGTGCACCCGTTCCCCCTCGCGGAAAAAACACTCCCCATTGGCGTTCAATCCAATGGATCAATGTGTAGATTGCACTGGTGCTGAATGGGTTCCCGCCCACCAACAACGGGTGAAAACTAAAGGCTTGACGAAGATGCTCGTCCTTAATGAATCGCGAAACAGCCGAATACACGCTTCGATCTGCCCGCAGTTGGATCAGCTCCGGGGCTACCCTCAACATATCGCGAAAGTTCAGAAAGGGAACCGCTCCAAGTTCCTCGTATCCTTTCTTGAAAACACGATGCGAGTAGTTTGCGAAGCGATGGTATCCCGCAACGTCGGTCGGGCTAATACGTCGGATCTCCTCAACCAACCGCGTTTCATCCGAAACATAGTCGAACTGAGCACCGTCGGGCCACTGCAATCGGTACATCGGATCCACAGGTAGCAATTCAATCGAGTCCTTCATCGACTGTCCGGCGGCTTCGAAAAGCTCCTCAATGCAATGCGGCGCAGTAATTACTGTTGGGCCTGCATCAAAGGTAAAGCCAGCGTCGTTGTACACATAAGCTCGTCCCCCAGCTTTGTCGCGTTGCTCGAAGCAGACCGTCTCAAAGCCCATCGATTGCAATCGAATGGCTGCCGCTAGTCCACCGAACCCACTTCCGATAACGGCAGCCCGTCCCCGCGAAAAAGAGGATCTCGCGTGGAACGGGTTGGATTGCCCATCACGAGTCTCAGTGGTTGTCGCCATTTGGATTTCTTTCACTCGGTGGATTCAAACTAGGAGCCACGTTTGGCTCCATGATTTGATTCAACATCGTTCGCATCGCTTGCAACGCACTTGTGTCGACAACATGCTCACCCAAAAGTCGAAGCGGTTCCTCGATCTGAGATCGTATCATGAGGTCGCCCGTCGGCCCAACCAGACGCACCAATTGTGAAGCTAGGTCCAACATCGCTTGCCGACTTGTTTGACTGTGCCCCAATAGTTCCATGAGGCGTTGCAAATCGCCCGGTTCACTTAACTGAACTGCCCAAACCCAGGGCCACGTGACCCGAGCATGCCTAAGGTCATCGCAACGAAGCTCAGCATTATCTTGGGCGTCCCGCACCAAAGATCTCAACTCCTCCAAATCATTTCGCATTTGCAGAGCGATGCCCACATTCATCCCGAACCGTGAAAGAGCATTCCGCAAAAATTTATGGGAACTCATGGCGGTCGCCCCGAAACTGGCCGCCATCGAAACGAGTCCACCCGTCTTCAGGCGACTAATCTCGCCAGCAATCGAGCAAAAGTTTTTCGGCTCATCTCGATCGACGCGTGCGGCCAGATCCAGCGTTTGGCCTTCGTGACAACGTCGCGCTGTCACAATCATTTGTTTTAGTAGTCGATGCTGAATCAAAGGAGTCAACGACCCATCGAGTAATTGCTCCAACGCACGAAAGTACATCCAATTGCCAGCGTTCAAGGCTAGCGGAAGTCCAATCTCGCGATGCAATGTTGGTTTGCCTCGGCGCGATTGAGAGTCATCCTCGATATCGTCGATGACCAACGAACCGGCATGCATCCACTCAATCGCGTTGCCTAAACAAGCCGCTGGACTACCTTGACCCCCGGCCATTTGAAACGTCAACTGCAACATGGATTCACGTATGCGTTTGCCGTTGCTAGCCATAAAGCGATTCGCTGGACTGTGCAAACCTGAATCGATCAAATCGAGGCATGGGTTAGTCGTCAATGCTTGCGTACTATTCCGTAACAACGGCTGGTTGATGGTCATTTTGCAAATTCTTTGGAATAGGATTCATTGGATTCTTGCGTCTCGAATGCCTTCGGCTCGACCTGGAAAGATGGCTTCGTCGTCTTGAAGAAGGAGCTTGCGAACCGAACTGGACGCAGCCCGCCCGGTGGCATACCAACAACAATTCGAAATGCATCCCAGGGCGTAAACTGATGCGAATAGAATCGTGAGATGGACTCGTTGGGCAGGACACGGTAAAAGCGTCGAAATATTTGGTATCGCGACTTGGGTTGAACCAATTGGAATAAGAGACGGTTTAGAAAGCGAGCGAACCGCGACCTAGCATAGTGCCCCTTGGATAGCAACTGAACTGCTTGCGAAGCCAATTCAGGAGTTGTCGTCGCAATCGTCTCAGCAAACGAAACAGCCAGCGGGAATGAGTAACCGGTGGCAGCGTGAAACCAGCCACCCGTGTAACCGCCTGCCAACGTAGAACTGGCACCATCGCAAGTCGCACCTGGCATCAACTCAGTCGATATGGGCATCGGCAACACGCCAGACTCTTCTCTAACGATCGTCCAACCATGGATACCGAGTTCCGCCAAGTAACGACGAACCTGATCCAAGCACTCGTCACGGTCCAACATCGGATTGTCAGCAAAGCGCGTATCCTCCACCAAGACGCGACGAGCTTCGAACGGTAACGAATAGACAAACCGAAAGCCATCCGCTTGATCGATCCGATCGTCCATAATGGTTGGTACGGTGAATGGCCAATCCGACTTAAGCTCGATTTCAAAGCCCCAAAATTTCTGGTAACCGCACTGCTCAAAGCGATTTTCTTGGTGCGAACTGGGACCGCGGCAATCCACTACCAACCGCCCGCGATAGACTTCGCCCGTCGAGGTAACAATCTTATTCGAAGTCAAAGCTACGACCTCGGTTTGCAGCAGCAAGCGATTTGATTTTTGAGAATCACTCGAAGTGCCGAAACAGTCTCCAACCAACTTAGCGAAATGCGATGAAGAGATCGAAGCGTAATTGAGCTCAACTCGCTTTTCGAAATCATGCAGTTGTATTCGATAATGCGGCCATCGAACTTCAACCGCCGCTTCAACCCATGGAGATGCAGATGCCTTTACGTCCATGGGATGAAAGGACCAAGTATGATTTCCGCATAGGTGTGAATCCCGTTCGATCAGCAAGACTCGCGCTTCGGGTTGATGATGACGGAGCGCCAATGTGATTAGACCACTTTGCAAGCCACCGCCCACCAAAATGTAATCGTATTCAGATGTCATCGGATCAGACCTCTGGCTAAATCGATATCGTCGGCTTCCAACCTAGGCAGCGTTCCTACCACTCCATGAAGAAGCAAATGCGGTACTGCGATTGCAGAAAGTCCGATGAAAAGTGATCGAGATAGTTCGGCTGAGAGTTCGCGACCACTACTCCAGAACCAAGTAGCGACTCCGGCCATCCCGATCGCACCCAAAGACAACGGCAAGACTGCAAAGAAGAGTTCTCTACTCGACATCCGGTGTTCCTTCTGAAGCTTAGCAAGCCCCCGAATGGAGTGCCAACCGCAGAAATACAATCCAAACGAGAATAGTATCGGGGTGGATGCAAACAGGACGACGAGCAACAAGTTCCTAGCAAGCCTTGGTTCTGGGGACAACCTACGAGAAGCCGTGTTGGCAACGGAAAGCCCAAAATCAGCAATGGCTATGGGTAAGAAAATCCAGGATAAAACTATTGCGACTGATACAATCTCACCGCTGCTCGTCGGCATCGAGCTTGGAACAATCCATTCCAGTATTCTCTGCATCTCAAGGGGTCGGCAGAGTGCGGGTATCCAAATCACCAAACCTCCCGACGCGATCGCTGCCAAGTGACTCCATACCCGCATTCGGGATCTGGACTCGTCGTCTTCCCAGCCAAAATGCCATGCGGAAACTAGATAAAAGAGGATCGCGGTCCAAAGCGGCACCGCCATCCAACCTATCACGACCAATGCAGCAATGGCTAAATAGCCACTGAAGAAAAGCCAATTCCAGTGGGTGCCCACAAGTGGTGCTAACCATTGTTTGCCCGTCAAGGAATCTAAACCGCCATGTGGAACGCCAATGAGACAAACCGCAACACCAAGTGCAACCACGCAAATAACCGGATCCACTGTCAACCCAAGTCCGACGAGCGATAAAACGCTCGCGCAGACTGTACAGAAAATCAGGTTGTGCATGTTATTTCACCACAAGTTGCGATAAGTTCCGACTTGGGCTACCGACTAGACCGAAGCGTAAGCGCCATCTCGAACGTCGCTTGTCCTCGAACTGCTCTTGGCTACGGCGATGAAGTAGATCAAAACTCCAAAACAAGCCTTGGCGGTGATGTCAGCGATGGCATAACCAATCTGCAATCCTACGACTCCAGATGCGTCTACAGCACCGCCTGCTTTTGCAGCGAGGGCAGTTGGGGTTCCACCCATTGCATAGGCAATCGGATAAACGGCCCAAGTAATCAAGAGGACGAGGCGCGCTACTTCGATCAACCGTCGTGCAGCAACAGGTTGAGTTGCTAGCGAGTTGGTCAATTCGACCCACAAAACGTAGAGAATGTAAAAGAACGGGATGGATGAAAGGGCACCCCATACAACTCGAGTGAACCATCCGGATGGCTCCGAGATGACTTCGCCGGGATATCCGAGTGCGATCATCAACAACGCAGCGATGACAAGCCGTATCAGCAACGATTGCGATCTCGACTTCTCCAAACGCAGTACCGATACAAGCTCAACCATCAACAATGGCACGGTCAAAATCCAGTCCGCGTAACGATAAAAATCGTTGAAACCAGCACCAGTTCCGACATATTTACCGCCCGACAACGTGTATGCATCCTGCCACGAATGACGGATCATGAAGTAGTGGTAGCACGCGATGGTGACCACCAACCCCGAGATCATCAACGCCGGACGATACTCATGATCGACCGAAGCCCTCGACATATACAAAAAGATCGCGGCCGCACCCATGGCAGCCACTGTCATCGAGAACATATTGTCCACGATATTGAACTGAAACACACTAAGATCCGGCATTCCCGAACCCAAAAACACCATCGACTCCAACATGACTAACACTCCAAAGACATTAGCGAAAGGTAACAACTCGAAACAATCGAAGGAAAAGTCCTCCAATACGGACACGTGCAGAACACGAATTTTCTTGACGCGAGTGTGCAAGGACACTCGGTTTGTGGCTCTAATTCCATCTTAGCCTTATGCACCTAGGCGTCATAGGACACATCGACAGCCTCGGCATCGATTTTTACGATCCATCGCAATGGGCATTCACTTTTCCTAAATTATGGAGGGCAAAAAATTTGCCCGTCATTTCAACTACCGACTGAACCTTAACGGGTACCGCTAACATGGTATGCCCTAATACCCGAAATTTATTTCATGAAACGCAATGGGAAATTTGG
>CAMBSL010000186.1 GCA_945870455.1 Pirellula staleyi DSM 6068 | reverse complement strand
TCAGGACTACCATCGACACGAAAGAGTCCCTGTTCTTTGCAATAGCGTTCTACCAATTCGATTTCATCCGATGTTCGGCCGGTGCGGCGCATGTACACAAGCGTTTCGCTATCGACCGGAAAGAACCCCATCGTCGCTCCGTACTCTGGAGCCATATTGGCAATGGTCGCTCTGTCTGCAAGCGACATTCGTGATACACCTTCGCCAAAGAATTCGACGAATTTATTGACGACACCTTCTTTGCGTAAAATCTCGGTGACACGCAGCACCAAGTCGGTTGCCGTGGAACCTGCCGCAAGTTTACCAACGAGCTTCATCCCAACCACTTCGGGCATCAACATGTACAGAGGTTGACCGAGCATGGTTGCCTCGGCCTCGATCCCCCCAACGCCCCAGCCCAATACTCCCAACCCGTTGATCATGGTGGTGTGTGAATCGGTACCAACGAGCGTATCCGGGTACGCAACCGCTCCACTTGCATCCTTGCCCAAGAAAACTGTTTTCGCGAGGAATTCTAAATTGACTTGGTGAACGATACCTGTGTTCGGCGGAACGACGCGGAAATTATCGAACGCTTGTTGCCCCCATCGCAAAAACTCGTATCGTTCCTTGTTGCGTGCAAATTCCACTTCCACGTTTTTGGCAAGCGAGTCCGCTGCCCCGAAGTAGTCCACTTGTACGGAGTGGTCGATCACTAAATCGACAGGAATGAGTGGGTTGATTTTCTTGGGGTCGCCACCGAGGACTTTCATGGCGTCCCGCATAGCAGCTAGGTCGACGACGGCAGGCACACCTGTGAAGTCTTGCAATACCACACGGGCCGGTTTGAAAGGCACTTCCAGTTCTGCGGGCTTGGCTGCATTCCAGTTTGCAAGGTTCCGAACATCGGCTTCGGTGACTTGGTATCCATCGCAGTTTCGCAGTACAGCTTCCAGCAAGACTCGTATCGAAAAAGGTAGCTTTGAGACGGGTGCGATCCCATCTTTCTCGAGTTTGCTGAGACGGTAGATACCCAGTTGGCCTTGGGGAGCACGAAACGTATCGCGGGCACCGAACGGATCGGTCAGTCTCTGTGGGGTTGGCATGGCTTGCAATCAAACAAGTAGGGAAATGAGGAAATTGGGTCTCTCATTGTACCTTGGGATGCCAAAAGAAAAACGGCCTGTGCAAGATAGCTCGCGCAGACCGTTTTAATTTTTTCGTCGTGCTCTGCGGCACGGCTTTTCCGATTTTGAACGACGCGGAGCGTCGTTCAACTAACGTCGTTCAACTAGCACTGACTATTAGTTGCATCCGCAACCCGAAGCTGCTGGTGCAGGAGTTCCGCAACCACAGCCGCCATTCATGGCTCCGCCGCTGATTGCTCCACCGCTCATGGCTCCGTCGCTGTATGCTCCGCCACTAATCGCTCCGCCACTAATCGCTCCGGAAACTCCGTAGCCATTGGTGATTACAGGAACGGTCACGGTTTGTGGAACCATCTTGCAAACGGTAACTGCAACTTCTTCGGTGGTTGTGTAAGGCACGGAAACGTTATAGGTGTCCGTCTTTTCTTCGTTGACCGAATCGTAAACCGTTACGTTGTAGGTATTGGTACGTTGTTCTGGAACCATAACTGTCGACACAACATCTCGAACCTTGGTCTCGGTTGTCATGTTGACAACTGTCTTCATGCGTGAGCGAGTTTCTGGATTGTAGACAACTTTGCTTACGGTGCGAGTCAGTTGCTTTGGAACTACACTTGCGACCTTAACGGTCCGAGTTCGTGACTCGGCGTTGTAAACAGTCTTGCTGACGTCACGTGTACGGGTTTCCATTTCGGTAACCGTTTTGTTGACGGTTCGTTGACGGGTTTCCGTGTTGTAGACAGTCTTCGCAACTTGACGTTGACGGGTTTCGGTGTTCATCTGGCACTGCTTGACAGTGCGTTGACGAGCTTCGGTTGTGTACGAAACCTTGTTAACAGTACGAGTACGTGGCTCAGTGGTCATGGTGCACTTCTTGACCGTACGTGTACGGGTCTCAGGTGCGTAGCTAACCTTCTTAACCGTTCGTTGGCGAACTTCGTCGCGACAGAGCGATACATTGTAGGTGTAAGGCTCGTCAACCATTTGCCGTTGCATTGTCGTAACAGGAACTTCTTGAGTTACGACGTTTGGAACCCAAACTTTCTTGCAAACGGTACGAGTTGTCATGGCAGGAGCGCCTCCGCAACCGTCAGCGGCAGGTGTTCCGCAACCGCAGTTAACAACAGGAGTTGCACAGCCGCAACCGCCGGCCGAAGCCGAACCGTTACCAGCCGAAGCACTACCGTAACCAACAGCACCGCAACCAACAGCAACTTCTTCAGTTACAGTTTGGTACGAGCCCATATCCTTGGTACATGTCTTGGTCGTTGTGACTGGGTACGAGCGGCAAACTTGTCGCGTACCAGCACGTTGTTCCGTGTAAGGAACCTTGACAGTGTACGACTGAACTTCGTCGGAATACACAGGGACTTGAACTGTGTAAGGAACTTGTTCGTCTGTATAAACAGGAACTTGGACTGTGTAAGCAACTTGTTCTTGTGTTGTGACAGGAACGGTAACGTTGTAAGTTTGAACTACGTCAACGTAGGTTGGAACTTGAACGGTGTAGTCGACAGTTTCCATAACGGTCGACGGAACAGAAACTGTGTAGTTCTGGACTTCAGGAACCGACTTGCTTACTGCAACTTGGTACGCGACTTGTTCGACAACGGTCGATGGAACTTGAACGGTGTATGTCTCAACCTTGTCGCTGTAGACGGTTTCATTGACGGTGTACGGCACTTCTTCGCTGACAGTGCTTGGTACGCTGACTTGATACGATTCTTCAACTTGGCTCGTGACAGGCACGTTGACTGTGTAGCTAACTTGCTTGGTCTCTTGCTTTGGAACCATAACCGTGCTGGTGCTGGTCTTGGTCTCAGTGCGTGGAACTTGCTTCGTCACTGTGTAAGTACGTGTACGAGCTTCCACTTTGGAAGCGTTTCTGGTTACGGTTCGCATTTCGGTGACTTGCGTTGGCACCATGATCGTCTTTTCGACGTAGCTCACTTGTGCTCCGCAACCCAATCCGCCGGCATCCCCACCACCTACAATCGTACCACTCATCACGCTGCCAGAAGCAACAACGGTGGATCCACCGCTCCCGCAACCGCAATCAGCAAAAACATTACTGGCCCCAAATAACATGGCAGCCAGCCCAAGGGCAAAACCTGGGCGAAACTTCATCGTAGTCTCCTCGAAATAAAAATTGGCCACCATACAGAAGGCCGGTCGATCACGCTTACGCTCTCCGTCACAAACAAGATGTAACGGCTGTAATTCAAAAGTTGTCTATCAATGCAGGGTTAGGACGCGTGACACTAAAAGACAAGTACCAAGCAAAGGGCAACTCTTTTGCCCTCACACCTTACCCAAGCAGAAGAGTTTAGCTCCTGTTAGTGGTTATGGAAGCGCTTGATGAAAAAATTTTCGCTTTTTCCGTTTTTCGGGATTTAAAAAGATCTTCACATTCAAACCAGGCGAGGAAAAGCGAAGCGCCGCGAGCCGCCCAGTGTATCGACGGAAATTCCCGATCCGTATGGACGGGACCAATGGTCCTACCCTGCCCCTTCGTGGATAACCTACTCGTCGCGAAAAACGGGCTGAATATCTAGATTCAGCGGTTTACCTTCACGAAGAACCTTGACTGGATACGAGCGATCCGCCGGAAGTTGTTCTACGACACTTCTAAAGTACTCGGCTGAGAAAATTCTTTGCTCTCCGAGTTGAACGATAATATCACCTTGTTCCATGCCACACTTTTCAGCGGGTAGATCGGGTGATACTCGGCTGACGTATACGCCACTCCGGACCTCAATATTAAGTTCTTCTGCCAAGCTCTGAGGAATGGGATCGACACGTACGCCAAGCCTGGCCCTTCGGACTTTGCCGTTTTCGAGTAACTCTTTGGTGATCCATTGAACGCGACGAATCGGAATCGCAAATCCCACTCCTTGAAATTGACCGTTGGTCGTTGCGATCGCGGTGTTGATTCCGATTAATTCGCCATCAATATCCAAAAGCGCACCGCCTGAATTGCCCGGATTAATCGTCGCATCCGTTTGCAAAAGTAGCCCTTGTAATAAGTTCATGGTTCGGCCGGAGCTGTTGCTTATGATCCCAACGCTAACGGTTTGATCTAATGCAAAGGGGCTGCCGATTGCCAACACCCAATCACCAATTGAGATGGCTTCGGAGTTGCCGATGGTCGCTGCAGGCAACGGTTCCTTGCTGGCGATGCGAAAAACCGCGACATCACTCGAAGCATCCGAACGAACATCTTTTCCAGCGAACGAACGGCCATCCGCCATGCGAACGCGAATGCTCTTGGCATTCTTGATGACGTGGTGGTTCGTGACGCAAATTCCATCCGCAGAGATAATGACACCTGACCCGAGCTCAAAATCTCGGTTTGAGTCTTCGTTGAGCAAATCGAGCGTGTCCTCTGTTTCGTCGACATTTTGCCGTTTCGCGAGCACGGTTACGACGCTAGGCATCATCTTGGCTGACGCCGACTTAAACGCGAACGCCATCCCCCGGGCTTGCGACTTTGCCATGTTTAGGCGATTCAAATCGGTGTCATCTTGAGCGCCTGAAACGAGAGTCGACCAAGCTGAACCAAAAGTCAAAGCAAGTGTTATTGGCAGTCTTGGAAGCCATCCAGGTTGCTGTTTCGCGTTGGTCATATTGTTCTCAATTTCCATTTTTCGTCTGACTCGATTTTAAACGTCGCTAACAGTAACGCTTTGATATCCGATATCGTAACGGATAATCCGTGCTGCAAAATCCGTCATCCTATACGTCCAACCTCGGTTCCAATGATTAAGACTGCAGAATGGGTCTTGATGGGGTGCATTTTCGTTTTACGGCAAGCCATAGGCGACCGTTAATGGTCGCACGGACGCCTTCGGGCAGCCGTTAAACGACTAGTCCAGTCTCTACTTCATTCCTTCGGTCGAACTATTCATGATCCCAGCCGTTGTCATTTCAAAAAAGCGTGATCGAGAGCAACTTTCGAACGATGAGATCGAGTTCATGATCCAGGGATATGCTCGCGGCTCTATTCCAGACTATCAAATGTCTGCTCTCGCAATGGCCATTTTTCTCAACGGGATGAACGAACAAGAAATCTCAAACTTGACCGATGCGATGATCGCTAGTGGCTCAAGACTTGCAAAAGTCGATGATACCCCGCGAGTTGACAAACACTCTACCGGCGGCCTGGGCGACAAAACATCTCTTATACTAGCTCCGTTACTGGCTTGCTGCGAACTGCATGTACCTATGATCAGCGGCCGCGGGCTTGGAATTACAGGCGGAACGCTCGATAAACTCGAGGCTATTTCTGGATTTAAGACCAACCTATCGGAATCCGACATCGAGTCCCAATTGCGGTGCGTTGGGTGCGTGATTACGGGTGCCACGGATACGCTCGTTCCTGCCGACAAAAAACTTTATGGTCTACGCGATGTGACTGCAACGGTACCGTCAATCCCCTTGATAACCGCTAGTATCATGTCCAAAAAAATTGCAGAAACACTCGATGCTTTAGTCTTGGATGTCAAGTTTGGGAGCGGTGCTTTTCTAGCCACCGAGGCCTTAGCCGAGCAACTGGCCGCTTCGCTCATGCGAGTTGGCAAGAGCGCAGGAGTTAAAACAAGGGCACTTATTACGGATATGACCCAACCCTTGGGAGAGATGATTGGCAACGCATGCGAAGTTGACGAATCGATCGAAGTACTGCAAGGCGGAGGGCCGTCCGACGTGCGAGAACTAACCATCGAACTTGCAGCTCGATTGCTAATCAGCACGCAATGCGAAACGAACTTGGACGATGCTCGCCTGCGACTGAGTAGATTATTGGATAATGGTGCTGCCATGGAACGTTTCGAACGGATGGTACACGCCCAAGGCGGTTCACTATCGTCAAGCAGACCGTTGGGAAAGAGCCGCCGATTTCTTGCCAGCCACAGCGGACGCATCCGTTCCTTGGATGGTCAATTGCTAGGGCAAGCCATCATCGCGATGGGGGGCGGTAGGAAAATCGCAGGTGAAGCGATCGACTTTTCGGTCGGCATCAAAATGCATCGCAAGATTGGCGAATCCGTGGAGACGGGGCAACCGTTGATGGAAATCTTGTGTGATGACGAAAGCGCATCGGACCAAGCTCTTCGTTTGATTGAACAAGCGATTGTGATTTCGAGCGCTGAGAAGACGGCTACGGAGAAAACTGCGACGGAGAAAACCGCGACAGCTCTTTGGCGCGATTACACGTCTATCGAGAACTAGCGATGGGAAATACCAGGCAAGATTATTCTTGGTTAGGTTGGGATGAAGGGGTTTCAGGACGGGGTCGACTAACACCAAGAAAAAACTAAATCCCGAGCCGAGATCGAATCCAACCGATTGGAGAGAGCTTTTGCGACGACGACTCCTCCGATTCCATTAAAACTCGTACCACATTCCGACGTTCCTCAAGCGAGGGCTCGCTGTCAATCTGAATGGATAGGGTCGATACTCGTTCGACTTGCGAGAGTGTCGGAGGGATACATCGGGTTGATGAGCCGTCAATTGCTTCGTCGATCACCGGTTGTTTCATCAGCTTGATAGTCGAAACCGGTCTAGCCCCAACTCGTTGCGTGACGTGTGGCATGCGATCGGCCAAAGTGCCCGCTGCGATCGTTGGGGGCTCAATGTCCTCGCGATCCATTGGAAAAACCAGTTGAATACGCTCGTAAACATCGTTTCGCTCCCTCGGGTCCAGCAAGCGATATGCAGCAATGGCAATTTCAGCCCGGGAGACATCGGAAAGAAATCCTGGATCGTTTTGGTCACAACACTTCAACGCGGTCGCCATTGCGCTAGCGGCGGAACGGATAACGTTAACGCGGCTTTCGCCACGCTTCAGCCCCAGTAGTCGGTAATGGGGCAGCAAGGCGTCGCGATTCTTCAAAAATGGTTTACGATTCGATTTCATGATTCTTTACTAACCCGACATTCCTGTTTTTGTCTCGGAAGCTTTGTTTCTGAAAAGTTGCGTTGCTCCGTCGACGCCAAGCTTGTTGCTACTCTTATCGGCATATTGTAGTCGTCGCCATAGGGAGTTCCCCCTGAACTCCCGGTCGCATTGGACGACTTAAACCCCACAAAAGTTCACTAGATTTTTTCGGCGGTTCATTCTATTCCCGCAGCCAGTACCAAAGCGCGGTAACGCTCCCCTTAGCATTCGCAAAATTCTTTTCTCAATTCAGGACAATTGCTCCGATTCGGTAATATTTTTTGTTTCTTTGGTAGTTCTGGACGATTTTTTCGGGAATCGCGAACAAAAAATTTTCGTAGTGGTAGCGTTCCTCCCGGCTTCGCGTGTATCTTGAACCCTGTGGTTAGCTTGCACTCGAATGCTGACGTTTCGATCGATTGTCAACCCGAAATTCTCTTTAGGTTGTTTTATGGTCCTATCAGGCGAAGAAATCAGAGCTCGACAAGGCGCAGATATTCGCATCACTCCCTTTTGTGAGGAATGCCTGAATCCCAACAGCTACAACCTGACTCTCCACAACGAATTGCTCGTTTACGAAGAGGTTGTTCTGGACGTAAAGCAGCCAAACCGATTTCGCCGGATCAATATTCCGGACGAAGGGATGATCCTAAGCCCTGGCCAGATTTACCTGGGCCGAACGGTTGAGCATACGGAGACCCACAACCTGGTCCCAATGATCGAAGGTCGTAGTTCCATCGCCCGTTTGGGACTTTTCGTGCATTGCTCATCAGGGTTCGGCGATGCAGGATTTCGAGGGCACTGGACCATTGAGATGTTCGCGGTTCAACCGATACGTATCTATGCAGGATTGAGAATTTGTCAGATTTTTTATCATGAGCTAACGGGCGATGTGCGGGAATACTCGAGCGATAAGTACCAGAACAATAGAGACGTTCAACCGAGCCTGTTTTACAAAGAGTTCTCAGGTTGCCGAGATTACGATCAACTCGAACTGGACTTTGGCAATCTTGCTGCGACCTATCGCAAAGAGCCTGCTACCGGCCATTTCGAAACCGTCTTGGACGGAACGACCTAACTCCAAGTTGTGCCTAATTCCAAGTTGTGCCTGATTCCAAGTTGTGCCTGATTCCAAGTTGTGCCTAATTCCAAGTTGTTATAGAGCGGTTGTACCTTGTGCGAAGGTAAGGTACTGTCAGACTCGATTTTTTGCGTCAACTGACCCGCCCGCAATCGACCTTAGGAAATTATGCGAATCCCGATCCCGTTCAAAGACCTGCTGCCCATTGAGGCGGTTAAGCAACTGTCGCAACTCGTTGTTCAGCCCTCGCTGGTTGCGGCCCTGAAGGACGCTGCCCAAAAGCTTGGGCTCAAAGAACCATTGCAACCCGGCAATATTCAGCAGATTCTGCAGCAAGCAGGTCGATGGATGGAAAGTGTGGCGGAGCCTTGGCTTCGGGATGCCAAGCCTGGTCTGATGCCCGGTATCAACGCCACAGGTGAGCTGTTCTCCAGCCGCTGGTGCACGCATCGAATCTGCTCCGATGCCATTGCACAGCTAAACCACCTTCAAAGTCGTTTTGCGGAAACAACCAAACTCGATTCACAACTACGCAACTTGTTGGTGGGGTTGACCGGAGCACAATCCGTTTTGGTGGCGCCAAACATGTCCATCGCGATGTATCTCGTCGCTTTGGCTGGCAATTCGTCCTCGACTCCAACTCAGTGGGTATTGCCTCGAGTGGATTGCATTCGACTGCCTCAAGCAGGTAACGCTCAAGGTGGCAACATTCGGGCAATTCTCGATTCTGCTCACGCTCCAACCGTCGAGATTGGAACAACCCAAGACTGCAGCAGTAGCGATTTTGAGAATCAACTCACACAAGCTGGATCAACTCTGTTGCTTGCATCTCCGAATTCGTTGGTCTCTGAATCGCGTGTCGAACACCGCCGCCGAGGGATTGCGGCAAGCCAACATGCGGACTCGAGGGTCGTGGAGATCATCATGGATGGATCCATTCATGATCTGGGCGAATTAGGGATAGCAAGCAGAGTGATAGCCGATTCTTGGGAGAAGTGCACGAAGCTCATCGTCGTTCCGGGGGATGCGTTATTAGGTGGGCCGGAATGTGGGATAGTGCTCGGCACGACAGAGGCCATGCAAGCAATTCTCAAAGTCGCAGATTCGGTCGGCTGGCATGCCGGCAGCATAACCAAGGCGGCACTTCTTAGAACGCTTGAGGCTTCCGAGTCGTTGGACACTTGGCGAGAATTGCCCATAGGAGCATCGTTATCGATTAGCCAAGAAAACCTAGATAACCGATCGCAACGGCTCGCGACGCAATTGGCGGCGAGCCCCATGCTTGAACGTGTCGAGGTCCAACGCAAATCTTGCCGTATCGGCGCTGGGGTCTGGAGCGGCGTTCGCATGGATTCCAGCGTTCTGAAGTTTTTTCCAAAATCCGTGTCCGCCTCGGCCCTGGCAGAGCAATTTGCGGCCGGCGAAATACCGATTTGGGGCAATGTACAGTCCGATCATGTTGAGCTTGTCATGCGATCGGTGGAGCCGGACGAAGATAGGCTCTTAGTAAAGCAATTGTGTCTGGAGGTTGAATCTCAACGGGGTAGTACCTGAAAAAACGGGAGTAGTCCCTGAAAAAAAGAGACGAAGAGATGCACTTCGGTAACAATCCATTTCCGGCAGCATGATTTTTCGCAAAATCACTGGCTTTTTCCTGTCTAGACAATAGTTGTTTAGACGAGTATACTTCAAGCTAGCGGATGCACTTCGCTCATCGCAATGGGAAGATTGCTTAATCGTGATAACCGAACAACTCAAAAACACAACCAAAAAACGAAAATTCGATTCGATCCAGCAGGAAGCGTATCTTTCGCTTTGGCGAACCTACGACCGTCTGAAAGCCATCGAAGATCAACTCTTTGGTCAGTGGGAGATAACGCCTCAGCAATACAACGTGCTGCGACTATTGCAAGCAAGTCTCCCAAACCCAATTCCTACTCTTTCGTTGTCCAACCGTTTGGTATCTCGGGCTCCGGATATTACGCGAATGCTGGATAAACTCGAGAAGAGTCAGTGGATAGAGCGCATTCGGTCCGTCGAAGACCGTCGGACGGTCCTCGTCACGATAACCACTCAAGGTGAGAAACTATTGCGAGAAATCGCTCAACCCTTGAGCGAATCCCATGTTGCCCAAGTAGGACATTTATCCGGCAACGAGTTGAGGCAATTGTGCGAACTTCTTCGCAAAGCGCGGCAGCCTCATGAACCTAAAAACAGCGACTGGTAACAAGTATACCCTAGGAGAAATTGACAATGATTCGATCGAATAATACATCTGACGTGATCGTGATTGGTGGAGGTCCTTCTGGATCTGCAACTGCAACTCTCTTGGCGCAGCGTGGCTACAGTGTCACTCTCTTCGAACGAGATCATTTTCCTCGTTTTCACATCGGCGAGTCGATGATTCCATTCTGCTATCCGGTGATGGAACGGTTAGGCATGCTTGGCAAGATGAAAGCAAGTCACTTCACCAAGAAGTACGGCGTTCAGTTTATTAACGAGCAAGGAAAAGTCTCGGAGCCATTTCGTTTTAGTCAGTACGACAATCACGAACGATCGCAATCTTGGCAAGTCGTTCGGAGCGAATTCGACTTGATGCTGCTCAACAATGCCCGAGAGCATGGAGTCACGGCCCACGAAGGTGCTCGCGTTCTGGATTTATTAATGGACGGCGAACGTGTCGTCGGCGTGAAAGTAAAGCTCGAGGGCGCCCAAGAAACCGAGTGCCGTGCGCAAGTCGTTATCGACGCCAGCGGTCAATCCTCGATCATCATGGATCGCATGGATTTGCGCGAGTGGGACCCTGTTCTAAAAAAGGCTGCCATCTGGACGTATTGGAAGGGAGCACTTCGCGAACCAGGCATCGACGCCGGTGGCACCATCGTGATGCAGACCCAGGAAAAGAAAGGTTGGTTCTGGTTCATACCCCTTCATGATGATGTTGTGAGTGTGGGTGTTGTCGCGGGGCACGATTATCTCTTCAAGAATCGCGCATCCAAAGATTTGGAGACGATCTACATGGAGGAAGTCGCTCGCTGCCCCGGGGTCCAGCCACGAATT
>CAMBSL010000185.1 GCA_945870455.1 Pirellula staleyi DSM 6068 | reverse complement strand
AAGATCAACGCTCGGAAATTGAGCGTCAATTGTTACAATTAAGTTCTCGTTGGGCGAACCTTAAGCAGTCATTCGATTGGATGAACGAGTTTGAAAAAGCATCGCTCAGTCCCCAGGACAAAGAAGTCATAACCTATTGACCCTCTTTGGCTGGCCCCATGCGGAATCGCCTGTAGCACCTGGGACTCGAACGATACTATGCCGTTGGTGCTAAGGCGAGCGGCAGACTGAAAACTACCAATCATAACCCGACACGTAACGGCTTGTTGATTTAATGGTAACCCGAAGCGTGAGCGAGGGATTGCAGTCAAAGCCTCGCTTACGCGTCGGGCTACCATCGCTTGGCACGAGCGTCCGCTCGTGAATCCATGGGCGAGACGCCCTGCCACTTTCGAATTCCCCGTCTCACAATCCATTAAAGCAACGAGCCGGTTAGCGAGGAATTGCAGTCAAAGCCTCGCTTACGCGTCGGGTTACCATCGCTTGGCACGAGCGTCCCGCTCGTGAATCCATGGGCGAGACGCCCATGCCACTTTCGAATACCCCGTCTCACAATCCATTAAATCAACAAGCCGGTTACGCATCGGGTTGAGATGCTGCAATCTGCCGCTCGCCAGATACCTTGCCTAGGTGGTAGCCAGACTGATTGGGTGCGGAGGGCGATTTTAGTATAGTCGAACGGATAACTCGGCTAAAATTCGCAAACTAGCCAAAAGCTGTTGATTTATGTGAAATGGCTTGCAATTTCTGCAATCACTTCGTAAGTTTAATCTCTCTCATCCACACTCCTTAACATCGCCGTCAACCTGAGGTTTGCGTGAGAATTCAAGAACAGCCGACATGCAACGCATGGAATCATAGCAGCCAGCATGCGTTTCAATATCTCAATGCATTGAACGAAGAGGGGATCGTCGTCAGGTCCCGACGCAACATGCTCAAAGCGAGCATGCAAGGCATTGCGGGACTGTCGATCCCTTTGCTGCTCAAGTCGAATAGCGATGCAATTGCCAGCGGCACGGGAAGTCGCAACAAAAAAAGTGTGATTCTGCTGTGGATGACGGGAGGCCCAAGTCAGATCGATACTTGGGATCCAAAACCCGACCGGCCACTCAGCAATCGTGGTCCATTTGGAACGATTCCAACCAAGCTGCCAGGTGTTCGCATTTGCGAGCACTTGCCGAAGCAGGCTGCCATACTGGATCGGTTCACGATTATTCGATCGGTGAATGCTAAGTTCAGCAATCATGAACCGAATATGGTCTTTCAAACATCCAATCTGGAGGCAGAACCTCGCTCGAATCCAGAAGCCAAGCATTATCCAGCCATCGCATCCATTGTCGCCAAGGAACGTGGTGCGAACGATCCAGCCATGCCACCTTACGTCGGCTTCTATCGTTCGCCGAGCCACATCGCGTTCGGTGGAGATCTAGGGCAGCAATTTGATCCAATGCAAGGGAACTTGGCTGCCAAGTTGCCGATCTATGACCTTGTTGGTAAGGACTCGGGGAAAAAAAGCAATGGAGACATGTTCCAACTTTCAAAAGGCCTTAGCCATGAACGCATTCTCGATCGCCGTCAACTGCTTACGGACTTAGATCAGTTTCGGCGTGAAATTGACATCAGCGGTTCGATGGGGGCTGCGGATGTTTTCCAGCAAAAAGCCGTCGACATGCTTCTCGGCCACCAGGCCCGCCAAGCATTCGATTTGTCATTGGAACCCGAAGCGAATCGCGAACGCTATGGAGATCATTTGTGGTGCCAGCAAGCCTTGCTCGCGCGTCGGCTGGTGGAGTCTGGCGTTGCCTTTGTTTCGATCGACCTCAGTTATCACACCGCGAGCGGAACATGGGACAATCATGGGGATAATGTTCCACCCTATGGCGGAATCTCACGAGGTCTCAAACCGCTGCTTCCGCTGTTCGATCATCTTTTGACCACCTTGGTTCTCGACCTCGAAGAACGTGGCCGTCTCGATGACGTACTGATCATCGCGATGGGTGAGTTTGGTAGGACTCCCATGATGGGCACGCAAGGGAGTAGCGACGGAAGAGACCACTGGCCCGAAGTCATGTCGATGGCGATGGCAGGTGGTGGACTTAAACATGCTCAAGTCATTGGTGCGACGCATGCCGATGGTGGCACGATCAAAGAGCGTCCCGTATCTCCGGGCGATCTCGCGGCCACGATCTACAGGTACTTCGATGTACCAGTAAACGGGCAATATTTGGACCGACGCGGGCGTCCTCGCAATTTTGTGGACCAAGGCGAGCCGATCGCAGAACTGTTTTAGTGCGTGTGCAGGCTAAGTTGCACGACGCTCCGTCGTCGTGATTCCTGCGACGCGAAACGTTGCACGACGACGCTGAATCGTCGTGATCCCTGCGACGCGGAGCGCCGCACAACGAAGGGCAATGACACAACTAAGCACCGACTCGCTTCATGACTGCATCCAGCGTCGGCTTGATGGCTGCCGCACTTGCCTTTAGCCCTTGCATTTCTTTGGGCCAGAGGTCGATTTCGATGCGTTGTACCGCGCCGCACCGCCCGACCACCGTCGGTACCGAAATCGCAACGTCGCGAATGCCATAGCATGCACCATCTTGAATCGTGCTCACCGGCAATATGCGATTCTGATCCAATGCGATCGAATGAATCACGTCTCGGATCGCGATTCCAACTGCAAAGCCTGCGCCACCCTTCTTCGAAATGCACTCTGCTCCTGATCCCTTGGTCCTTGCAAAGATTTTCTCCGCAAGCGTGGTGTTCCAGCCCGGATATTTATCCAATGGCAACGAACCGATGGTCGCGCTCGACCAAATCGGTACCATGCTGTCCCCGTGTTCACCCAAAATGATTCCACGCGTTTGCGTCGGTGCAGTCCCGAGTTGCTCTGCAATCAATGAACAAAATCGGATCGTATCCAACTGCGTCCCAAGCCCCAATACCTGCGTGGCTGGCAGTCCAAGCTTCTTGGCCGCAACAAAAGTTAAGATATCAACGGGGTTGGATACCACCAGAACTTTGGCCGTTGGCTTCACTCCCGCCTTCTTCACTTCGTCAAGAATCCCATTGAAAAGATCTGTATTGCGATTGATGAGATCCAATCGGGATTCATCCGGCTTGCGGCGTAGTCCAGCCGTGATGCAAATGATGTCGGACGAGGGGATGTGTTCGTAACTGCCGGATGTGACGCGTTGATCGGCGACGCTAGGGCTGCCATGCATGATGTCCAAGGCGTGACCGGCGGCTGCGTTCGCGTTCAGGTCGAGCAACGCAATCTCACGGACTACGCCTCCGCATTGCAGCGCAAAGCCTGCACACGAACCTACTAGACCACCACCTCCAATTATGCTGACTTTCATATGAATTCTGCTCTATCTTGATTCGAAATGATTTTTGCCTATCGTCACACAACTAACTTTAGCCTTGCAATTGCTTCATCACTTGGGCCGTGATGAGCTTGATCAGTTGCTCTTGATCGATTCCCGCCATCCCATCGACCGACGACGAACTCGTCGACTTAAGGACCGGTGCAATGCCTGCCATCGACTGACTAACGGCCTGCTCTACTTGACTTGAAGCTGGCATCGGTGGCGGTGCGGGGAACGCTCGTCGCTGAACGCCCGACTCTTTCCAAGAGTTGCGGAAAATGTCGTTGGCACATACGTCGCAGTTCTTGTACTCTTCGGTATTGCGAGGATCCGACCAGCCCCAATTCTGCTTCAACGTCAGTAGCTCCCGCTCCTCGTTCTCCGTAAAGTACGAAACGTTGCCAAGCTGCCGAGCCAGCATCAGCATGCGGCAATAGGCGTCGAGGATCTCCGTCCACCAAAACGCTTGTTCGACATCGAGACCGTAACTGACCGTGCCGTGGTTCGCCAAAATGATGACGTTGGTCTTGTCCACAAACGGCAGAATCGTTTCCGCGAAGGCTTTTCCACCCGGTGTTTCATAACGCGTGATCGGTACATCGCCAAGGAATACTTCCACTTCTGGCAGCACGCACTGCGGGATTGGTTCACGAGCGATTGCAAATGCGGTCGCATGCGGGGGATGGCAGTGCACCACGCTCTTAATGTCCGCCCGTTTCTTGTAGATCTCGAGGTGCAACAAGGCCTCGCTGGATCGCTTTTTGATCCCCGAGGTCTGCTTGCCTGTCATGTCCATTGTGCAAATGTCCTCGGTCTTGAGGAAGCCTTTGCTGTGCATCGTAGGAGTGCAGAGCACTTCGTTTTCGCTGATGCGAACGGTGATGTTGCCGTCGTTCGCGGCTGCAAATCCTTTGTTGTAAAGGCGGCGGCCGATTTCACAGATGTCTTGCTTGATCTTGTGTGCGTTCATGAGTTGTTCTTTGTTAGTTATTCTTAGTTCTTAGTTCTTAGTTCTTAGTTCTTAGTTCTTAGTTCTTAGTTCTTAGTTCTTAGTTCTTAGTTCTTAGTTCTTTGTTCTTTGTTCTTAGTTCTTAGTTCGTTAAATAGGCTTCCAGCCTGTCTTTTTCAGAGTCATGACAGGCTGGGAGCCTATCCCGCGTTAGGTTTTCGGTATGTTTAGCTCGTCGATGATGGCTGCGTTGTACGCATCGACTGGTTTCTGACTAGGGCGAAACGGTTGAGCCGCTTCGCCTCCATCGCTCACCGCAATGATCGAACCATTCGCGGCGCCCAGGTCGTCCCATACGACGACGAGATCGGGCTCGGCAGATGGACGCCCAAGTAACTTCTCGCCATACGCCTCTGCCGTCTTCAGACTGCAGCCAACAAAAGTTGGGTGAACGCGGCTGAGCGTGACTTTTCCGTTGACTTGATAGAGTTGCATTGCGTCGCTTGCTTTCGATCAAGAGTGGTTTTGAAGGTGTTGAAAGAATCGACGTGCGACATTGCAGGCCGATGGAATGTTCCAGGATTTGGACGACAAAACTAAAATGTTGACGGGTACTTCGCGAAGCACGTCGTCTAGATCGGACCAACGGGCGATGACTGCGGGACGCAATCGATCGTCGCGGGCTGCTTGCCAACATGCTGCGTGCGGCGATTCGACAATCGCGACTCCCGCTTGATGGCCAGAACGCAATTTCTCGGCGATCGTTCGCATGGCGGTTGCGTCGTCGGCTGATTTTTCGATTACCGCAGCTTGCTTCGAGCAAAGTTGCTTCGAGATCGATGTCATGTAATTTGCCGAGCCAGTGACGACTAACCGTTGCGGTCTCGCGAGAGCGATCGGACTCGAGTTCATGCTGGACTTTTCGCCGATTTCGCTGCGGACTAGCTCGACGCGGACTAGCTCGACGCGGACTAGCTCGACGCGGAGCTCTCGGCAGTAGTCTTTGGCCGCAGGTGTTAACACGGCAGCCCTGCCAACCTCAAGGACTTGGATTCCGGCGAGTCGATTCTTAATCGATTGAAGGCTGATCACTTGATCGGTGAGGCTCAATCGGTTGGATTGAACGGACGTTTCGCTATGTGATTGCGCACCGATCGCGGTCAAAGTGCTTAGCACCCGACGAACGATGGTTTCAATTTCACTAGCGGTCGGAGTCATTGGGGAAGTTTGAAGTTTGAAGGAATTTATGCTTAGTCTTTAGCCTTTAGCCTTTAGCCTACTCAATCGTCTACCAGGCCTAAGACGGCCCAGCGGATTGGACTGTTCTCGACACCAAATATTTCTTTCACGGCTCCACCATCGCTGGTTAGCATGACGGTTTCGCCAGCACCTGCACCGAGATGATCGACCGCCAAAAGGGGCGGACCGTCTGGCGATTTGCCATCGGTCAACATTGGCTGACACACCAACAACTTGAGGTTATCAAGCGTTCGGTGTTTGACCGTGGATGTCGCGTTTCCAAGTACGAGTGCTATTTGCATGGATCTATGGTTCTACAAATGGCTGATGCCGCCGAGGACGTGCAAATCTTCGATCAATGAGCAGCGTCGTTCTCGGGTGAAAGTAAGTGGTGTCGTAACCCCTTCGCCAGTTGGACCCGCGATCGAGAAAGACAGGTAACCTTCGCCTCCAAGACCGAGCGAGGCCATGCACGGTCCATTCTTTACGAACAAGGTCGTGTCCATGAGACGTCCCATCTTGGTCATGTTTCGAACGTTGCGTGAATGAATGATGCTCGTGTGGCGGTATCCGTGTTCGGCTTGCTGCGCCAATCGAACCGCTTCGTCGAAATCGCGGCATCGAACGAAAGGCACAAACGGCATCATTTGCTCGGTTTGAACAAAAGGGTGATCCGAAGTTGTTTCGCCAAAGACCAGCTCGACTTTAGGATCGATGGTGCGACCTGCGGCGGCTGCGAGTTTCACTGCGTCTTGCCCCAGGAGCTCTTTCCTGGCCCCGTAGTGTTTGTCGGCCCCCTCGCCCACGACTTGCAACGCCGCTTGAGTCAATCGATCGATTTCGCTGGCGATGAGTCGAACCGCACCCGCTCGTTCCATGGCGGACATCATTGCGTCGAATACACTTCCAACCACGAAGACTTCCTTTTCTGCGATACACAGCAGATTGTTGTCGTAGGCTGCACCTTGGATGATGCAACGAGCAGCATGGTCAAGGTCAGCGGTTTCGTCGACGACTACCGGCGGATTGCCGGGACCGGCTACCACGGCGCGTTTGCCGCTATTGAGGGCCGCCCTAGCAACAGCAGGACCGCCCGTCACACAAATAAGTGCAACGCTGCGATGCTTGAAGAGTTGTTGGGCGGTTTCCAGGGTTGGTTCGCAAACAAGCGAAATCAAATTGTCGATTCCAAGGTCCGCATGGATGGCTTGATTGAATCGTCGAACTCCTTCGGCAGCAACTTTCCGTCCGCTTGGGTGTGGGTTGACGACCACCGCGTTACCACCAGCGATCATACTGACTGCATTGCCGGTAATGGTTGGGAGCGAGTGCGTCACAGGCGTGATGGCCCCGATGACACCAAACGGAGCATGTTCGATGACGGCCAAGCCGTAATCACCGCTGAAGCATTCCGTTTTGAGGAACTCGACGCCCGGTGTTCGTTCGCCGAGCGTCTTGAGTTTGGCGATCTTGTGCTCAAGTCGACCGATCTTGGTCTCTTCCATTTCCATTGTCCCGAGTTCGACACAATTCTCGATCGAGATGCGTCGAATGTGTTCGATGATTTTCTTGCGGTCCGAGATCGGGCGTTCTCGCAATTGCTCGAAGGCGGTGCGAGCGGACCGCACGGCGTCATCGACATTGCTGAAGAGCCCAAAACGTCCCATGGCCAGACTGCTCGTTGCAGCTGAGCTCGATGCAGCTGAGCTCGGTACAGCTACTTGCTTGCCTCGAACTTCGTTGAGCACTTGCTCAACAACCGAGCGGATAAGATTTTCGTTGATTTGCATAGGTGTTCTACGTTTTGGTTATTGACGCTTGTAGACGTTGTTTTTTTCGATATGCACCGTGTCGACGATGCCGATGATGACACAATCGATCGGTAATTTGCTGGTCTCTGGTGTGAACCGAGCACTGCTACCCTGCGTGATCAAGACCATGTCTCCGACTCCTGCGCCGAGAGTATCCACGGCAATAAAAGTACGGCCTGTCGTGATTAACTCTGAGCGTTTCGTCGGTTCCAAACGAAAGGGCTCTACGACGAGCAGCTTTTGGCCGATCATCGTGTCCACCTTTTGTGTGGAGACAATGGCTCCAGTAACTTTTGCAACGAACATGGTTCTGTCTCTTGTGTTGACTGCTCTATCGTTGGATTGCGGCAACCGTTTGGCGGGCCACCACTATTTCCTCATTCGTTGGTACGATCCAAATTTGGACCTTACCCGTTGAGTCATCGATTCTGCGTTCCGATCCGCGAACCTGGTTACTTAATTCGGAAAGCCGGATTCCTAAGTCATCCAGTCCTTCACAAACCGCCTTGCGAATACCTGCACCGTTTTCGCCGATTCCGCCTGTGAAGACGATTGCGTCGAGGCCACCAAGAGCCATTAGCATGCCACCCATCTGCCGGCGGATCTCGGCCACATAGACATCAAGTGCCAATTTCGCATCGCTGTTGCCAGCATCTGCCGCTTGTTCAAGATCGCGAATGTCGCCAGATAGGCCATTCGATAAACCGAGCAAGCCTGCTTGTGTGGACAAATGATGCAGCAGTTTTTCCAGCGTCATGCCGGTGTGCTCCATCATCAACGGCAAACTGTAGGGATCCAAATCTCCGACCCGGTTGTTTTGAGGCAAGCCGGTTTGCGGACTCATTCCCATCGTGGTTGCCATGCTCTTGCCGTCACGAATTGCGCATAACGACGAGCTGCCCCCGAGGTGGCATGAGATGATTCGAGCGTCTGAACGCCCAAGCAACTCTGCCATCCGTCCTCCGATGAAGCGATGCGATGCGCCATGAAATCCCCATTTGCGGATCGGCAATGCGTTGCCAATGCTGGCCGGTAAGGCATAGCGTTTCCAAGCTTCGGGAATCGATTGATGAAAATCGGTTTCAAACGCAGCGACCAAAGGTATCTGCGACATTCCGGCCAACTGCTTCATAGCAGCCATGTAAGGTG
The DNA here is from genome assembly GCA_945870455.1 of Pirellula staleyi DSM 6068. Lineage (GTDB taxonomy): Bacteria > Planctomycetota > Planctomycetia > Pirellulales > Pirellulaceae > JBKCUI01. The sequence goes on along the minus strand of CAMBSL010000185.1, from coordinate 2,739 downwards.
GATTGTGGGCCGGTGCGACGGAGTTCATTTCGTCCATGGCTGCCAAGACCTGTTCATCAATACGTTGCACACCGGACAATCGTCCGCCGTGAACCGCCTTGAAGCCGATAGCGCTGATCTCCGACGCATCCTTGATACAACCATGGGTTGGATCGGTAAGCTGAGAGATGCAGGCTTCGACGGCAACACCGTGAACAGGAATCGATTTGGTCATCTCGCCGCGGTATTCCCCGATTTCGACGAAACAGCGACTTTCCGAAGACCCTATGCGTTCCACACCGCCCCGCGCGAGCTGTCGCTCGTCGGACATGTCGAACAATCGATACTTGAAACTGGTTGAGCCTAAGTTGGCGACGAGAACCTTCATGGTCGATCTGTCACTCCGTTGAAAGGAACTACTTAAAAAACGCTGCGGTAAGACCTTCAGCAGGTCGTGCGATGACGTGGCTGCTAACCAACTCACCGACTTGGGAAGCGGCTGCTGCACCCGCCTCGACGGCTGCGCGCACGCTGCCTACATCGCCACTGACCATGGTTGTGACATAAGCGCCGCCGATATCGACTCGCTTAACGATTTCGACGTTGGCAGCTTTGGCCATCGCGTCGGTCGCTTCGATTAGTGCCAAGAGACCTTTGGTTTCAATCAATCCTATTGCGTTTTGCATGTTGTCTAAACTCTTGTTTGTAGATGGAAATGGGTTGGTGTCGGATTACTCAGCCGAGGATGATGGAGCGTTTACTTTGAGGACCTTGTGCAAGTCATCGTGAGGTCGTGCAATCACTTGAACGCTCATGACTTGTCCGATTCGTCCGGCTGCAGCGGCCCCTGCATCGGTGGCTGCTTTCACAGCCGCGACGTCACCGCTAACGAATGCCGAGACCAAACCGCTACCAACTTTGTCCCAGCCGAGGAACTTGACGTTGGCCGCTTTCATCATCGCGTCGACAGCTTCGATCAAGGCGACAAAGCCTTTGGTCTCGATCATGCCGAGCGCTTCATTCACTTTTGCCATAAAAACTTTCTCCAAAATAAAAGGAAACTAAGGGTGTAAAACGTGGTTTTTGTGTGTGGCGTAAACTTCCAGCTCGCGTTTTTTCCTCGCTAGCCGCAAGCGTACGCCACCTTAATCATCGAACGGTCCTCAGTGCTCATGGCACTTGCAAGGTTGTTGTTTCTTGAGCTCGATCGCGGTGGCTCGGTCGAGATCGCAAGCGTTCCCCTCATCGGTATCGATATGAACTTCGAGTTTTGCTGCCGCGTCTTCGCGGACCAACAAGTCCTCAAAGGTGACGGAGCATTGATTCGATTTGACGCTGAGTGTCATGAAATCGCCGTTATTCACTCCGTAGAAGGCGCAATCCTTCGGGTTGATATGAACGTGACGCGCGGCACGGATGACTCCTTGAACTAATTCGACGGCGCCGGCAGGGCCGACGAGAACACAACCGGGCGTCCCCGCAATGTCGCCGCTGTGCCGAACGGGAGCATCGATTCCAAGCGAGATCGCGTCGGTGTAGGCGAGTTCGACTTGGCTGGCTTTCCGCGTTGGGCCAAGGACTCGAACGTTGGGTAGCATGCGCCTCCTTGGACCAACAATCATGACGGTTTCGGCAGCCGCAAAGAAGCCATCTTGATAGAGCCCTTTTTCTGGGGTCAATTTTTTGCCTGGGCCGAAGAGCTTTTCCACATGTTCGTCGGTGAGGTGAATGTGACGAGCCGAAATGCTCACAACCAGATTGGGTTTGTAAGGTTCCAATCCGGTGCGCGAGGATGACGAGCCCGTGAGAGCTCGTGTGACTGCGGATCGTACCAGCGATTCGATGGCTTTGGGATCTAGGTTTTGAATGGATGTCGTCACGATATGTGCTCGGGTGTAGTGGTTTCGATGCTATTTTCGGACTCGTGTTCACTGGCTTGTTCCGAAAGTGCCGCCGACGAGAGAATCAATTGGACATTTGCCTTGTCGATGTAGTCTCGCCAAGTAGCGGAAAGCTCGTCATCCACAACGAGAGTGTGAACGTCGGACCAATCGCACAGCCGGGCCAAGCTCGATCTGCCGAATTTCAAACTGTCGGCCACGATGATGGTTCGGTCAGCGCATTGCATCATGGCTCGCTCGGTTTCAACGAGAAGCATGTTGCTATTGTAGAAACCTTTGGCATTCACGCCCGCCACGCTCAGAAAGGCTTTTTGAACATTCAGCGACTGCAACATTTGGTTCGAATAACTACCTAGCGTCACGCCAGTGCGGTTGTGCAAGGCTCCTCCGAGCAAGACCAAGTCGACTGAATCGCTGGACGAAAATAAGTTTGCGACCGGGAGTGAATTGGTTACGATTTGGAGTGGACGCCCGACGAGTTGTCTAGCAAGTTCGTACGTTGTGCTGCCGCCATCCAGCAATAGGGTGTCGTGGTCCTCGATGAGATCGGCAGCAGCCAGGGCTATGAGACGTTTCTTTTCCCAATGACCAGGGTTTTTCTTGGATTCGAACTGCTTGACGCTGGTGGTCGGTCCTGTGGAGAAAACGCCACCGTGCGTTCGTTTGGCTTCGCCTGTTTCTTCAAGTGCCTCCAAGTCGCGTCGGATGGTCGATTCGCTGACCTCCATCGCTTCTCGCAAATCGGGAATCGACACGAAGCCATGTTCGCGAATCATTTCGCGCAATTTGGCACGTCGAACGACCGACCCGTTGAGCTGACTAGTTGGAATCATGGAGAGGATGAGAGAATTCTTTCACA
>CAMBSL010000184.1 GCA_945870455.1 Pirellula staleyi DSM 6068 | reverse complement strand
TTACAAGAATACTCATATTTGGATTGGTTCTAATGTCTAATGGACTTGGGTAATTTCAGATTGTCGGCCGCCAACTAAGCGATCGAAGCGACTACTTTTTTAGCGGCATCGGTGAGGTCTTCTGCCGAAATAATGGCCAAGCCACTTTCTCGGAGCATTTTCTTGCCCTCATTCACTTCCGTTCCTTCCAACCGAACGACAAGCGGAACCGTGAATCCAACCTCTTTGGAGGCTTCGATAATGGCTTGAGCAATCGTCGTGCATCGGGCGATTCCACCGAAGATATTGACGAGGATGGCCTTTACGTTCGGGTCCGAGAGAATGATTCGGAAGGCTTCGGTCACTTGCTGAGTGTTAGCACCGCCACCCACGTCGAGGAAGTTTGCTGGCGCTCCTCCATGATGCTTAATGATATCCATCGTCGCCATGGCAAGTCCGGCGCCGTTCACCAAGCAGCCGATATTCCCATCCAATTTGACATAGCTCAAGCCTGTATTGGCGGCTCGGATTTCGGCAGGTTCTTCTTCGTTCAAGTCTCGCAGTTCTTTGAGATCCGCATGCCGAAACATGGCATTGTCATCAAAGGTGATTTTGGCATCCAAAGCGATCATCTTGTTGTCTTCCGTGATGACCAAAGGATTGATCTCTGCCATAGCGCAATCGAGTTCAACAAACAAGGAGCACAACTTCTTCATGAAAAACTCGGCGCTCTTGGCGGCTTCGCCCGAGATCCCGAGTTTTTTGCAAAGCTTGCGAACTTGAAAGCCTTGGAGACCATTGGCAGGATCGAAATGCTCTCGAAGGATTTTTTCCGGTGTTTCGTGAGCGACTTTTTCAATTTCAACGCCACCTTCGCTACTGACCATCAAAAGCGGCATTTGAGCGGCTCGATCCACGACAACTGCCAAATACAACTCGCGAGCTATTTTACAACCTTGCTCTACGAAGACTTGATTTACTTTGGCACCGGTTGCCGCTGTTTGGATGGTGACCAAATGATTGCCGAGCAAATTCCGAGCGACCGTCGCGGCTTCCGCAGCGCTCTTGACCAGTTGAACTCCACGCTGTGAGGGGACTTCCGTTACGGTCCCCTTTCCTCGTCCTCCAGCATGCACTTGAGCCTTTACCACCGCAATGCTACCACCGAGTTTTTCAAATGCAGCGTGGGCTTCTTCTGGCGTTTTGGCAACAAATCCTGCCAAAACGGGCACCTGGGCTTTGCGGAAGAGTTCTTTTGCTTGATATTCGTGAATTTTCATCAGTGACTTCTCGTGAGTGATCCAACCGTGCGTGAAGAGCTCTGCCATCAAAATTGGGCAGACGAAATGATTGGCGATTCTGGCATTCTGTCAAGGACCATCCAAACTTCGTCAAGCTCACGGCTTGAGTTTCCTATTTGCCACAAATCGATACAATCTGCGAGAGTTGCAAGGCTCATTCGCCATTTCACAGGACCATCTCATAGGCCATCGTTCATGACTCCGTGGAAAGAAAACCCGCTCTGGGAACGATTGGTAGAGGATACCTACGCAGAAGCTTTTCGAAGTATTTACGCGTCGGTATTGGTCACCGCTCGCGATCAAAAGTGGCTGATGGCCGCTTGCCAAGCAGCAACCGGACACGCCAGCAGCACAATCCTTTGCGATTGCGAAGCTGGAATTGAACAAATTCTCGATGGGAAATCACCGGGCCAAGAAACGCCCGATGGACGTGTTGGCGCGATCCTGCAATTCCATGTTCCTCGATTTCGCAAAGATCGAGTTGAACACTTAGAACGCGTCCTTTTGGCTAGGCTCAGCCAAAATGTTTTGACTTGTCCTACGACTCGCTGCTTCAACATGCTGGACACCGATCCCTACTTCAAGCTTGGACGCAAGATCGCTTTCTTTGGTGATGGGCACCAGACCAGGACCGAGAAATTCGGACATAAAGGCTGGACCATACCGACCCTTGGCGGAGAGTTTTTTTTAACTCGCCGATTCGGCTACGCGGACGGAATCATGGGCGGAAATCTTTGGTTTTTGGCTTCGACCGAAGAATCTGCTATCGATGCAGCTGAGCGTGCCGCAATGGCTGCCGATCTTTCGCCGGGCGTCATAACCACTTTTCCAGGTGGAGTTGCAGCCAGCGCGAGCAAAGCTGGGAGTAGTTACAAATTCTTGATCGCAAGCACTTACGCGGAATACTGCCCGACTCTCAAAGCTAAGCTGGGAGCACAGTCTCTCGTTCCAGATGGCGTCCACTCCATCATGGAAATTATCATCAATGGTTCTAGTCTTGAGAAAGTCGCCGAAGCCACCTATGCGGCCATAGACGCAGCTTTGCAGGTACAAGGACTCCACAAGATTCGGGCCGGCAACTATGGTGGTCGACTCGGGAAATCGTTCGTGTTTCTTCATCCAGACAAACATCCTCAAGAGTAACAAGTAGGACCAACATGCCCATCGACTCGACATGCTCTGGCTGCGGCAAGATGCTGCGAGTTGCAGACGATTTCGCCGGTCGCAAAGCGCGTTGTCCAATTTGCGGAGTGATCTACGTCGTCGGCGATTCAGGCATGCAAGCGGTGGCCGTCGAATCCGGAAACGCCAAAACAACCTACGAACAGCCCATCGATTCGAATTCGCTAGGAAGTATTGAACCCCTGGCTGGTTCGGAATCTCTGTCGAGTCCAATCGCTCCAACACCCGCGCGAATCAACGAAGAGTTCTTCGTTCGTACTCCCAACCAATCCGTGTATGGACCAACCGATCGGCAAACCGTTCTCGATTGGATCACTCAAGGTAGACTGGATGATTCATGCCACATTCGACAATCCAATTCCGAGCAATGGATCGGTTTGCCTGCGTGGAGTTTTCAATCCAAGCAACAAGATCCGTTTGCAAACGCCTATTCGGTCCGAGACGTGAGGTCGGATCAAAATGAATCGGTTCAATTCAAGCCTGCCCCGAATTCGTTAAATCAGTCTGCGGGCTATGCTCATTCGGGCAATGGAATAGTAGCCCTCATATTGGGTATCGGAAGTTGGATATTATGTCCAACATTTCTCGGAGCGTTAATTTGCGCAATCTTTGCGATTGTTTTAGGACGGAATGAATTGAAACGCGTGCGGCAAGGCATAAGTCCCGCTTCCAATAGAACGCCTGCAATGTTCGGTTTGTGGCTTGGAATAATTAACCTTGTTGTCCTCTTCGGCAGCATTCTTGCCTTTGTCATAATTGCGATTATGAATCCCTAGTCGCGTGCTATAATCGCTATGGGAGCCAACGGGTAGGATGGGACCATTGTCCTGTCTCAACACCCGTCCCTGTAAACGATCGGGACAATGGTCCCAATCTACCTTGGGCAGTTTCCGATCTGCGGATCTCGTGACGAGCGGAGTTTTTCTTGGGGGATTGCCTTGGAATCGATTTTTCAAAAAGCTGCGATGGCAAGCGGCCTGATTGAGCCGCCGCAATGGGAATACTGCATGCGTTTGCTGCGATTCCGTTGCTCGACTGAGCCTCAGCCCGTATCGATGCAACGGCAAGACGAATTGCTGCACGGCATTCTCATCGAACAAGGAGCTGTGACCGAATACCAAGCGGCGCAGATGAGCAATGGTCGTGCAACATTCAAGCTCGGGCCATACATCATCACCGATTTCATCGCGCAAGGTGGGATGGGGCAGGTCTTTAAAGCAGTGCATGGCGTGATGGGACGCGAGTGCGCGATCAAGGTCGTACCGACGAGCAAAGCAACTCCTGACGCGATCGCAGGCTTCAATCGGGAGATTCGACTACAAGCGAAACTGGACTGCCCCTATTTGGTCCGCGCGTATGACGCTGGCTACGACAAGGTTTATTACTTGGTAACCGAGTACGTTCCCGGCATGGATTTGCGACGGCTGATCAAAGCCCAAGGGCCTTTGCCTCAAGAGCAAGCCGCTCGAATCATCATGCAAGCCGCCCTGGGTCTTGAATATGCCCACCAACAGGGAATGGTGCACCGAGATGTTAAGCCCGGCAACATCTTGGTCACACCGGAGGGGCTTGCGAAAGTTTCCGATGTCGGGCTCGCCGGCTTTACAGCGAACCTTATGGATGATCCGAGGGCAGGAAAGATCGTCGGGACTGCGGACTATTTGTCCCCTGAGCACATTCGAACTCCATTGAAAGTAGGACCGGTTAGCGATGTTTACTCCTTGGGCTGCACACTCTACTACGCGGTCTGTGGCAAAGTTCCATTCCCGGGTGGCGACACATCGCAAAAAGTTCGTAGGCATCTCGAGGAAACTCCGTTTCACCCGCGTCGCTTTGCAGCCAACATCACCGAAGAGTTTGTTGAAATCATCGCCGAGATGATGGACAAGAATCCAAATAATCGAACACAGTCGTGCGCCGAAGTTGCTGCAAGGCTTGAGCCTTGGGCGATGCTGTCCGCCGAACTTCAGCAGCCCAAGATGTCGCGTGGACCTTGGTCGGCTCCCCCACCGCCGGCAATTGAATTGGAATCTCAAGCCCTAATGGACGAAGTATCTCAAGAGACTTCCATTCATTCGAATGAATCCCAGCAAGGACAAAGCGCTTTGCCCGAAAGTCTAGCAACGGTCGAATCACAAGGTGGCAACCTCGATTCATTCAACATCGGTACAGGCGGGAAAACCGCACGTACTCAAGTTCCCGGCCAGCCCAGCCAAGCCCAGCCAAGCCACTCCCAGCCAAGCCAAGCGATGATCGTCGCATTAACCGTTGCGATCATGTTGCCGCCAGCTCTATTGCTCGGTGCCATCATCGGCTATCTGTTCGGCATGAAGTAGCGGAACAGCCCAAGCTTTACAGTGAAACTACCCCCAGGCTTGCCCTGGGGATTTGTTATGCGTTGTGGCTAATCGAGGCTGGCGCTCATCGTACTAAGCACATCGGTATGAATCTTCGAGTGGAACAAATTGATAGCCGAAGGGCGGATAGCCCCGGTTCTCGACGAATGTCGAGCAATTAAAAAACCGGGGTTATCGCCCAACCGCTAATTGGGTTGAAAAACAGTTGCGGATGTGCTTAAGGTATTGGCCAGTCGCCATTGACATAGTCACGCGATGCGATGCGTTTCGGGTCGACAACGATATGTTTGATTTTCTTGCGATGCCAAGTGTAGGTGATGTGGACCATCCCGTCCTTGGTTTGAATGATTGCTGGGTAGCTAAACTCCTCTTTGGGCGTCGATTCTAGGATGAACGCCGCTTGCCATTTTTCTCCGTCATTTGAAACGGCGAGATTGAGTGGTGATCGGGCTCCGCCCCATTTTCCAGGAGTTCCAGGGACATGGTTGTAGACCAAGAGGTGTCGACCATCTTTCAAGGTAACTGCATCGGTGCCCGAATTTGGATTGGGAAGCATACTAGCCTTCATGTCAGTCCAGTTCATGCCCCCATCGCTCGATCGCATCTCGAAGAGACGATTTTGACGCGAGCGACCGACCGCCAAAAGTCCGTTGCCACCCGTCCGCAATAGGCTCGGTTGTATGGCAGCGAAGGTCTTGCCGTCGTTCAAAGCCCCTGTTCGACTCCACGATAGTCCTAAATCCTTGGTGCTCTCCATGTGAACTTGCCAAGCATCCGTGACGGGGTCCTCGGTACTGGTTGGGCATAGGATCGTACCGTTTTCAAGCTGGATAGGTTTATTTTTGATTGGCCCAAGGATCCCCTCAGGCAGTCGACGGGGTGCAGCCCACGAGAGACCATGGTCGTTCGAAGTCGTCATCAAGCCCCACCAAGTTTGTGGCGTGGGACCCGCTTTGAAGAATAGCAACAACGGCCCCTGTTTGGGTTGAAACAAGACAGGATTCCAGGTGGGGTGGCGGACAATAGTGCCGTCGGTCTTTGTGTATTGAATGCCGTTTGCAACTTCGACAGGTGGAGTCCAACGTTCGCCATTCTTGCGGGAAACCCAGATACCGACATCAGGGTTTTTTTCGTGAGTGCCACCAAACCAAGCGGCAACCAAGGTTCCATCTGCCGCTTCTTCCAGCGTCGAAGCATGGCAACTTGGGAAGGGAGCTTCCTCGTAAATGAACTCAGACAGAACCATTGGCGAGTCTTGTGAAAACAAAGGTCTATGGCAATCGAGAGCGATGCCAATCGCAACAGGAAGAAACGCCAACAAGGATCGGAAAATGGACATGGCAATAGGGTTGGGAGAGTGATGGAGAGAAACATTGGGCCGTAGGTACAGAATAGCACAAATCGAAATCCGACGCTGGGCACATGAATCCATTTTGAAGAGAGATCGAGAACACTGCCCACTGGCACGTAGCACAGGCTGCTAGCTTGTGTTTTGCATGTCGAACCAGACTGGCAGCCTGTACTACGTGGTAGTTTATTCGCTGTAGGCGGGAACCCAACTCCATGTCATTCCCGCGCAGGCGGGACCCCTTCATCTCGTGCACTCCACTGGATTCCCGCCTGCGCGGGAACGACTTATTGGCGTGGCTTATGGGGCTCATGTGGTTCATGGGTCATCCATCTTTATTTGACGACCAATTTTGTTTTTGTTAAATTTCTAGATTCGATTTGTGGCGTTGCATTTTCGTTAGGCATTTTCGAAATGGGGCTCAACGTTTCGGTTCGATTTGCCTTGCCAAGAATTGCTAGATGCTCAGGAGTGGTCCAGAATGGTTATGGATTTTGGCCGCACATTCAAGAACCTTGCTGGAAAGCCAACGAGTATCGAGCAAGCTCGCAGCCTAAAATCGCGACGCAGATTCTACGTAAGCCGCGTATATGCCTAGTCTTTCAAGAAGCAGCGTCGATTTGTGCGGGCCATAGGTTGGACCGCCACGATTACGAATGGATCAAAGATTTCTACGCTAGACAATCATGCCATGATTCACTCCGTCGATAAAGCCGAAGAAAGGTATCGTCAATCAAAATAGGAAATCCAAAACCGATTTGCAACTACCCACCCGAAAACATGATCGCGATAGGAACGGCCATGGCTGGCCGTCCCTCGCACAGATCCGTACGTGAAGAATTACCTCATACTGCTCCTCCGTTAAGCGATGACGGTCGCGATGAATCCATCGCTACATGCCGTGCATGACCATTTGCTCGAACTGCATTGTCCGGCAGGGTGTCCGGTGCAATAACCTGACGCGAGTGGATGGAGTAGAATGTGGCGATCAGTCCAAAGTAATGGAAAGGAAAATCATGAGCGTTTCAAGCAAAATCACCGGTGCCGAGTTTGACTCGATGGTCGATCGTGGTGCGTTTGACGGTATTGGGCCGCGTAAGATCGAACTGATTCGAGGGGAGTTGTGCTTTATGAATCCTGCTGGACCGGTTCACGATGACTACATTGACTACCTAAATCGTTGGTCGATCGAGAATAACAAGTCGACGGATGCCAATATTCGCGTTCACTGCGGCTTTGTTTGCGATGACAATCGACCTGAACCGGATATCTTGTGGTTAAAGCCGCGTCGTTACGGCTACACACGCCCAACTGCCGCCGATGTGATGTTGTTGATTGAAGTCTCGGATAGCAGCTTGGCCAACGATCTGCGTGAGAAAGCGAACGTCTACGCGGAAAGTGGCGTCGCCGAGGTTTGGGTGGTTGACGTACCTGCATCGCGAATCCATGTGATGCCCCATAGCGATGGCAAGCACTACCGCAGTATTGAAATTGTCGTACCACCCAATCCGATGTCTCCAAAGTGCCGCCCAGAATCCATCCTCAATACGGCTGAGCTGTTTGAAGTGCGCGAAGAATAACCCAACGAAATGTCTGTTCCTGGTAACATTTACGTCGTGATGATGCTGACATCTGGAGTGAGACAAGGACAATGAGCTTCGAAGTCGGCCAGTTCGTGTTTCTGGATGGTAGCGGCGCTGGGACCGTGATATCTTTGCCGAACGGTGTTGAGGTTCCTGACGACCATATTGGGGTTTGGTTTGGCACACTCGACCAAAATGGTCGCCCGATAGTTTGCACTATTCCAATCGAATACCTACAGATTGGTCCAGACCCAACATTTCAACACTAAACATAATTAACGAACCGAAGCGCTCGATAACAGCTCGCTAGCATCGACAGGATAACTCCTCGCACGCTGTCTTCGTCGCCGTTATCGGCCAAAAGCCCTAAGTCAAAGATCGCGGCTTGCGTCAAAAATTCGAGCGACATCGATGCCGTCTCCATTGGAACGAAAAAATACTACGTACCGACTTACTGTGAATGACCGACAGTTCGGCACACCAAATCCCTTACGCACTTCGCCGAGTTCTGGATTATCTGCCAGCATCTGGCATGCCTCCTGAATTCGATCTAGCATCTTGATGGCTGCTGCAAGGTTTCGTTTTGCTATGTACTCACTTATCCCAGCAATGTCGATCTCAGCTTCAGCGGATAATACAAACATTGCCATGGTTACGATCCAAGCTGCTCTCCAAGACGAGCGCGTAGTTTATCGAATGCTAACGGCCCATCAATACTTTGCCCTGCATCAATTTGCTCGAAGCCTTTCTGGATTTCCTCCGCCAACGATTCTCGTGCTTGCAATAGTCGCAAGCTTTCGGCCAAGACTTCGTGCTCAGAAAGAAAACGACGTCTTGCCACCAACGAGGCGACAAATGATTCAAATTCTTGCGGAATGTCGATTAGCATGATACGTTCCTTTTGAGTAGCGATTGTAGTCGATCAAGGCGGACTTGCAAAATGAGTGTCTACGGAGACTATTCCGACAGGAAATCCGATAACAAGAAATTGTCGGTCAAACAACTCGTCCAAACTCAGATAATCAGTTCAAGGGTGTCCCATGACTAAAGCGGAAAAGAATCGACTGTTGCTCTGGAACTCGATGATTTGGATTGCAGCAATGGCGATGCCGTTCTTTTTGAACTTAACTCTAGGGTCAACGAGGTTTCCCTGGCCGATACTGGTTCCGCTATTGTTCCTTGGCTTTTTGCTTTACTCCAATAACGTACTCTCAAAGGTGATCGGCGAACCGACCGACTTAGAGACAACAGGAACGACATCGAAAATCTAGGTGCTTGCAATCGCTGCGTAACTGGTGAATGATCTGCGCGATCTGCGCTAAGGGTATGAGATTCCGCATCAAGTGTTGGACGAACCAAGCCATGCACGCCGAGCTCACGACCGGCCACACAACGAACCTTTCAACTATCTGCAGTTTGCCTGTGCGGGAACCCAGCTCGCCCGTCATTCCCACGCAGGCAGGAACCCAGCCATCGCACGCACTCCACTAGATTCCCGCGTGCGCGGGAACGATTTGTTGGCGTGGCTCATAGGCGTGGACACCAAAAAATGCCGGTTTTTTGTGAAATTTTTGTCCCAAAAAACGGGATTGGGTTAATCTAGGATGTCTGTTTGGCGGTTCATCTCCCGCAGGTCTCTGTTTAGGTCGATTTGGCCTTCCTTATCCTCCCTTTTTCATTTAGGCGAAATTTTTAATTATGAAGTCAAAATTGGTAAAACGTGGATTCACTCTGGTAGAACTGCTTGTGGTCATTGCCATCATTGGAATCCTAGTGGGTTTGTTGTTGCCTGCGGTTCAAGCCGCACGTGAGGCCGCTCGTCGGATGCAATGCAGCAACAATCTAAAGCAGATCGGTTTGGCTATTCACAACTATGAAGGTGCCTACAAGAAACTCCTTTCGGTTCGAACAGGAACACGCGCTTTCGTGAATCCCAGCACACGAAACCTGGCTAACTACGAGCGACTGAGTCCATTCATTGCAATATTGCCATTTGTGGAACAAACCGCCTTGTCCTCTCGAATCAGTGCTGGCGAGGTGGTCAATGGCTTTGTATTCGCGCCTGGCGGACCATCCGCTTGGTATCCTCGAATCGATGGCGATCAACCCACTTATTTTCCTTGGTCGGTGACCATTCCTGGCTTCAATTGTCCTTCCGATACACCAATCCCGACCCGGTGGGGCCAACACGGAACGAATTCCTACGCGGTAAGCCACGGCGACCAAGTTAATGATCTTACTGCCGGTCAACGACAGAACCGGGGGCCTTTTGCTGCCAACATCAGCAATGGAATGAGTATCATTACGGACGGCACGAGCAATACGATTGCGTTCAGCGAACGAACTGCTCACAATGCAAACAATGACAATGGGGTTGTCATTGCAGCCACCGGAACGGAGGACATTCGTAGGTTTACAGCCTCGGTACCGAACGTTCGCAACAATCCAAACGATTGCCGAGCGGTTGCCATTAGCGGTCGGTTTGCACCAGGCCAATCCTTGAAAGGACGATTCGGAATTCTTTGGACCGATGGGCAACCAGAGCGAACAGGATTTACTACCGTTCTTCCACCCAACAGTCCATCGTGCACCAACGATGCTAATGCCGCAGCGGATTCCAACGGTGGGGTTTTTTCTGCTGCGAGTTTTCATACGGGGGGCGTGAGTGTCTGTTTCATGGACGGTTCGGTTCGATTCATCTCCAATTCGATCGATGCGGGGAACTCGGCTGCTGTTCCGGTGACGTCAGGACCTAGTCTCTACGGAGTTTGGGGTGCGCTTGGATCGGCCGGTAGCGGTGAGGTAGCGAGCATGCCCGACTGAGCTGGATCGATGCTCTTGTTCGGACTTTCCTAAAGTTTTACTCGCTCGAGTTAGGTGTTACATGTCGAGATCGAATTGGTTCGTTACGGGTTGCCTTTGCGTGTTTTTAGGTTGCGGTACACCCGAGGGGCAACGCCCGACGGCTCCGGTTGAGGTTTCCGTGACATATCAAGGTAGCCCGCTGGAAGGCGCAACGGTAACCTTCGTGACAACAGACGATCCGATCGCAGCCAGTGGCATAACCGACTCGAAGGGTGTTACCCAATTATCCACTTATGGAACCAAGGATGGCGCCGTTGTTGGCAACAACTTGGTGATGATCACAAAAACCGAAGTCGATAAAAGTGTTAAGACCAAAGTTGTGCCAGCGGATCAGGCCGACACGGTGGGCTATTCTCCTTTAACTCCGCTGAAGAGTCTCATCCCGGGCAAGTACTCGGCGCCCGGAACATCGGGGCTCCAAGCGGAAGTAAAAAAGGGTAGCAACAAATTTTTGTTCGAGCTCAAGAACTAATCTTTGGCACACTTTGGCAACATGGAACGCTCGGTAATGTTTCAATTTCGTCGCATCGATCAAGGATGGGGTTCATCATCATGCTTCGTTTACCGTTAAGGAGTCAACGGACACTCTCTCGATTGACATGACCAGCGATGATAGCGAAACGCATGTTTCAATACGTGGCAGTGTAACTGAGGACGTCCCAGAAACCTCTGTATTCTCTTCATTGTCTGTCGCGTCTGATTTTTTCAAACGCGGTTCGGTAGGCTATTCGGTGACGCACATTGACGGGAAATACGATGGCCTTGAACTTCGATGTCGCGACTGGAAAATG
>CAMBSL010000183.1 GCA_945870455.1 Pirellula staleyi DSM 6068 | reverse complement strand
ATCGAGTTCTTTGCCTGGAGCGAGATAAAGGGTATTTCCTCGTATTTCAAAACGTGGGTCCGTTACCGCCCAGATGAATTCATCTTTACTGTCAGGGTCTGTTGCGAAAAGTGTACCCAAAAATTTGCCTGAAAGATCCGCATCACCCTCCACCACTGGATCTGCAGCGAGTTGAATAGCGAAAGGCGCATCATTTACATTCACAACGGTAACGAACAATGAAATTGTTGCTAACAATCCGGCAGAATCCGTCGCGCGAATGATCAAGGAATAATCACCTACGTCCGCATTTTTGGGACTTCCAACAAGTCGCCTCGTGGTCGGATCGAACGACAACCATTTGGGTAACGCAGATCCATCGGAACGAGCCATGCTGTACGTTAAAGTGGTGTTGTCGACATCGCTGAACCAAGCTGTCGGCACTACCAAGGTTAAGGTCTGATCTTGATCGACGCTAACTGCCTGGGCCCCGACGTTTGCTATCGGCGCATCGTTGACTGGCGTAATCACCGTTCTCAACGAGCTGTCCGTCAACGACAGAGGCCCATCTGCAACGGACGTTGTTACATCGATTGTGCTGCGAACGGTTCGCGTCGAAAAAGTCCCCACAAAGGTATCATCAATCCCTCGAAACCTTAAAGGTGCAGGTGTGCCATTAAAATTTAACGCGGGCAAAAAACGAATCCAGGTGTCTTTGGAAAGCAACAGACTCAAAGTGTCACTGACTGTCCCAATCGGAGCCCACTGCAAAGCATTGATCGAGTATTGCCAAACGCCCGTTCCGGACAGGGCCGAGTTCGCGGTTATCGCAATACCTGAAAGCGATGAGCCGATGTCCACATCTGTGAATGTCGAGCCCATGAAGGTGGAAACCCGCTGACCGGATGGGTTGGCGGTATCCTCAGCTACGGATTGCAAACTAGCGTCTCCAGTCAGCGGCGAATCATTAACAGGTAGGACACCGACTCTTGCAAACGCGATGTTGCTCGCTCCATTGTTCGCGTTGTCGAGAAAGACCGAAACCTGCCGTTGCGTTAACGAGGGGGCATCCGATGTATGCTCAAATGTCAGCGCACGGATGACAGCTTCTAAAGATTCGCTCGTCGCAGCAGCATTGAAGTAGACGGAAATACTTCTCAATCCGGAAAAGAACGTGCCGATCTGCACACCGCCATACAAAACGTCGCTCCCCAAAACGGAAATTTGACCAGGCCCCATGCCAGACGAAACGAATCCAAGTCTGTCGCCAACCTGGAAATTCGTTGCAATCGCAAATTGAAGAATCCCTCCCTCAAACGTGTTGATGTTGAAAGTACTAACAGTCGCATTGGAAGCAATGGGAATCGGAGGCGTATTTTCGATATAAACCGAGACATCCGTGATCCCAATTTCAATGGAAGATACAATCGTTCCTGATATGAGATACTGTCCGAGACTACCGTAGTCGGAGTAACCTGTCGGAGGATTCGCTCTCGGGTCGCCAAATCCGACGCCATCCACTCGGATGAAGTAGGTTCCAACGCTGAGACTCAAATTCAAAAAACTAGCCCGCAAGCCCGCAGGATTAGAAACCGCTATGACGACTCCTGCTTCGTCGTAAAGCGTGGCTTCTACGTCCAAGTTCGATCCTTGGTTTTCATTCCAACGCGTCCCATCGAGAAACGAGGGCTCAATGCTGTTGACGTAGCCGCCACTTCCATCGCTCGTCCAAAGATCAGTTACATATGGATCGATCGTGATGTCGACGACACCCGTTCCTGTTTGGAACTTAAAGAAATCGAAATCCCCGGGCTGCTCAATGGTAGCGAGTTTAGAAACGGATTGCTTTCCACCCGGAATAGAGGTGCCGATCAATGTTGTCGCTAGAAAGTTGGTATTCCCATCAGCGTCAGGCACAAAACCGAAACCGTTGCTTGCTTGCGTGATCGTTGCCAAATCCGTTGGGCCAGTCCCGAAGTTCGCATTGGCTGCCCCATTACTGGTGCCGATATAGGTACCGTTGTCCCAAGTCGTTACATTGCGATAGTACCCTGAGCCCATAATGGGCCCCCAACTGTTCTCACCTGTCCCGTGCCCATCGTAGTACTCGGCGTTCTGCTGCAATGGATTAGCAGAATTGGTTCCGTCGTGCGACAACCCCAGCGAGTGCCCAACTTCGTGGGTGACCGCTGCTGCAACCGACATCGATGTGCGAGTGAACACATAGGCAGGGGTGTCGGTCGCTCCGCTTCTTTCGTAACCCCACCGAAAACTACCGATGTAGGCGAAACCGCCAGCACCCGAGTTCGAAAAATCAACAAGAGTATTTACTATGCGAATTCCCCACCGGTCATCCGAACCTCCGGTGTTCACCAAGTTCGCTTCACCTGGATCCTGGGTCGTAACGTCGACATCAAAAGCAGCAAAGTCAGCCGCCACACGTTGCCACGCTCCTTGAATTTCGCTCAGCTCATTGTTTGTGAAAGCGGGACCGTTTCCAGCTGGATCCCAAGCTGGTGAAACAATCGTCGCAATGTTGTTGCCTGTGTTCCACGAAGTCCCGCGCGCCGTAAATCCATCGAAGTCCAAATAAATCGTCTTTTTTGCCGTCGGACGACTATGAAGAAAGAATGTGTTCGCAGCAGGAATCGATTCCGCAACACCAAGACCATTCGCAGGGTTTCGCCCCGCAAGCTCGGGCGGTTCTGGTGGCATGTAGCCAATGGTTGGTGCCGGCTCTTCACCTTCAGCAACCCTATCATTGGAAGAAAAAATCTCTTGAGAAACGAGACAGTCTGCTGCCATAAGCGTTCTGGTTTCCAGTGACTCCAAACGCAGAAGTCGACGGTACCAAGCGCGTTTGACTTGCACGCTGCTTCGAAAAAGTTTCTGAATGTGATTCTCGGTCCGGCAAACGTTTTTCATTATCAACCTCAGGAAACGAACGAGAGTCATTGCTTGTCAATGCGGGGCAATGAATCCTATTGAGAAAAAGAAAACCCCAGTTTAGACCAAAATCAAATCCAAATCGAACGGAAATTTTATTTTTGCGGTTAATGCGGTACAAGCGAGCGGCAATCTTAAATCTACTTGAAACTAGTCTGGGAGAATTTCAGAGGATGTGTCAAATCGCTGTGATTTCAATGTTTATCACAGAGCTCAGTTCATGGATGGAACGAGAGGCGGCGTAATTCGCTTCTCCGCTAGACAAATCGCAGGTCAGCAGAGGCGAACTTTTTTTGCTTTGGTTTGCGAACAGCTTTTGGTCGGTAGCGCGCGAAAAGGGGAAGTCGTACAGGAGTGCGCCAAGTGGTAAAGCCAGAATGGTACGTAGACTTCACGTTTCGCGTGGTGCTGTCTCTACAAGGCGTCTTTCGTTTTTCCCGTAATCAAACGGGCCGTCCGATTTCGCGTGAGGTAGCTCCAGGACCATTGAAACAATACCAGCATTCGGTTCTCAAACCGAGCTAAATACAGAATGTGAATGAACAGCCAAGCCAACCATGCGATCTGGCCTGTCATTCGCCACTTCCCTGATTCGACAATCGCCCTCGATCGCCCGATGGTCGCCATGTTCCCCTTGTCCCAATACTTGAACGGGCTCGTTGGACGACTCCCTTTGAGTGTCTTGGCAATCAAATTACCGAGGTAAACACCCTGTTGCATTGCGACAGGAGCAACTCCAGGCAACGTCGTTCCATCCGCTAAACTGAACGCAGCTAAATCGCCTACCACAAAGACGTTGGAGTAGCCTGCAACCGCGCACTGTGAATCGACGGCAACCCGCCCGCCTCGATCCAGTTGCACAGTAGGCCCGATCGCATCGGCGAGTTTCTTGCCCAACGACGACGCTTTCACTCCCGCCGCCCAGAGGACTGTGTGCGTATCGAGACGTTTCAATTCTCCTGCATGGCTGACTACCACGTGATCGGGACGAATTTCCATTAATCGTGTTTCATTCCAAAGCTCGACACCGAGCATTTTCAGATCTCGCGCGGCTGCTTCCGAAAGCGAACCATGGTACCGGTCAAGCACCATCTTGCTGTTTTCAATCAACACAATACGAGCCGAACTCGGATCGATGGCACGGAACTCGTTTTTCATAGTGTGCCGAGAAAGTTCGCAGATGGAGCCAGCCAACTCAACTCCGGTTGGGCCCCCACCCACGATTACGATCGTCAAAAGTGCTGCCCGCAACGCTGGATCGTCCGTCTCCTCGGCGGCTTCAAATGCAGTTAGCAATCGGCGGCGAATTTCCGTCGCATCCTCAATCGTCTTCAATCCCGGCGCGAGCGGTTCCCAATCCGCATCGCGCCCAAAATAATGATGGGTCGAGCCCGTCGCAAGAACTAAGTAATCAAAAGGTAGTTCGGACTTGTCGTCCAAGACAACCGATCGCCTTGCCATGTCGAATCCATCAACACCAGCCATCAACACTTGAACGTTTCTCTGCTTTTTAAAAATACTTCGCAGTGGAGCCGCGATGTTGGCTGGTGAGAGTCCGCCGGTAGCAACTTGATAGAGAAGCGGCTGAAACAAGTGAAAATTGCGACGATCAACGAGCTTGATCTCAGCTTCGGAACCTCGCAAAGCCCGAACACAGGCCATGCCTGCGAAGCCACCTCCAATCACAACGATCTGCGGTTTGGTAGAATGCGGCACGGGTACAACCTGAAGTATGAGTTTCGATCCAAAATCCAATTACCCATTACCAGTATAGATGATTCAAGCCAACACATTGCAAAACAAACGCGTCGTTGTTACCGGAGGTGCCACTGGCATCGGATTCGCCATCGCAAATCTTTTCGCACAAAGCGGTGCTAAAGTCGCGATTGGATCCCGCCGAGAATCCGCCATATCCGAGGCGATCACCCTTTCCAACAACTTTCTCGTGGGCCATTGCCTCGACGTAGCAAATCGCGAAAGTGTCGAGTCCTTCTTCGAATGGTTCGACAAATCAATCGGACACGTTGATATTTTGGTGAATGCCGCCGGTGTCAATATTCGAGACCGTTCCATCAACGTGATGGCACCGGAACAATGGGACCAAGTCATGGCAATCAATGCGACTGGTGCCTACAACTGCATCCACTGCGTTTTGCCTCAAATGCGAGTAAGGCATTGCGGGATGATCATCAACATCTCGAGCGTCGCGGGCAAACGTGCGTTGGCGCTCGGCGGAGTCGCTTATGCCGCGAGCAAATTCGCCATGACCGCGTTAGGAACGTGCGTGTCCAACGAAGTCGGCGTTGAAGGCGTCCGCGTGACCAATGTCTACCCCGGGGAAGTCGACACGCCTATCCTGGAACAACGCCCAACGCCTGTCAGCGACGAGCATCGCCAAGCTATCCTCCGACCAGAAGACATTGCCAACGTCGTCGTCGGATTGGCAAGTCTTCCTGAAAGAGTTCATGTACCGGAAATCGTCATCAAGCCGGTCCAGCAACAATACTACTAAACCGCTTGTGCTACCCGCATCGGTACAATCTGGACAGCGCGCGATCGGAATAGGAAATCGATCAGATTTCCTTCGTGGGGTTGCAACCAGTTGAGGCGGTTGGTTGGCATTGCACCAATGTTAAGTCGATCGATGTGTGTGGCGTTCGTAAGTTCATCAATCCATTCGTCGTCCGCAGTCAAAGCCGTTCCAACCAACGTGGAGCCGATCGACTTGATCATGTTCTTTTGCTCGCACTTCACGACAGATACAAACGGGAACATATACTCTTTCATGGCAACCGCTCTCTGCGGCGAATCTGCCGTAACAACGACAGGCTTTAGGTAGGCACATCGTTCTCGTTCAACAAGTCGTTCTCCATACGAGGCCGTCATGTTAACCACGCCGGATTCAGCAAGATCTTGCTGAACCATCGCCCAAGTCCCCTTGGCCATCTGAGCGTTGGTGAACGCAGCCAAAGCTGCTTTCGGGTTGCTGGGAGGCAAAATATCGATGCCGCCCATTCGACTTGCCAAGGCTTCACCGATTTCTTTCGTGTGACGCGAAGCCCAGATACCGGAGCAATTGATGCAACTGCGACCCGAATTGCTCAGCACACTCTCGACCATCAGGTCCAAATAGTCTTCCCATTGATCCACGACGTCATCGCCGATAAGGATTTTGGAAAAGCCTGGGCCGTGGGCCTGAACCCGCGGGTTGCCTGAATATTGATCGACTGTTTGAGCACTTCCGAAAATCATGCTTCGGGAACACTTGCCCAAAATTGTCGAGCCTACATCATGGCCGCCTGGATAGAGACAAAACGCTTCCGCAGGAATGCCTGCCTCAATGTAGGCACTAATCATGCGATAAGGGGTCCATGGCTCTTGAGAACCTGGCTTGAGCACAAGACCTACCTGCAGCGGAACGGCAGGCAACCAAAGCGTATGCACTCCCGGCGAATTGTTGGGAAGCACAGCTCCCAATACGGGCGTCTGACATTGAAAACTCACCGTCACATTTCGATTTTCCTCGCCATATCCCCTCGCAAAGATCTCTAGGTCCAGCCCTCGCGTGAGCGCATCCAAAATCTTGTCGATGTTGCTCAGAACGAAGCAGTTCTTTTGCATGTTGTTGCGGCACATGTGTTCCGGCAAACCAGTGCTTGCAGACTGTTGGTGAATGAAATCATCTACGGTCTGCAATCCATCGCCGACCGGCAACGTCTCGTGCTCGAACATATACGCGGCCTTTTTACAACGCTCGATCAGCTCTTGCGTTGGAATCGAACGCAGAGCCTTTCTCGCATTGTCTGCCTTGCGCATGTCCATTTGGACCATGCTACCATTCACTTGTCCGATCCGAGCAATCGACTCGCCGGTGTCAAAATGGAAAACGTCCTGATACTCAAGCGACTTGTATTGCTTGCCCCAGCGAATTGGATTGATGGTCAACACGACTAAAGAACTCCAAATGAATAATAAATATGGAACAAAAAATTGTGGTTAGTAAACGCCAACTGTCGTTGTCGAAGCAAAGCCGCGATACGGGCGCACGCCGCTTACGCCGTCCCACGGGTACTTGTCGAACGGCAGCTCGCGTTCTCCTTCGTCTCGCTCAAGGAAGCCAGGAACGAAGAACTCTTTCGTCATGGTGTACAGTTTGACACGACCTGTTTCGCCATGTCCAACAATCTTGGTGTGATCATCGAAATCGACCACTTCGACCACCGCTCTCGGTTGTGGCGCATAGTAAGCGATCGTGTAGTCATCATCGCTTGTGACAGGACGAGAGCAAGCGAGTCCCATCAATGTGTTTCCATACGTAGGCGTCATGTAGACGCCACTCTCCTCGGCTGGTCCACCTAGTAATTCTTCCACACAGAAACGAGTCCATTGCGGGGTGAACTCAGTGCCACCGGAGAAAATGCCAGTGATCCCAAGCTCCTGAATGCTTGTTCCTTTTTCGGCTAAACCGCTTGCCAACGATTCCAAAAGCTTTGGAGTAGTGAACATACACTTAATGTTGTGGTTGGCCGTCAAGATAGTGATGGCTTGATCGATGCAATGCTTCTTGTACTCCTCAAGATGCTCCATCCATCCCTTTTTGATCAGCTTGACGACCCACCTCGGATCCAAGTCAATACAAAAGCAAATGCCGCCTCGAACTTGGCACAAGTGTTCGATCGCCAATCGCAATCGGCGCGGGCCAGAAGGGCCGAGCATCAACCAGTTGGAACCCTTCGGGAAATAATGATCTGGCAGCGTTTCGCTGAAATTTTCGTAGTCGATGCGAAAATCGTCGATTACCATCCGGCTCTTGGGGATACCTGTTGTTCCACCCGTTTCAAATACGTACGTTGGTTTCCCCAGAAGACCCTTGGGAATCCAACGCTCGATGGGACCCCCTCGCAAGCAATCGTCCTCGAACTCCGGAAACTTTTTCAAGTCATCGAAACCTTTGACATCCTTGAGCGGGTCAAATTTGAGACTCGCTTTTTGTTCCAGCCAAAAAGGGCTACCAGTCGAATCGTGGAAATGCCATTGAACCGACTCATACGTATGCTTATCAAGAGCATGTTTGGCGTCTGCGATTTGGTCGTTGGAGGCTAACCAAGTGGGGGTGGAAACTGTCATAGAACCGTAAGGTGGGTAGATTTGGGGATTGATCGGAAACGTCGCCGAACCCTGAAAACTGGATTCGACGGTACATTGTAACCAAATTTTGAGTTCTGCAAGCATAGTTGCCGTGCGTTGGGAATCGTATGATCTTGTCTTGAACGAATCGGTTCTTGACTCAAGCAAACAAGCCCAAAAAACAATGGTTCCCGGTCCAAATCCAAAACGCAGTTGCCTCGTTCCGGCCATTTTGCTCTTGATAGCCATGCCTGTTTTTTTGGCGTTGGTAGTGGCTCTCACGTGGTACGCCCGCGAAATGGCTGCGAAAAGTCGTCTAAATGATCGCACTGCAAAACTCCGAACTCAAGGCTATCCGGTAGACAATGCGTCCATGCAAACTTACTACACCGAGCAAACCGATGCGACCAACACCGACGCCTGGCTCGCCATCCTTGAGTTTCTAAAGAGCGATGAATTCAACGAATCCATCAAAGCCAATCCTCGCCTCCCCTATCTCGGCAATGGGATAGCTATGGAAGATCCTGAAGTGCCGTCGCAAGGTGATTGGGCAGACGAGCGTTCCGTGCGGGATTTCCTCAAGCAATGGACACGACTGCATACCGATATCACGCAACTAACGCACGCTTCGGCAAATCAAAAACCTGTTCGCATTCCGATGGTCTTTGACGGTTTTAAAACGCTCCCTCCGTACCTACAAGAGAAGCGAACCATGGCAAGGCTGCTCAGTCTCTACGGCAGCGTGGCCCTGCGAGACCGCGATTCAGCCGCCGTACGAACGGCGATCGAATCGATTCTGGGAATCAATCAAATCATCGCAGGCGAACACAATTTGATTGCTCAGCTCGTTTCGATTGCCGTCGACAGCCAAGCGATCTTGCTATTGCAACAGGCTATTGAGCAAGATGCACTTAACACTACCGATCTAGAATCGTTGTTGCCCAAAGTCATGGCAGCGACGACGATCGGCGACGAATGGGTTGCTATGCTGGCTGGAGAGCGAGGATCGGCCCTTCCAGGATTTAGCAACCCATCGGATGCTGGATTCGATTCGCCCATCACTCTGTCGCGGTACGTCGATGCCAATTGTTATTTGGACATCATGCAAAGCTTTCAACAGATTGAACGCAGCGATTTAGATGAGTTCCGAATTCAACTAAAAAAATGCGAAAGTGCGGCTTTGGCTTCGATGAATTCAGGCTGGCTCGCAAAAATGGATTCCGCGTTGACTGCACAAGCTGTTCCGAGTCTTGCCTCGGTGGGCGAAGCGTTCGTGCGACGAGCCGTCTCCCACCGTCTGGCCGCGTACGGGATTGGACTGCGACTCTACGAGGATCGACATGGAACGCTACCGGAATCGCTCAACGCGCTAACCGAATTTTCGCTCGACCTGACGCAACTCAAGCCGCCTGGTGGTAAGCCGTTCGGCTATCGGGTCGATGGCACAACTGCCACACTCTGGGGCTTCAATCCACGCACCTCAGAATCGGTACCAATCGAACCGCCCGTCACTTCCAAGGATCAACCCGACGCATCCGAGAATGACCAATGGATGTGGAATTTGAAGTAGACCCAGGGCGGCGTTGCGCTCTGCCCTGGGCTGCATTGTTTAAGCCCCCGGGCTATAACGTCACGCCAAAATCGCCGCGAATGTCTCGCCAAATGCAATGCACATGATTTGCAATGTTTCCGGCTGCGTCGGGCTGAGTATTGACGAACTCGATCAGAAATGTGGGACCTTGAACTCGGTACGAATGGCCGATACCAGTCTGAAGTGCTCCCTCCCAGGAAAAGAAGACAGCATCCCAACCCCCAGCGCCTTCAATCGCGTTTCGTCGATCATCCGCGATCTCGTCTGGGACTGCATTGATATACTCGTTGACCAACTCCTTGAGCAGCGTTTGCTGGGGTGCAGCTAACTGCCAAACCGCGATGCCAACGGGAGCTTGAGGTGTCGGTTGCGGTACTCCAAGCGTCCGGTTTTCGCGTGGGGCTTTGTCCGTTAAGATCGCTACTGCCCGTTGCTTATCAGAAAGCGAATGGACTAATTCAAAGGCCAACGTTTCTTCTAATCGCAACATTCGTCTCCCGACGGGCACGTCGGATTTGTTTTCAATTCGAACGATGGCTGGGTTGGACGCAAAGGCCTGTGGTGTCGACGATACGACTCGGTCACCATTCATCAGAAAGTTTAACGAAAGATGGTGCCCTTCAATACTGAGGCCCCATTTTTGGCCAGGTTGTGGTGTACCGAAGACCGTGAAGTAGTATCGCGTCGAGTCTCGAAGCGGGGTATTCGTCTTTCCGGCTTCCAGTTCCTTGAGCAAATTCTCCATGTGCATGATCTGAGTTGACTTGCGATAACCCATTTCGCTCAGCACGCTTCGAAGCAAAACCATCGCACCTTGACGTTGGCGTTCGTCCATTTCATTCAACTGAAGACCCTTGCGAGTGTCCTTCGGAATGATATGCCAGTCGGATTGCAGAGGGCTATCAATCGGTAGCAGTACTTTGCTCTTTTGACCATCGGTGAGTGAACCGACAAAGCTGGACGCAGCGATTGTGATTTTCTCGGTGACTCCGCCTGTTTTATAGAAGCCATGTCCGAGGGGAACAACGCATAACAGACTCGTGCAAGCAAGTGCGAGAAACCATCTTCTAGAAGTCATGATTCAACTCGTGTCGTTAGAAACGATCTCGTAAATAGAAACGGGAGGGAAAAAGTGGGCAGGACTGGTCGCATTCCGCAATGGTTTGGCAACTGTTTCTCAACGCCAAACGAGTTAGGACCGATGCAAGTATAACATGGAATCAGCCGCTTTGGGAGTTAGGCTCGTTCGGTCCATAAATGCCCTAGTTGCACGGATTGGAATGAACGTCGCACAGGAGACTACTCGTTCCCAGGCTCTGCCTGGGAACGCATTGGTGTGGAGGCATGATCCGTTTTCGAACTTGTTCAAAAACGACAAAACTGCGTTGGTGAGGGAACGGAAATCGGCGCTGCAGTCTAAGGCCGAGCCCTGGGATTCGGCAAAATCGGCGCAACAGTCCAGCGTACCCCGAATTTGATTAAACGGCTGTTTGGTACGCGTAAACCCATGATGCAGAAGGGTTTACGAGCGTCGACCCGCATTGCGATCGTTAATGTTTTATCCGCCTTTGTCCAAATTTTTACGTACGATTGTACGATAAGTGTTATGGAAGTGTTCGCGTTGATCGTTTAGACTCGAAAGCCAGTGGGCTGCCAGTTCTTGAAAGTCTGAGATTGAAAATGCATAAATCGAAATTTGGATTTCGAAACAAAAGACTCCGGGAAATTTGGGCGAACGAACGTGCCAGCAGGTTGGTTTTCGCGTGGATGGACGGATTGGGCAGCGTAATGA
>CAMBSL010000182.1 GCA_945870455.1 Pirellula staleyi DSM 6068 | reverse complement strand
TGGTCGAAGCCGTGGCAGGCAAGGCAATTCTCGGAAAGGATGGGTCTGACATCTCGATTGAACTGAATCTGTTCAGCAAACAACGGCGAACCAGCAATTAGGTAAGCGAACGAAACATTGGCCAAGAAAAAAAGATGGATCGATTCCTGGCAACTACCCAGAAACGATTTAACGGTGTTTTCCTGCATTGCTCAACGACTCCAGTTCAGATCTGTGGTTCCGTGTGGCGTAGGACGCGTTCAAGATCGCAACGTCAACTGTTAGCCTGAAAGTCTTGGGTCCACCGGCACAAAGCCAGTGGAGCCAAGGAATGGCCTTAGTTCCACACCATTCCCACTCTCGACCGGTGTGGTGTTAGCGGGATGACAACGTATTGTACTCGTTTAGATGGTACGCGGCTTTGATTCTAATCTGGATCGCGAGGTGGGTAAAGATAAGACTGTTGGCCGTGTGTTGATGAGTTTCGCTGAAAAGCGACCCATCGTCGAAGTATTTTTCCTGCACTTGGCCGCAGTCCTGGGACTGCGGTGTTTGGGAATACGGAAGCCACCGATTTTTTTCGAACCACTTAAGTCGATACCAGCAAGAGGCTTTCGCTTGGTCCCGGCACGACTTTGTGGCGACCGGCACGTTTTTTGTATATGGACTCTTCGTGAATAAAATCGCGACCTGTTCCTGCAAGGATTCCTGCCATGCCAACTACCCCGTCTTACGATTCGACCACCCTCGAGCAGCATGTCTCGACCACCATCGAGCAGCATGTCTCGACCACCATCGAGCAGCATGTCTCCCAGCCATCGGTGCCAGGACCGCAATCGATCTCGCAGTCGTCTAGTCCTCGCTCCACGGTTAGTCCTCGCTCCACAGTTAGTCCTCGCTCCACAGTCGAACGCTTCTTGGATAGCTTCTTCCACGAAGGCAACATCAAGTGGATGCTGTTGATCGGAGCTGCGATTGTTTTTGGGTCCTCCCTCATGCTGGTTACGCGGCATTGGGAGCATTGGCCCTCGAACCTGAAGTTTCTTACGCTTCTCGGTTACACAGCTGCTATCTATTTTTTCGCAGAATTCAGTCGCAATCGATTGAGCCTCGCGACTACCGCGAAAGTCATGCACGGTTTAACACTGTTGTTGTTGCCAACTTGTTTCCTTGCATTGAGCTGGCTAACAAAGGCCAGCGAGCCACAAAGTATCGCGGGCATTGTCCAGATAGCTGGACTGATGGTGCCTGCGATTGGGCTTACCATTTTCGCTGCAAGCCGAATACTGAAAGGATGGCTACATAACTCCCAAATAGCTTTTCTTGTGAGCTACGTCGTATTGTGCTTGGCGGGTACTATGCCAGCCATAACCACAGGATGGTTGGCGGCGATCATCACCGCTGCACTCTGGTTAAACATGACCATGGGTGTCGTCAAGGCCAACCGACACGTATTCTGGCTGACGGAAGAGCATCGACTCCCACGTGTCTGCGGGTTTCTTCCGATTGGCTTGCTGGCATTGCAATTTGGCATCCTCGTTGCGTTCAAAACGGTCCATGGGCTTCCAGTCGAGTGGTTCGGATTGATCTGTGTGCTCGTGGCATCTACCGTTTTAATGACAGCTCGGACGGTTGCCAACGTCTTCATTCAACGGACGGGAAACCTGGTCCGACCTCTCCCGTGGAATATCGTATTGCCCATTTTCATCGGGTTGGTTCTTGTCGCAATCGGAGTGTGTCTTTCATTCTATCGATTCTCGTACGTTGGGCAGACAACGTACGCCGCCGTTCCTACGGCAGGGTTGGCGGCATATTTGATGATGGTTGCAGCAAAAGATACTCGGCACCGTGGGTTCGTTTGGGCGGCACTTCTATTAATGACTATTGCGTATCAATGCACCCCAACGCTAGCTACCGAATTCATCTCGTTGGTGAAAGCTGTTGCAGCAGAGTCGATAGGTGAAACGCGACTACCACTCGCGTTCTATGGATTGACCTACCTGCCGTTGGTGCTAGGTATGGCGGTTGGCAGCCGAATGCTAGCCACTCGGAAGCTTGTCGAGTTTAGCCAACCGTTGAAGCAATTCGCAACGATTCTGTCCTTGGGCCTGTTGATTGTATCGGCATCCAACACCAAGGCGACATTTTTGGTATCGATGATGAATGTTCCGCTGTTCCTGTTGCTTGCGGTTCTTTTTCGAGATCGACGCTATGCGATACCGGCAGTGATCGCTTTGTTTGCGGCCACATGCACACTCGTTCCATTCGTGCAGTCGATGGGCTGGTTAGACATTTCGAACGCGGAAATTCCAACAAGTCTGTGTGTGCTGGCTGTGGCTCTCTTGATTTCACACATGCCAGATCGATGGATCCATTCGATTCCATTACCAAATGGTAGCTCGGGCTCATGGCTGGTTCGTGACGACGGCACATCGCATGAACTCTGCCATAGCACTGGACTGGTTTTAGCAACCTTTTTAAGTGTCCATTGGGCTACAGCTTCTCTTGCGAACGCGACGAGCGCCTGGACGCAAACGGAGATGTCGCAAGGCATTATGCTTGTCGGAATTTGGATTGTTCAGGCGATTCGTTTTCGCCATTACGTGTTTGGACTTTTCGTCTGGTTGTTCGCAGGTGTGGCGATCGCGCATTCGGTGATTGCACTCCCTCTGACCTCACTCCCCCAATGGATCGATTATGGAGTCACGATCACGGCGATCGTCTGCTTTGCGGCTCGATTGTGGATTGGATGGCTTCACTCCCATGATGGTACGACCAACCTAGGCGAGCGGCAGGGTGAAAGATACCTGATGAAACGGAGGGTAGGATGGGACCATTGTCCCGTCCAAACAACGGATTGGGACATTGGTCCCAATCACCTTTTGGTAGTTTCCAATCTGCCGCTCGCCCTACTGCCAACCGTTCGTGCAACGCTTGGAATCGACTTCCGCAATGGATCGGCCGGTTTTGTTCAACGACCACAAACCCAGGCGAGCCGTCTAGAAACTTTTCTGGTACCTCTCACCGATTTGACTTCGTTAACAATGCTTCTTGCATGCTCTTTGCTGATCGCACCTCAAGTGGTGACGCACCACGTAGGGTTGCAATGGATCACGCCACTGGCTGGCTTGGCGGCACTGGGATGGCTCGTCGCGATGGCCTTGACCTTTGCGAATCGAATTGCGGTGGTTACCGTTTCATGTGCGATGCCGCTGGCTGTTTCCGCAATTCTGATTTCCGTGCTGCCAAACGGAAATTACGGTCGAGAGCATTTCCGTGAGCTGCTCCCGTTGATTTGGTGCTTTGCAGCCGTCGCTACGAAATCTCTATGGATTCGAACGCAGGAAAACGTAGCGAGACTTGGCCAGAAGGTGTGCCATGGCTGGCTGATGTTCATTGTCGCGGCCAGTTTTTTGTCATTCGATTGGCCAATACGGCTAGCGGCTTTGATCGGGATATTCGTTCTTAACCGTTCGTATGCTCAAGCAGCTGACAAACGGCGGCTAACGGCGCTTGCAATCATTGCCAATGTTCAATTGCTTTACTTGGCTGCATTTTTCGGAGGCGTGCATGGGTGGGGGATGCCATGGTTCGCGCATTGGAAGCAGTTGTCAATGATGATTGCTTTTTTAATGCCTAGCGTTGGAGCAAGCATTATTGGTTTTGATCGACGTTGGCCTTGGATGGCTACCCATCTGCAGGACGTTTGGGCGTTGTGCCTTCGATGTTTGCTAGTGATTTTTGCGGTACTCGGATTTGCATGTCATGAATTAACTTTGCTAGGACAAGCCCTGGTCCTACTGGGCTTTGGATTGGGTGCGGCCGCGGAACTTCTTCGCGGCGTGGAGCGACAAAAGGAATCCTTCATCTGGTACAGCATGACAGCTGTGGGCTTAGCGGTCGTTTGGCTGGTTTCGCAAGGAGCAATCGTTTTCAAGGGAGGGAATATCCAAATCGTGTTGGCCTGTCTTGCGATTGTCTATCTAGTAGCGGCCCACGTTCTATCGAAGCATAAGAAATATGGGGTTATGGCCGGGCCATTTGAATGTGTTGGACTTTCGCTTCCAGCGATCATGACCGCCATAGCCGTATTCTCCAACCTCACGGCAGATGCAGCGCAAGGGATTGCGATCAACTCTTTGGCTGTGTTTGCTGCATCGGGGATCTACCTGCATCGCGGCTACACCAACAACAACAGGTACTTCATCATCGCGGCTGGAGCGATCTTGAACGTCGCTCTTGTTCTGCTATGGCGTTCCTTGGGGTTGAACGACTTTCAATGGTACCTGGTGCCCATGGGACTTTCGGTTTTGGGGCTCGTCGAATTGCTTCAACGCGAACTGCCAAAAAGTTCGCATGACCCATTGCGATACGTGGGGGCACTAACGATTCTCGTTTCCCCTATCTTCGAGATACTCGGCGGCAGCTGGTTGCATCTCATCAGCTTGATGGTTCTATGCGTGTTGGTTGTATTGCTGTCGATCGGCCTGCGACTCAGAGCACTTGTATACACGGGCTCCGCATTCTTGATGGCGGACTTGCTTGGGATGGTTGTGCGGTCATCCATTGACAATCCGACGTTGCTATGGGTCTGCGGCCTAGGCATGGGGGTGTCGGTCATTGCGTTAGCAGCCTTTTGCGAGAATCATCGCGAAAGGCTTCTGGCAAGGATTCGGTTGGTAACAGCGGAGCTTGCCACTTGGCGTTAGCTTTCTAGCGGAGCTGCATTTAGAAATTTCGTTTTGTGTGTTTCAACTTTTTTTGAAGGAAAATTACTATGAGTTGGTTCTCTCAGTTCAGTTTGGTTATGCGTTCAAGCGTCACGTCTCTCCGAGAAAAAATCGAAGACCCCGAGCGCATGTTGTATCAGTTGATCATCGACATGGAACAGGAACTTGATCGCGTTCGAGGAAGTGTTGCCGAAGCGGTCGCGGATGAAATTCAAATGCGGAAGCGAACAGAACGTGAACGGCTTGAGTCCGACAAATGGCTCGAAAGGGCTTCGGCTGCGATGAAACGCCAGGATGAACCTGGTGCGCGGGCCGCTCTCGATCAGAAGCTCGCCGCCCAGCAACGCGCGGATCGCTATTCGGAAGATCATGCGAAACAATTTGCGGAGGTTGAAAAGCTTCAGCGAGCTGTCCGTGACCTGGAAGACAAAATTCGCCAAGCCAAGCAGAAGAAGACACTGTTGACAGCCAGAATGGCACGGGCGTCTTCCAGTCAGAAAATCCACTCCGCGATGGAGCGATCGAATAGCCAATCCGCCTTTGCCCAGTTCAGTCGGATGGAGGACAAAGTGGAACGCGAGGAAGCATTAATCGAAGCATGGGATCGTATGGATGGTAAGGACCTAGCCGCGGAAGACTTGGAAAGTCAGTTCGAGGCGAATGAGAGGAAGGAGCTTTTCGAGAAAGAGCTCGCAAAACTTCGCGCTTGCGTTGAGCAGTAAGGGGACAAAGGAAATGTCATTTGGCACTTGGTTTCGCTTGGCAAAAGACTGGCTGTCCGTTGATCGGATCCGGATTGCTCCAAGCGAAGGACGGTGGCTGAGCCTTTCGATCGGGAATCGAGTGCTC
The DNA here is from genome assembly GCA_945870455.1 of Pirellula staleyi DSM 6068. Taxonomy (GTDB): domain Bacteria; phylum Planctomycetota; class Planctomycetia; order Pirellulales; family Pirellulaceae; genus JBKCUI01. Next base: position 5,903 of record CAMBSL010000182.1, on the reverse strand, counting down.
ATTCGCCAGCAAGTGTGGGTCGTGAGCAACCGTCAGATCTGCGATGCGATCGATGAGTGCTTACCTGACAACACAGCATCGTTGCTTTACACTCTTACAAGTGACGATGCAGGAGTGACAGGGCTTCTTCGAGTGATTATCCCATTGGAGGCTTCCGTGAAACTTGCGAACAATGCTGTTCTCATGGTTGGACAGGAGCGATACGAATTGTTTCCAGAAGACGTAGTTGTAATGAGCGACAGGGTTTTAATGCGAAACAGGCATGAACGAACGAATGAGAATCGCGGATGATCGAGCAAATTCAGTTGCTACTGCTCGGATTTGCGGCCATCTTTGACTTGGTATTGCTGCTCATTCTTTTGGAGCGAGTGAATGCTTCGCAAGTAGCAATTTGGTTAAAACTGTTGATCGCCGGGACCTTGGCCGCACATGCAGCAAGTTTCTTTCAAGTTTGGCTATATGGGTTCGAAAGTTCGGCCGCGATCTTTCTGGGGCGTGGTTGTATGTTTGTCATGAGCGGTGGGTTGCTGCTGCTCCCGTCCGCCATGTTGCATGCAGCCATTCGATTGAATCACACCGGTGCGGTGGCTCATCCGAGAGTGGATCGTCGCTATGTGATTCTCTATGCTCCGTTGCTCAGTCTCCCTTTTGCTGCGATGTTGGCGTTTCACGGAAACGTTTTTGATTTCATCGGTTCGTTTGAACCGATGAAGTGGCCTTACATCATATGGCTGACGACTGCAAATCTATTGGCCATCTTTCTGTTTCTTCGAGTTTGCAAGCAACCGGAGTTCCCCCATTTGAACTCTTTTTACGTGTGGCATTCGTTGTCGCTCTTTGCGATGACGTTGCTGGCGATTGGATACTTTTCCATAGGCTACGATTCGTGGTTAAGATCCTCATTGCGGTTGATGACGATCCTATCACCTCTGGCTCCTTTGTTTCTCTTTGTTTGGTATTCGATTCGCACGCGGCTGCTATCGCTCGTGATGGAACGTACGCTTGTCTACGGTGCAATATTCTTCGGATTGCTCCTTTTGCATCGTGCGACGATATCGCCGATGATCGAGAGTGCGCAGTCACGTTCCAAGGTTGACTTGGCCTTGGTGGAACTGGCGTGCATTCTGGGGGTAGTCTTGGTTTGGAAACCGCTCCGAATGCGTGTTCGTGAGTCACTGCGGTATTTGCTTAGTAGCAACGTATTTCAGGTGCGAGACGCGACGCGGCTGTTGTCTGTGCAGCTTTCGCATATGGGAACACTGCCTACGCTCGAGCTTATCGAAGCGTTTCGAGTTGCGGTGAAAAATGCGATTGCCGTTCAGTTTGTGCGAATTGACTTGGACGCCCCCTCGCTGGATTCCGTTCGGGATCGCGACATGAGTTGTTTGCGGCAATTGCTTAGCAGCGGGGCCACATCGGTAATAGTTCGCGGATGGAAACTAGACCCGTTGATTCGTGAGTCCATGGAACGTCTTGATGCGATGTGGGCCTTTCGACTTCGGTTTGGATTAGTGGACGGCATCGTCCTGTTGGGGCCACGTTCCCGTTGCGATCGATTGGCGGACGAGCAATTAGCCGCGTTGTCTGTCCTCTTCGAACAGTTTGCGGTGACGCTCAACAATCGGCTGTTGGACGAACAGCGTCTGCGGGCGGAGCGGAAAGCTATGCAGCAAGATAAGCTGTCGGTTTTGGGATTGCTGGCGGGGTCCTTGGCACATGAACTCCGCAATCCCCTGTCGTCGATTCGAACGATCGCGTCGTTGATCTTGGAGGAATCGAGCGATGACTCACATGCGAGAAATGACATTGCCGTGATTCTTGCCGAGATCGATCGGCTCATGCAGACGACCCAGAGATTGCTCGAATTTGCGCGGCCGTCGGACCATTTAAGACAAACGGTTGAGCCAGATCGAGTGATTGAGCGACTGTTGCATATTCTCGGGCACTTAGCGAAGCAATTGCATGTCGACATTGATACGTCGCTGACGGCGGGCGACGCTTGTGTCACTTCAACCGACGCGACGCTGAGTGAAATACTCTTTAATTTGATTCGCAACGCTATTGAAGCGTCCCAAGGAGTACCCAACGCTAAGGTGCACATTCAATCCAGGGTTGCGGACGGCTGCCTTGTGATTGTGGTATCCGACAATGGACCGGGCATCGATCCGGCGGTTCAGCAATTTCTTTTCCAGCCTTTTGTTACCAGCAAGCAAATGGGGACGGGGTTGGGTTTGTATGTCGCATCCGAACGAGTGCGAGAACTTCGTGGAAAACTTCACTGTGAAAGCGTAGCGGGCCGTGGTACGATTTTTACGTTCGAGTTGCCGCAGGCCGGATTTGCGATCGAGTTGCCGCAGGCCGGATTTGAGTTGTCGGCTACTGCACAGGTGGACGCAGACGATAAATCGACGCTTCTCGCTGACCACCACCACTCCAGTCGAGTGCCCTAATGAATTACGCAGGTTTACTCTGTGGCAGTTTCGAATTTTGGCGAAACAGGATCCTTCGCGGCCCAGCGACGTCGAGGCAGGCGTTTTGTTTTTCGTAAAAAAGCTTAACGGTCCGCAGAACGTGTCTGCGGGATTTGGAATACGCGATGATGGATTTCGGTGGCGATCAACGAGAAGTGACGTAGTTGAATGAAGATTTTGATCGTAGACGATGAGGACGCAGCCCGATATGCGATGGCAAAAGCCTTGAGGGCTGAGGGGCGTGAGATATTGGAAGCTTCGAATGGTGAAGTCGCTCTCCAGTCGATTCGGGAACAACAGCCGGACCTTGTATTTCTCGACCTTAATATGCCTGTTCGAGACGGGCTCTCGGTTCTTAGTGAGCTTCAAGTTGATGCAACCGTGGCGCAGCTGGAAATCATCGTGGTAACGGCCAATGAATCCGTAGCTCAAGCGATCGAGTGCATTCGGCGAGGTGCAACGGACTTTCTCACCAAACCTTATGATTTGGAACATGTGCGATCTCTAACCCGCCGTTCGGAAGAACGTGTCCGCCTGCAACATCAGGTCGCTCAGTTGCAACTGCAAGCGGATTTGCCATGCCGCTTTGGTAGGCTGCTTGGAATCAGCCCTCCGATGAAACGGTTATACGGCCAGATTGAGAAAGCTGCTCGATCCAGCTTGCCTGTTCTCATTCGGGGTGAGAGTGGTACAGGCAAAGAGTTGGTGGCAAGAGAATTGCATCAACGAAGCAATCGGTCTCAAAAGTCGATGGTTGCCGTCAATACGGCAGCGATAGCGGAATCGCTGATCGAGAGTGAATTGTTTGGCCATGTGAAGGGAGCTTTTACGGGCGCGGATCGGCCTCGCGAAGGGGTCTTTCGGCAAGCCGATGGTGGAACGCTATTCTTGGATGAAATCGGCGACATGCCTATTGCAGTTCAAACCCGATTGTTGCGAGTCCTGCAGGAATCGATCTTGCAGCCCGTCGGTTCAGAGCAAAGCATTGCGGTCGATGTTCGAGTGATCAGTGCAACACACCAGGACCTTGAGCAAGCGATCACGGACAAGGCATTCCGCCAGGATTTGTATTTTCGATTGAAGGGTATCGAGCTAGTCATTCCGCCGTTGCGTAGCCGTCGCGAAGACATCCTATTGCTGGCGAGTGAGTTTGTCGGTGAGGAGCGGCAGTTTTCGAACGACGCCATTGCAGCATTGCTCGAACATTCGTGGCCCGGCAATGTACGAGAGTTGAAACAGCGAGTCCTGTCTGCGGTCGCAATGTCGGAAACGGACTCGATTAACCGCAGCGACTTGGGTTTCGCAACGACCGTTTCACTTGCCGCAGGTCCTACCTTCGAACGCTATTTCGAATTGCCACTTGCGGAAGCACATCAATTGATACTGGAGGAGTTCGATCGAACGGCCATACATCGGGTGTTGGAGATGGAAGCCGGAAATATCACGGCTGCGGCTCGGCGTTTGGGAATGCACCGTCAAAGTCTTCAGCAAAAAATGAAACAGCTTGGGATTCGCTGATCGGAATTTAACCGCTAAGATGGGACCGGATCAAGTTGTAGATAGGTCACTCGAAGTAGGGTTTGCGTTGATGCGATGCGAGATTTTTTTAGGAGATTGGCTACTTTCTCCAAGTGATTGTTTGGTCGTCGGAATCCATGATGAGCCCAACATCAGTGCGGAGTTTGCTAGATTGAATGCGGCTACCGACGGTTTACTCGGACAGCTTGTTGAGTCGGAGGATGTATCAACCAAGCCTCTCAAGATCACTCAAATCCTCTCACCGAGGGGCTTGCCGACGAAACTGCTGGTCCTCGTTGGCCTTGGCCCACGCGAGTCGATGCAGCCAAGCGTATTCTTCCGCTCAGCAGCGGCAGCCCTCAAAGCGGTTGCCAGTAAGAAACGCGGTGTGGTTCGCGTTACAGGTTTTCAGGGATCCCCATTGCAACTCCGTGGAGCAGTGGCAGGGTCGGTCGTTGGTTGCGTAGGGCAGGACCTTTTCCGAATGGAAAAATCCATGTTCCAACCAGACACGATTCAATGGCACTCGGTCGACGCGGAAACAGTTCAAGCCGGACAATCGATCGGCGAAGCTATCAACCTAACTCGGCGATTGGTCAATCTTCCCCCGAATTACATCTACCCGGAGTCCTTGGCGGATGAAGCTGTTGAAATCGCAAACATTCATTCGATGTCCGTCGAAGTTTGGGATCGACCAAGACTTGAAAAGGAGAAATGTGGTTCTCTGTTGGGTGTAGCGAGAGGTTCGGTGAACGATCCCCGGCTCGTCATCTTAAGTTACAACGGAGGGAACGCAGGTGAGAAGCCGACTGCGTTAGTAGGTAAAGGTGTGACCTTTGATAGCGGTGGCTATTCGATCAAGCCCACCGACGGCATGTTGACCATGAAATGCGACATGGCCGGTGCAGCGACGGTACTAGGAATTATGGCAGCAGCATCTCAATTGAAAATCAAAAGAAACCTCATCGGTATTATTGGCTTGGTGGAAAATATGATATCCGGCGATGCGTTTCGGCTCGGTGATGTCTTAACAGCACGAAGTGGAAAGACCATCGAAATTCACAACACAGATGCGGAAGGGCGTTTGGTATTGGCGGATTGCCTCAACGTTGCATTGCAATACGATCCCGCGCGAATTGTTGATTTTGCGACGTTGACCGGTGCTTGCGTCGTTGGCTTGGGAACAGAGATATCTGGCCTGATGACGAACAACGAGGAATGGCAAAACGAGATCAGGCGAGTTGCGGACGCATGCGGCGAATACACGTGGCCGTTGCCCATGCATTCGTTCTTTACCGAGCAAATTGCGGGCAAAATAGCGGATATCAAGAACGTTGGCGAAGGGCGTTACGGCGGGGCCATCACGGCTGCCAAGTTCCTTGAGGAATTCGTTGAGAAATGTCCGTGGACCCACATTGATATTGCGGGCCCAGCCTTTTTGGATACCGCAAAGCCTTGGTGTGATGCCGGCGGGACGGGTACCTTGGTTCGCACGTTTGTGGAGTTATTGCAGTCGAATGCGAAAGCTAGTTCGCTAGTCTAGGGTTCCGCCGCTTGTGTGGCGAAGCCACTGCCCCAACGACCTCGTGTCGTTGGACAGCAAGTTTGGTCCGCTAAACCGTGTCAAAACCGCGAAGCGGTCCCGGCCCCCATGTGCTTGCCACATGGGTGAGAAAGTTCCCTCGGCCCCGCGACGATAGAAACTTAAGCGACCCACGACACAAGGCCCGTGAGGGGGCTTAAACCCGCCTGTCGGCGATGATTTTTAGCCGACCAAACTTTGCTTCTCATGACACAAGGTCATGAGGGGCAAAACTAGCCTGCTTCGCGGCAATGCAGTAAACGTATTTTTAGTCTGCCATTGCGTTGCACACCTACTACAGGGTTCGTACACTGATCCATTCGAATACCTTT
>CAMBSL010000181.1 GCA_945870455.1 Pirellula staleyi DSM 6068 | reverse complement strand
AATTCCGCTCTTGTCATCGCATCCGTGTATCTAGCTCTTAGCGCCTCTATCTCGGACGGTTTCCCACAAATCCTAACGTTGGGGGCACCTATGTCACAACTGCACGTCGGGCAATACCGCTCAATTTGGAACACATCAGAGCTGCACTGTGGGCATTTTTCCTGCATTTGGACGCTTTACTGTTGTGTTTTGGATTCCAGACGAGCATTGATAGCGTGACGGCATTCGTAAGCAAACGAAGGGCCTAATCGCATTACCATCGTCAATTACCGAAAATACTTCGAACAAAAAGTGAAAAACACATCTGAATCGCAGACATCGCGCTACCATCCTACGGTTGTTGACCTGCAAAACGCAAGATAAAAATGTCGGATTCGCCATGTTTTGCTTGACTGCCGATCCCATCTACTCAATTCGAACGAAAGTCCAGAAATTGGAGAAGTTCAGAGTTTGTCAATGCCGTCTCTGCGTTTCGTAACATCGCCAAGATTGGACCGAGCGAACCCACAACAAATTCGTCAGCCAGGGGAATGGAGCCAATTAGCTTTCCTACTGCTCGATCACCGAAACTTTCTGCCGTCCGCAAGCGATCATGGTTTCGAACATCTGCGCCAATGACTCAACCTAGTGACACCACTTATTTTCGTAAGTGGGCTTCGTCACTGGGTGATGAATGCTTGAGCCCAGATTGCATCCGTCTGGTCGAACGGTGGTTCGGGGAACGATTCGTACAAGTAGTCTTCATAACCGGCCGCGTCGTAGACTCGATCTATGAGCGCTTTCAGGTCAAGTTTCGCGTCGGCGAAGTCTCCTTTTAATGGGACAGGAATGACTGGCAATTCATCTCGAAGCCCGATCGGCCAAGCTTCTACTTTGGGCGCCTTCGCTTTTCGAAAAACCGTAACGCAATAGTCACACGCCGGTAGATCGTTGATGGGCAGTCGGGGCCCTCCTCGCAATAGATCGATCTCAACAATCGACGCAGAGCTAAACATCATCGTGGCTCGCTTCAACAGATATTGTTCACGATCTGGGCCATACCGCTTGTTGCTCGGACTGAGCACTTCGATCATGGTAACCAATTGGCGATCCAGCCTATCGCGGATCTCGATAACTGCATGCCGTTCTATTTCAACATCGGGAATCGTTGCGAGGATCGACTTGACTTGATTCAGCGCTGGATCGAATGTAGCGACAGATAGTTTGACCAAGAAATTGGGGCGCACCTGGGTTGCCAATGATTCGCCAGCATAAGTCATGAATCGACTGTGAAAATCCTCCCAAACAGACGGCTGTTCTAAATAGGGATTCATTCCTGGAAAAGGCGAGGGCATAATACAGTCCACGAGTTAGAGCACGACTACGTCGACCGTTCCATTGTAACTTATGCTAGGGCAACGCACCGCGTACAAAACCGCGATGTTTGGGCTTGCCCCGAATATCGCAACAGGTTTATGGCGAACGTTCCTTAGTCGTCTTAGCTGCCAATTGTGGTCCCGCTGGCATGAAGCCAGCGGAAACCATTTTGCTTCATCGTTGGCGTCCTCGAGACCCCGAAACAAAAATTGCGCAAGCTCCAAACGCTGCAACACCAGTTTTTTTACAGCCCAGCGCTAGCCGCGACCACAGTATTTAGGATAGAAACCGAAAAACGAGGCTAGCGCCCACGGCTCAAAAATCGAGCGCCTCGCTGCGCTCTTCGGGGCGAAATTCAATGCAAGTGCGTGCAGATTAACGATTGAGGACAATCGTTCTACTCTCCGCCCCGCCATCAGGCTACTGCATCTCCTCCGGCGACTTGACAAATGGACGCAGGGCCACGCGGAAGCCGAAGTTACCCGAACGGAACGTCGAGTCGAGTCGAACGTGCTGGCGCCAGCTTCGATTTGCCACAAAGCATAAAAAACCCCAGGTCAAGCCTGGGGTGATTCGAATCTCGCCGGCCTTGTGCTGCGGCGAGTGTTATGATCGATGCCTAATCGTCAAGCAAAAAACTAAGCTCTAGCTGCCAACTGCTTTTTGCGTTCCGTAATAATATCGTCTTGCAAACTGCGGGGGACCGGAGCGTACTTTGCGAGTTCCATCGAAAAAGTTCCTTGTCCTTTGGTCATGCTTCGCAAATCCGTCGCGTATCCGAAGGTGTTCGCCAAAGGGACTTCAGCGCTGATGTACGACACACGATCGCGGGCGTCGGTTTGAGTTACCAAACCGCGTCGCGAGATGATGTCGCCGACGACGGAACCCTGATCGTTCTCGGGGCATTCGACATCGCACTTCATGATCGGCTCAAGCAACATTGGGTTCGCTTCACGCATGGTTTCGCGGAAGCAATCGCAGGCTGCGATGTAAAACGCTCGCTCGCTGGAGTCCACATCGTGGTAGCTACCGTCCTCCAATTCGATCCTGACACCCACCACCGGAAAATCAGCCAGCGGACCCCTTGGTAGTGAATCGCGAAAGCCCTTTTCAACAGGTGGAATAAACTGCTTGGGAATACGACCACCCGTGACGTTATCTTCGAATTCGAACGTCTTTTCCCCGTCTGGATCTAGCGGAATCAACTTACCCACGATGTGAGCATATTGTCCCGAACCACCGGTTTGCTTGCGGTGTTTGTAGTTGAAATCGCGAGCCTGACCTGGTGCTTCGCGATAGCTAACCTTGGGCGCACCCACGTTGACTTCGACTTTGTATTCTCGTCTCATTCGCTCGACATAGATTTCCAAGTGCAATTCACCCATACCGCAAATGATCGTCTCTCGTGTTTCCTCGTCGTTGTAGACCTGGAACGTCGGATCTTCTTTGCGGAACCGGTTGAGCGCCTTGCTCATCTTGTCTTCGTCCGCCCGAGTCGCTGGCGTAACAGCGACCTTGATAACAGGGGAGGGGACGAACATGGTTTCAAGCGTACAGTAGTCGCGTGTTTCGCTGTAGGTTTCACCGCTAGCGCAATCGATGCCCATGATCGCTACGATATCGCCGGGCTCTGCCGAATCGACTTCTTCCCGTTTGTCCGCGTGCATTCGGACAATTCGGCTGAATCGCTCTTTCTTGCTTGTGCGTTGGTTGATGTAGATTTCGCCCTTTTTGATGGAACCTTGGTAGATCCGCATAAAGGTGAGCTGTCCGAACGGATCTTCTACAATCTTGAAGGACATTCCGACGAACGGAAGTTTTGGATCTGGTTTCAGTTCGACTTTGATCGATTCATCGCCGACTTTTCTTGCCTTGATTTCGCGTTGTTGTGGGTTTGGCAAGTACTTCAAAACAGCGTCCAACAGCAGTTGAACCCCCTTATTCTTGTAAGCGCTGCCACAGAAAACTGGAGTCATACGCAGTTGCTGAGTTGCATCGCAGCAAACCTTGTGAATCAATTCGGTTGGCACGTCTTCTTCGCTCAGCACCAATTCCATCATCTCGTCGCTATACATCGACAACGATTCAAGCATCTTGCGACGCATCTCTTGTGACAGTTCGAGAAGATCGGCTGGAATCTCTTCTTCGCGAACGATTTCGCCGTCGTGACCATCGAAGTAGTAAGCCTTCATCAAAACCAAGTCGATCACTCCAGCGAAGGTTTCGCCAGCCCCGATCGGGATTTGCATCATGATCGCATCGGCATTGAGCTTGTCGCGAACTTGCTGAGTCACGCGAAATGCATCCGCGCCTGTTCGGTCCATCTTGTTGATGAATGCAAGCCTAGGGACCCCGTATCGTCGCATTTGACGGTCTACCGTTAGGGATTGGCTTTGGACGCCACCCACGGAACACAGAACCAAAACCGCACCATCGAGAACGCGAAGCGAACGCTCAACTTCGATTGTGAAGTCCACGTGGCCGGGCGTATCGATCAAATTGATAATGTGATCTTTCCATTGCAACTGAGTCGCAGCACTGGTGATGGTGATGCCTCGCTCCTTCTCCAGTTCCATATAATCCATCGTCGCACCGTCGCCACCACCCTTGACTTCTTCAATTTTGTGGATTCGACCTGCGTAGAACAAAACTCGCTCGCTGAGTGTAGTTTTTCCCGAGTCAATGTGAGCACTGATGCCAATATTGCGTAGTTTGGTAAGGTCCATACTCCACCCAGCTTAATGCGTTTTGGTATTGCCAAAACGCTACAAAAAAGGAAACAAAAAACGCCCAGTCGCGGGAAGTTGCCATCAAGGGCACTCGGCGACTGAGCTGAAAACACACGTTAATCAATGCGAAAGTGTACTAATATCACACGATTATGAAAGGCCAAAATGACCTAAGGTTCGCTCCTGCTCCGTCCAGAATCGCAGGCTATCGCATTAAAACGCTCTGCTTGTGGGCAGTAAGGCCTTCTTTGTCCGCCAAGACAGCAACGTGGGGAGCGATCTCACGCAATGCTTGTTGGTCAAATTCGATCAGGCTACTCGATCGTAAAAAGTGGTTCGAGGAAAGCCCGGAAGCCCAACGAGCCGTCCCACCTGTCGGCAAAACATGCGATGGCCCCGCCGCATAATCTCCCAAGGCGACCGGCGAAAAATGCCCTAAAAAGGTTGCTCCGCTGTTTCGGATCCTGTCCAAAAGTCGACGGGGATCGTCGATGGCGATCTGCAAGTGCTCAGGCGCAATCATGCTCGTTACTTCGCACGCTTGATCCTCATCGCGGCATAGAATCATCGCTCCAAACTCATTGAGCGAGGCGAGCGTCAAATCGCAGCGTTCTAGTTTCTCGAGTTGATCCAATAGTGATTTCTGGATGCGATCGAGCATGTCTGCATCCCAACTAATGACGATGCTCGCGCCCGGCGAATGCTCTGCTTGGGCGAGCATATCCGAGGCAGCAAAATCGGGATTTGTCGAACTGTCTGCAATGACCACGACTTCGCTCGGACCCGCGATCGAGTCGATGTCGACTTCCCCGTAGACAAATCGCTTCGCCAGAGCAACAAATAAATTCCCTGGCCCGACGATTTTATCAACCGCTGGAATCTCTCGGATACCGTACGCCAACGACGCCACTGCCTGGGCACCACCGACCGCATATATCTCGTTGATCCCAAGCTCATGGCAAACGGCAAGCATATCTGGATTGTATGCACCCAACGAGGTTGGCGGAGCAACAATCGCGATCTCTTGAACACCGGCGCACTGAGCAGGAATCGCAGTCATCAATACCGTGGAGGGATATGCTGCGGCCCCGCCTGGAACGCAAATGCCAACTCGACGCAATGGCGAATAGCGCTGTTCCAAGACCACACCTGGACTCGGATGGGTGACCACACTCTTGTGCAAGATCGCAGTCTGAAAACCTGCAATGTTGGAGCGTATTTGCCGAACAGTCGAGAGAAATTCTGCGGACGCTTGGGAATGCGACCGTTGTAGCAGATCGAGGGGGATTCGAAGCAAATCTGCCGATGCGTCCGGACGGTCTAAAGCCCTCGAGTAATGCAAAACCGCTTCGGTTCCACGATTCTTTACGTCGTTGCAAATTCGCTCGACAACCGCTTGAGGTGAGAGAGCCTCACCGAACACCGACATGGTCAGTTGTTTGCCACGTTCCGAAACAACCGATCCGTTGGGGCTCAGCTTTTTTCTTAGTCTTGCAACGTCCGCTGCAAACGTATCGGTACTCGCATCGAGACGCTCGATACACAAATTTGGTGATGCCATGCAATAATCAGTAATTCGTAATTAGCCGAGGGACGCCAATTGCTCTTCCGTAAAATTGACGTTGGACGCAACCGATTGAATGTCATCATGGTCCTCGAGTTTTTCAAGCAACTTCATGACAGCCAAGGCGGTTTCGGAATCGACATCCACCGTTGTGCTGGGCACTCGCGAAACCTCTTTGAATTCGATTTCGATGGATTGGGATTCAATTGCCTCAACTACGGTCGAATAAACATCGGGCGTGCACGATACTTCGAATCTGTCGTCCGCTTCGGTCACATCATCTGCACCATTCTCCAGCACAAGCTCGATCAGTTTTTCCAGATCGACCGCGGACTGCTTGATGGCGATGAAACCTTTGCGTTCAAAAAGGTAAGCGACGCAGTTGGTCGACCCCAATTTTCCACCTTGGTTTTCAAACAACTTACGAACTTCAGGAGCAGTTCGATTTCGATTGTCTGTCATGATGTCGCAAAGGACGGCAACACCACCGGGTCCATATCCTTCGTAGAGGATTTCTTCGACGTCCCCGCCCTCAATTTCGCCGATTCCTTTCTTGATGGCTCGCTCGATATTGTCCCTGGGTAGCGAAACGGCCTTTGCATCAATGATGGCAGTTCGAAGCCGGACGTTCGAGCTTGGATCGCCACCTCCGAGTTTTGCGGCAACGATAATTGCTTTGGAGAGTTTGCTCCACAGCTTGCTGCGTTTGCTATCCACCAACGCCTTGCGGTGCTTAATATTGGAATACTGTGAGTGTCCGGCCATGTTATTCAGCTCCGCTCAAGGAGTCATCCAAGGTCTTGGTTCAATACGTAATGGACAGCCTATCGGGGTTTTTTCTTAGTCATTTTCACGTTGGCAGCTTCTTTGCCAGAAGCTTTGGAGATTCCCTTGACGGGCTCCGCAGTGGAATGACTTGATTTTGCTTTGGTAGGCTTTGTTTCTACGGGCTTCTTACTGACAGGCTTTGATTCCGATTTTTTGACTGTCGGTTTTTCGTCGATTTTTTTCGAAGCTGGTTTCACTTGAGGCTTCTGTGCTTCCGGTTTGCTTGCTGCCGTTTTCGGAGTTTCGGCAGCTTTTGGTGCTGGCTTCTTGGGAGCCTCTTTGGCTACCTCAGCCTTTGCGACTGGCTTTACCGATGGTTTGGCGGTCGTAACTTCTTTGCCTGCGGAGGTGGCAACGGCCGGTGGCGGAGAATGGTCCTTTTTTTTCCCGCTCGGTGTTTCCGCTGGGTCGACTAGCTTGTGTGCCGGCGTCGCAGCTGTAGGAGACTTGGATTTACTTGTTTGAGCAGGAACGCTGGCCGGTGCAACCGAAGCGACTTTGGTAGGCTTTTCCGCGACCGGTTTTTCAGGCATTTTCGGCTTCGCCTTAGGTGTCACACCAAGATCTTTGAAGACCGACAAAGCCGAGGGGCTTTTGGCGTTTTGGTGAAACTCAACTGCGAACTGATGCAATAACGACGCAAACTCACCACCCTTGGTTTTCGTGATCGCTCGCTCAATACCGGGCAGGCTCTTCTTATCGGCCTCTGCTTCGGTGATAATTTCGGCCTGAACGAGACAGTCCAAAGTCATCGTATCTGCTGGAATCGCATGTCCACCCAATGCATGTTGCGAAACATAATTCAGAATGAATGGAGACACACCTTTCCACGCGGTAAGCTCGTCGGTCGCTTTGCCGAGGTTTGCCTTTTTCATATCCTCGATGTCGTATTGGTACCGAGCTTCAAAAAGCGATTGCAAACACCGCTTAATTCGATGCCCAGCTTGGGTTGGGTTTGGCAAACTATTGAGCGCTTCGCCAAGTTCAATCACCGTTGTAACGCGAACTTCATTCCAATCGAAATAGGCTTGCTGAAGCTTCGCAAAAGCCTCATCAGCTTGGTCCGCTCTGGCATCTTCTAGACAACATGCGTAGATCAAATGCTCAAGAACGGTGCGTTCACCGACTTCAGGAAGCGGCTTGAAATGCTTTTTAAGAGACTTGTAAAGTTGCTCGTACTTGGCTGCTCGATTGCTCATTGTTCTCAGTAGGCTGTTGACAGTTTAGGCTGTTTGCAAATCAGTTTATTAGGCATTAGGCATGTCTGGACTATTTCGATTGTCGAATTCTCCATGATCTTCTCCATCGAATTCCCCGTCGTCTTCTCCATCGTCGAAGAGCTCGGCGTTCTCGTCAACTGAAGCTTCGTTGTCGGCGTCTTCTGCTTCGTCGAGTTCGTCGTCAACTGGTTCCGACACGGGAACTGTGTCGGAGGCTCGCTGATCCTTTTGTTGTTCGAGGGCAAGTTGGTCGAGAATCTGAGCAAGAGCAAGGGACTTTTTGACACCTTCATCGGCGACGAAAGTCAGTTTCGGAGTGTATCGAGTATCGATTCGTTCTGCAATTTTAGACTGCAGGAAGCCTGCGGAGTTTTTGAGACCGCGCAAGCTGGTCGCCTGTTGACTTTCGCTTCCCATGATACTCACCAAAATTTTGGCTTCACGCATATCGGGAGCTACTTCGACGCCGATCACCGTGACATTCTTCACGCGAGGGTCGCGGAGCTCTGTCAAAATCGCCATTGAGACGACTTCTCGAATCGCTTCCCCTGCTTTTAATAGCCTACGTGAACTCATAAAACCGTCTTGTTCAATCGGCGATGAAGCCGACGTTTGAAATCAAAAGGAAAGTTACTGAACTGCTGTGCTCGACCGCACGCACAAGTCGAAACAGGTTTCGTGGCGTTGTCCAAGGTCAACTAAGACCTGGACAATTCAAGTTTTCTCGCAACCTCTTCGATACGATATGCCTCTAAGACGTCGTCGACTTTGACGTCGTTGAATCCCGCCAATTTGATGCCACACTCCATTCCACGAGGCACTTCCTTGACGTCATCCTTGATTCGCTTAAGCGTGTCCAAGGCATAGTCGCCAATTCGACGGCCTTCGCGGTTGACTCGGATTCGACAACCTCGTTCGATCGTCCCTTGTGCCACGTAGCAACCGGCGATGGTTCCAACGCGAGAAACAGCAAAGACTTGTTTGACCAACGCTCTGCCCAATTCAACAACTCTTTCTTCGGGCTTCAGTCTGCCCTCGATAAGGGCTTTGATGTCCAAGGCCAGATTGTAGATAATATCGTATCGTCGCACTTCAACATTGCGAACGTCAGCAAGAGCCCGCGCGGCTTCGTCAGGAATCACGTTGAACCCAACGATTACTGCTTGGGACGCACTTGCGAGGGTCACGTCTGCAACGGTAATGCCACCAACGGACCGTTGCAAAATCTTAATCTCGACTTCCGGGTGGTCCAGCTTCGTCAACTCCTTTTCAATTGCTTCGAGCGAACCGCGTGCGTCAGCTCGGATGATCAAGTTGAGAACAACCTTGTCTTCCTTGACGCCAAGTTTGCCGGATTGGAGCAACTCTTGGAATGTTTCAAAGGAAACCTTCTGCGAAGTACCTGAAAGAGATTGAGCACGGACAAGCACTTCACGGCTAGCCGCGATCTGCCTCGCTTGGCCGATGTCATCCAACACGTGGAATCGCTCACCTGCCTCTGGAGCTTTATCAAGTCCAGTAATATTGACAGGCATCGAAGGGCCGCACTCCGTCATCTGCTTGTTTCTCTTCAGCGTATCGCCGAGAGCTTTAACACGTCCAAACGAAGAACCGCAGACGACAATATCGCCTACTCTCAACGTTCCGCCCTGAACCATGACCTTGGCGATAACACCCCGATCGGCTGCTTGCTCGCTTTCCAAACAAACGCCAACGGCGGCCTTTTTCGGATTGGCTTTGAATTCATGTAATTCGGCCACCCCAAGCAATGTCTCAAGCAATTGATCCATACCTTCGCCGGTTATTGCGCTCGTTGGCACGACTTCCACGTCGCCTCCCCAGGTGCTAGGCGTTAGCCCAAACTGGGTCATCTGCGTCATGACGCGATTGATATCGGCTCCCGGCAAATCGCATTTATTAACCGCAACCACAATCGGCACCCCAGCAGCCTTCGCATGCGAAATAGCTTCTTCGGTTTGGGGCATGATTCCATCGTCAGCCGCGATAACCAAAACCGCAATATCGGTAACATTCGCACCGCGTGCTCGCATCTCCGTAAATGCTTCGTGGCCGGGCGTATCCACAAAGGATATCGCGCGCCCGTCCTTTTTGACTTGATAAGCACGAATCTGCTGCGTAATCCCCCCCGCCTCACCCGACACGATCTTGGTACCGATCAAATAGTCGAGCAACGATGTTTTGCCGTGATCGACGTGCCCAAGGAACGTTACGATCGGTGGACGCGTGACCAAGTCCTCCTCATCGTCCTCGACGTCATTGATCTTGCCGATCAAACTGGTTTCAAGCGTTTCTGCTTCGCGGAATTCCAATTCGACTCCAAGATCCGCCGCAATCAATGCCGCTTGGTCTTGGTTAAGCGAGGAATTGATGGTGGTCATGGTACCCATCGTCATCAACGAACGAAGCACGCGCGCGGCGGTGACACCTGCCGCTTCCGAGAAACTCCGAATCGTGCAGGGCATCGCGAGAATCACTTTCTCTTTGCGAACTGCGGTTGGCGTGAGCTTGGGTCTTCGCCCCCTGTTGCCCTTGAGTCTTCGATCATCCTCCTCAATGGATGCCAAGTCTCGTGAAGTATTGATTCGAGGACCGCGTTTGCGGCTCGATTCGATACCTGCCAGGCCCTTTTTCTTGACTGGAGCTTCTTCCTCAACGACCGGCTTCTTGCCCTTTGCGTTTAACTTGTTCTCAGCATTTGCTTGAAAGCCTGCTAATCCAGTGTGTTGTGTTTGACTTGGAAGCGATGCGCGACCGCCACCAGTACCCGTCGTTTTGCCGGGAGGTGAGGCAGTACTGCCGGGTGCCGCCGCCGGCTTTTCCGCAGGCTTGTCCATCCCTCGACGAACACCTTGGATCACATCAGGCGTCAACTTGACGATCGGCTTCTGCGTGGCTTGTTCTGCTATCTTCGGGGCTGGACTTGCCATACCCGATTTTGGAATTCCCGCCAACTTGATGTTCAGCACGGGATCGCGGGCTCGCTTTGGCTTATCCGATGCAGGCTTGACTTCGCCTGGCTTTGCACCACCAAGAACACGAACCCTTCCACTCGTTGCGGCGGGCGAATAAAAGTCCTTTCTTGTTAGACCATCCCCGGAGCGGCCGGGTTTATCCTCGGAAACGACCGAAGTTACTTCGTTTACCTCTTTCGATTGCGAGCCCTGGGGGATGTCCACATCCACGTTCGTCGACACAGTCGTCGTTGATTCGTGTTCGGTATCTAGTTTTCGAGACTCCAACGCAATTGGATCATCAATTTGATCTGCACTGACGACCTCATTCTCGTCGACTGCAACGCTCGACTCAGTCTCGGGAGCAACTGCAACTGCAACACTTTTAGAAACGGCGACGACAGGATCCGCCGCCTTGGAACGGTTTGCAGATAAGTCGCGATTGGCGCCGCCAATGCGTTGACTCAAATCACGTTTCGGTACCTCCTTGATCGCCTCACGAACTGGCTTGACGACCGGAGCGTCCGCTTGGGCAGACGCAGCCGGCGAAGCTTTTTCTTCTATGTGTCGCTTGATGCGAGCGATCTCTTCGTCTTCTAGACTAGCAAGCGCGCTTCCCTTGCCCTGAATACCGATGCGAGTACACAGGTCGACCAGCTCCTTGCTGTCCATTCCTAAGTCTTTAGCCAGCGAATAAATTCGTACTGCCACTGAGCAAAATTCCTTGGGCATTAGCCCGTTGAAACGAGGCAAGTCGACCGAACGGCTCGGCTTAAGTTGCTCGCCTGTTTCTGCTTTTTATTATTTCATTGGACGCCCCCACGCTGC
>CAMBSL010000180.1 GCA_945870455.1 Pirellula staleyi DSM 6068 | reverse complement strand
CTGCAGAGTTCGAAAGGTGCCCATTTACTTTTGCCTAGGCGGACAACAAACCCGTTGCTGGGGCTAGTTTGAGGGAATGCCTTGACTTTCAGGGATCAGAACGCGACTATGACCTGTTCAGAACTGCAGATGATCGCTCGAATCAATTCAGTCCCGACTCAACCTGCTACGGAAGGACGCTTTGCGATGAATGTCGAACAAACCATTCTGGAGATTGCTACGCTTCCGATCGATGTTCGTCTACGGGTTGTGTCTGCCATCTGGGACACGCTACCGCAGGATGCCGACTTGTCGCCAAGTGCCATGCAACAGGCTGAACTTGATCACAGACTCTCCGAATATCGTAAGGATCCAAGTACGGCGATTTCTCACGAAGAGCTGATGCGACGTGTGAAGAGTCGTCGTTAACGTGGAGACTTGTTTTAAGCTCCCAGGTCGAAGATGACCTCGTGGACGCGGCTCTTTGGTACGTAAAAAGCAAATCGGCTTGGGAGATCAATTCCTGGCAGAATATGTCGCGGCAATTTATCGCATTTCGGAAAACCCATTACGGTTCTCGATAGCTGCCAATGGTCTTCGCCCCTGCTTGATCAAACGATTCTCTTACCTCAGTCATTTACAGTCGAAGAAAATCAGATCATCGTGATAGCCGTGATGAGTGCCTCGAGAGACGATTCAAGTTTTATGGAAAGACTTTCTTAACACTTTGAACGAAACGGAGCACCATCAAAGTCAACGAGTTTGTGCCGCGCGAGGTTGTCGACAAGCTGATGAAGAAGGCCACATCAGTTTGGCAAGTGATCAATGCAACGCCATAAAATTATGCTAGAACTCTAACAAAAACAAAATCGGTCGACAAACATAGATGGATGGCCCCACTAGCTTCCCACCATCGAATTAAACTCTGTAGAATCTGGGGATGTTGTTGCTTCACCAAGCAACTCGCGCGTCGCATGCTGGTACACGATAACAGGCCGCGTGGAAAGCAACAACCAAGCGTGAATCAATCCTGTGACTTACAAAACCATTCGAGCTGATGGACGGACATGGACTTTTCCTTTGACGAAGCGATGCGAGTTGCAATTCAGGCTGCGGAGGCGGCTGGACACATTCTCTGCAACATGCTTGAAACAGCCGAAGCCCGAGAGAAGGCACCCAAGGATTTAGTGACGGATGCAGATCTGGCTGCGCAGAATGCAATCCAAGGTCTGATCGAAAGGGCCTTTCCAACGCATCGCTTTTTAGGAGAAGAAACCACAGCCGAAATGAGCGAAAAGGATTTATTGCGACCAGACGAATGGCGTTGGGTGGTTGATCCATTGGACGGAACGGTCAACTACGTTCATCAGATGCCCAACTTCGCGGTTTCGATTGCACTGATGCGAGGGGATGAAACGATTCTCGGAGTTGTTTTTGATCCGATGGCCTGTGAGATGTATGCAGCGGTCCATGGAAAGGGCGCGACCGTCAACGGAAAGCCGATGCGTGTTAGCTCGTGCACGCGTCTCGACCAGGCATTGGTGGCGGCCAGCTTCCCACCGCAAGTGCAGCGAGATTGGGTAGAAGTCGATCAGTTTATTGAGATACTGGTTCGAAGTCAGAGCGTTCGCCGCCTTGGTTCGGCAGCGTTGAATCTATGTTACGTCGGGCGCGGGCGGCTTGACGCCTATTGGGCGAACTATCTAAAACCATGGGACATCGCTGCTGGTGCACTCATTGCCGTGGAGTCTGGTGCGGATATTGGCAGACAAAACGGTCAAGCCTTTAATCCGTGGCTCGGTGAATTGCTCGTGTGTTCGTCAGTGCCACTTCGAAAGGAGATTCAAGATTGCTTTCTCGACGTAGAAAAGAGAAGAAAAGGATAACGCTGGAACCAGATCCAATGGTCGCAAACGGCAGGTGCAACCCCGCAGGTGCAGCTCAACGTAGGTCACTCTTCACGAGTGTATCCTGCGCTGTTGATCCTGCTCGTCATCACGGCGCAATCGGCTTGTCGTCCGGCAACAGTTTCTCAAGTGCCTTTCCGAGCAACAGCCCACGGGCTTCGATGGTGATCACTTTTCCGTCCTTGTCGAGCAAAAAGGAGGTAGGGATAGCACTGACTCCGAAGTTCTCCATAACTTTCGAAACGCCGTTTTTCCTGGAAGCCCAAAGGTTGATCCAAGGCATTTCCAGCTTTTTGAGAAACGACTGGGCCGAATCTTTTTTCTCATCGAGTCCGATGCCAACGATTTCAAAACCTCTGTCTTTGTACTTGGTGTATACCGAAAGCATATAGGGGTGTTCTTGCTCGCAAGCTTTGGTGATGGACGACCAGAAATAGATCAAAACATATTTGCCTCGCAACGACTCGATGTTAAAGTCTTCGCCCGACATCGTTGATCCCGCGAGCGGGAATGGATTGCCAGGCAGATCGAGGCGTCGGGCGTTCGATTCAAGCAACGCGATGACATCCACCAAACTCTCGTCCTTTTTGTTTCGGAAGACATCTGCGAAAGTCTTGTAAGCTTCTTTGGCTAAGTTGTAGTCGGACAATTGTTCTAAGTTTTGTCCAGCCAATACGGCCATTTGTATGTCCGCAAACTCGATCTTGGAACGCGTCTTGAGATAGTCTCGAAATCGCTCAAACGTCTTTCGCTGCGCGTCGGGCCCTTCATTCCCCAGCAACATGACTGAGGCACTTACGAATTCAGCTTCAGCCTTTTGGAATTCGGGCGATTTGCGATCACTAATGGTTTCCATCAACTTTTGGGCGGTCGCTCGCAAGGCCCGCTGCATTTCGACATACTGTTCCGCAGTGATCGGTTGACGTTTTTTGGTCAGATCCAAGAACGCCACAAGCTCTGGCACGTCCTTGGTATCCGGCACCACCAGAGTTTGCCATTGGCTATTTGGTTGCACAGCTGGCGTTTTCTGGTCCTGAGCAATGGCAAGATTGGAAACTCCAAGTGGGGCAATCAGGAAAACGAGTATAGGCCATCGAAACGTGGCGAGTCGTCGAAAGAATCCAGGCATGAGAATTTCGCATTCAGGGCGGAGGAAAGGACAGTGTAACTTTAGATGAGCCGTGCACCGATAGCAACGCCACCCGCTGCCCTGGTATGTTTCTTTCCGCAGTCAGCCTAATTGTAGCGAAACGCACCAACGCGTGATGATTACGAAAATTCATTACCTGACTAGTGGCGACTACCTAATCCGAGTCCCAAGCAGATCAAAATGCACTTTTTACCGTTTAGGGAGCTAACGCGGTCGTTCGCATAAGATTAGCAGGAAAATTTGCCCCTGAATTTTTCGAGTTTCGCTTTTAAAAAGGACGTTAATGGGTTAGATTTTTAGAGAGGTAGTGTCAAGGGTCCCTTTGACGACGACAAATCGAGTGACAACGAAGCTTGCCTCACTCAACCCAAGATTGGATATCGGGCGTGACCAATCTACGTTGAGTGGGGCTTTTTTTATTCTCCCTGACTGCTTACTCATTACCTTTTGGCCCTCTCTTTAGGGCATCGCAAGCGGCCTACTTACAAGCGTCGATCATAAGTCGGGCTAAACCGTACGCTAACGCGTTGCGGCTGATTAGCCACTGGGCCTTATCCCACGGTTTTCGGCCCATGTTATAATCGGCGCCTACTTACAAGCTGCGTGGCCTACTTTCAAGCTGCGCTTCGCGAGGTGTTTCGTACCTTTGCGGCCAAATCATAGACAATCGTTGTGCAGGCAAGCACGAGCAGTAAAACGGAGACGAGCAGAAGAACGCCGCCGACAAAGTCTACATCGAATCGCGATCGGCCAACAAGGGTTTGCCAAATCGCATATCCAAGAAAGAAAACATGCGAAAACGCCACGTGACGAACAATCCTTTCCGCATACGATATGTGCAACCGTTGAAGAAGTGCTGCAACCATCGGCAGAGTTTGGATGGCGTGCAGTGCTGCACCATGCGGATACTTCAAAACTCCGGCGCGGCCCCAGATTTCAGGGGATCGCCCGTTGGCAATATTCACTTCGCCAAGAATAGTCGTCATGAAACCGAGCCCACACGAGACCAGCAGCAACCAAAGCCCTGCACGGATTGCGATCGAGCGCGCCTGCGGCATCGGGACCAGCCAAAAGGAACGCCAGCACAGCCAAGCCAGACCTAATGTGACCAAGAGGATGAGCAACAACATGGTCGACTCGACACAAATGTCGAGTGTCGTGTTTCGATTGAAGTGAGACGGAACGCCTCGCCAGTATTGAACAGTGATGAGCCCAACTTCAGCGAGCAGGCCACCTGCCATCAGTCGAGCAAAGATCCTGTCATAGCGAAACGGTGTGCATTGTTTGACCGACCATGCGATGGACCAAATCGTGAGTCCACCAGAAACGCCGAATAGGACTGGTTTGCGTGGCGACAATGGACCGGACCATTCGGCCTTGGTTCCCCACATCCAAAGAAGATGAATCAATCCGCTCGCGACGAGCAGTGCACCTGCCAGAAGAACAGGCTCCAAAACGGAATAGGCATTGCGACGCATCGCCACTAAACTCCGTGCAGGCATTTTAAGAAATCGTTTGCAACTCGTTCATGTTCAGATAGCTTGCTGCCCATTTTATCGAGCTGGCTAACCATAACACTCATTCGCGGATTCGACTTAAAAAAATCCCGATGCATCGCGATAAAACGCCAATAAAGTGCATCCCAAATCGGACACCACGGACCCTTCTCGAAATTGCTCATTTTCAAGATGTAACTCGAACCACTGATATAAGGTTTGGTGGTCATCAGACCACCGTCTGCATACTGACTCATTCCATACACATTGGGAACCATAACCCAATCGTAGGCGTCGATGAATAACTCCATAAACCAACGATAGACTTCGTCCGGATCAATCTCGCAAAGTACGAAAAAATTCCCTAGGACCATCAGCCTTTCGATATGATGGCAATACGCATGCTTGTTAACCCGGTCGATAACCCGATCGACGGGAACGATTCCCGTTGTTCCAGTGTACAAAGCCGCCGGCATTGGCTTGTTATAGTTCCAGTAGTTTCGAGTTCGTTGCGATCTGCCGACATGCAAGTAGATCATTCTAACAAACTCGCGCCAACCGATAACTTGTCGAATGAAGCCTTCGACGGAATTGAGCGGGTAGGTATCGACGAATGCGAGCGCTCCGTCGACGACTTGTTCTGGCGTCAGGAGTCCGATATTCAACATTGGCGTCAAAACACCGTGAAAAAGAAAAGTTTGCTCGCGATCGATCGCATCTTCATAGTCTCCAAACGACGCAAATCGATCCCTGAGGAAATGTTCAAGCCAGGTCTCCGCATCGGCGTGCGAAATAGGATATGCAAAACCGTCTGCGTCTCCTAAGGCATTTGGAAATGCTCGTCGCACGTATTTTCTCGCTTCGGCGACCGAGGAATGCTCAACAGGCTTCCAGGGTTCAGGAATCTTAATACCCTTAGGCAATTTTTTTCGATTCTCGGTGTCAAACGTCCATTTTCCACCACTCGGCTTCTTTCCTTCCATCAGATAGCCAAGCCTTGTTCGCTGCTGTCGATAAAAATCGGTGAACGGAAACCTTTGACGATCTCCCAGCCAGTCCTCTTGAACTTCATGCGAAGTCAAAAAGGCCGGATCTGCTACCCAAGTCAGCCGAATTCCATGCTCGTCGCAGCCATGCTGAACACGACTTTTCAGCCATACGTCGTTTGGTTCGATCGCCTGAGCGGCATCGATTCCCTCGGATGATAGAACTTCAGCAATTTGTTGACTGTTGGTCAGCTCCAAAGCGTCAACGTAGCGGACGAGCTTACCCTTTTTGACAAGGTCGAGAGCGAAATTCTTCATCGAGGCACGATGCAGAATCAACTTTTTGCTATGAAACGCGAATTGCGAAAAAAATAGAGGATCTTCGATCAACCAGACGACGCTGGCGGACTCGAGGGTGACGTGATCACGATAAAGCTGGTGAGGATAAAGCAGTAAGACGGAATGGCTCATTCGTTGATCTGCGTTTTGAGACAAGGGAAATCCTAACCCAAAAAGGGCGAAAACCAAACGGGACAAAAAGAAATGCGCCGCTGAAAAACGCGAAATGGTTATCTTTACCGCTCACTTCTCGGTAGACCGACCACGTTCGCCACAGCAACTACTTGTCAGCGTAGTGTATGCTGTGGTCAAGTTCAGGAAGTTGAAATCTTGAATCGAAAACCGTCTCGATTCTCTGACGAAGGTCTTATAGGACTTGGGATACTGTTGAACCAAGTCAAAACGTTCAAACTGGATTTCGAGGGCGAGAATGAAAAACAGTCGAACACAAGCGAGTTCACCGGCGACGTCGGTCTTCTCGGAAAGAACGCATTACGAAAAGGAATAATTCATGACAGGGAAAAATGTAGTAGTCATCGGTGGAAGTCACGGAATTGGATTTGAGATTGTTCGTCGAGAATTGAACCAAGGGGCGAGCGTGACGGTCGTTTCGCGTACCGTTGGAAGGCTTGCAGAACTCGCCGCTGCCGAATCAGGCTCTCTCGCACACGTTGTAGCGGACGTTTGTTCAGACCGTCTTTCCGAAGAACAACTGCCAGAACGTATTGATGCTTTCGCCTACTGTCCCGGATCGATCAGCCTTGGTTCACTTCGGGCATGCAATCCTGAGACGATGCGACGCGATTTTGAGTTGAACGTCGTTACCGCGACAATTTGCTTTCAAGTTGCATTGAAGTCGATGAGTCGCTCGGAAAAAGCCAGCGCTGTATTTTTTAGTTCCGTCGCAGCACAGTTGGGAATGGCGATGCACACATCGGTTGCGGCTTCAAAGGGAGCCATCGAAGCGTTAGTGCGAACATGGGCATCGGAGCTCGCTCCCAAGGTTCGCGTCAACGGCATTGCTCCAGCTCTCGTCGACACACCCCTTGCCCAGCGTCTACTCTCATCCGAATCCAAACGAGCCGCTATGGCTACCATGTATCCGCTCGCTCGCATCGGATTACCCGATGACTGCGCCGCTTTAGCTGAATTTTTGCTCTCGGATAAGAGCGGTTGGATCACAGGGCAAATCTATGGTATCGATGGAGGTCTTTCCTCGATTTTTAGAGCTCCTTGATATTACCGACCATTTGGAGCCGATGCCGGGGAAAAAGTTGTAACAATGCAATCAAATTTTGAGTTCTTACCAGAGTTTTTGAAAGAACGAATTCGTTTCGTCGAAATGGATGCCCAACGGGCAACTGGACAGTTCGTACTGTACTGGATGCGGACGGCGATTCGAGTTGACGAAAATCCCGCTCTCGATGTGGCCATTCGTATCGCCAACGCATTGGAATTGCCGGTCCTCGTCTATCACGAACTTTCAGAACGCTATCCGTATGCTTCGGATCGCCATCATACGTTCATCCTACAAGGTGCTCGCGATGTCCAGGCGGAGATCGGCAAACTCAATGTCGAGTACGTATTTCATTTGGAGCGATCGGGGCAACGCGAGCCCCATCTCGAGACTTTGGCCAACTTGGCTCGATTCGTTGTCACGGAAGAAATGCCTGTATCCCCTCTGCGCGATTGGACGACAGCCTTAAGCAAAGGTGTGACAACCCCAATCCTCTGCGTTGACACTGCTTGCGTCGTCCCAATGCAATTGGTTGGACGAGCCTATGATCGGGCTTTCGCGTTTCGCGATGCGACTAGCAAGCTGTGTGCGAAGCGATTGAAACATCAATCCGAGCCCATCCAAGCGAATTCCTACGTCAAAGTCGCTGACATCATTCCAATGGAGACCGTCGATCTTCAACATGCAGACATCGCAGAACTGATTTCGACCTGCGATATCGATCATGCGATAGGTCCAGTACCGCAAACCGTCGGCGGGTCCGTTGCGGGCTACCAACGTTGGCAGGCATTTCAAAGCAATGGGCTTGGGAAATACGCTCGGTTACGAAACGATGCATTGCTCGATGGCGTTAGTCGCATGTCGCCATATCTTCACTACGGGATGGTGTCGCCGATGCGAATCGCTCGCGAAGCCGCCAGCGTTCAGAACCCAGGCGCCGAGAAGTTTCTAGACGAACTTCTCATTTGGCGAGAGCTGTCTTATGCATTCTGCTTTTACCGTCCCGACCATGAACGGCTTTCGGCGCTGCCGGACTGGGCTGTTGCAACTCTAGCAGAACACGAAACGGATCAGCGACCAGCGTTGTTCTCTATGGAAACACTGGCTCGTGGGCGAACGGGTGACATGCTATGGGATGCTGGTCAACGCTCGCTGCTGATTCATGGTGAACTTCATAACAACGTGCGAATGACGTGGGGCAAATCGCTCTTGAATTGGACGCCGAACGCCAAGTTAGCTTTGGAAACGATGATCGATCTCAATCATCGCTACGCACTTGATGGACGAGACCCAGCCTCGTATGGCGGAATACTTTGGTGCCTCGGGCAATTCGATCGGCCGTTTCCACCGCAACGTCCTATTTTTGGGACAGTACGCGATCGCTCGACATTCGAGCACTCAAAGCGACTTGATCCCCGAGCTTACATGGAGCGAGCGGCAAGACCGATGTGTTGTCCGACGCCTACGGTTGCGGTGATTGGAGCTGGTATTTCGGGACTTATCTGTGCCCGTATGCTTGTCGATCACGGCTTAAGTGTAAAGGTATTTGAAAAGAGCAACGGATTATGCGGTCGTATGGCGACACGCAGAACAGATCTCGGCATCTCTTTTGATCACGGCGCTCAGTACTTCACCGCGCGGGATTCACGATTTCAGCGCAGTGTAGATTCGTGGGTTCATGACGGTATTGTCAAATCATGGAATGGTCGCATCGTTACATTGGTCGATGGTTCGATACGCGAGGACAAGAGTAATACCCAACGGTACGTGGCCTCGCCTGGAATGAATGGTATCGGTAAACACCTTGCAACAGATCTCGACGTGAATCTTCAAACAACCGTTACACCTTTGCAACGCGTTGGAAATAAGTGGCAATTGGTAAATGACGATGGTCGTGAACTGGGTGATTTTGATATCGTTGCGGTTGCGACTCCCGCCCCACAAGCAGCAACTCTCATGCAAGCCGTACCGCAACTCGCATCGCGCGCCGAGAGAGTCGTCATGAGGGGTTGCTGGTGCGTCATGCTCTCCACGACCGAACCACTTCAACTCGACTTTGATGGCGCATTCATTTCTCAGTCACCGTTGTCGTGGATTGCGCGCGACAGCAGCAAACCCGATCGAGCGCATTACTGCCAGACATGGGTTCTCCATGCTTCGCCAGACTGGACAGAGTCCCACATAGAAGCTTCGAAGGATGATGTTGAGCGTCAATTGATACAGGAATTCTGGAGAGCGACCGGGCACGTTCCAACTCCATTGCATATGAGTATGTCGCATCGATGGCGGTACGCCACTCCGGTGCAATCACTTGCCGAGAATTGCCTTTTCGAGCCGAAAACGTCGATCGGTGCATGCGGCGATTGGTGCGCGGGTCCAAGAGTCGAAGGAGCATTTCTAAGCGGAGTTGCTTTAGCTGGTCGAATCTTGGGAAGTCTTAAGCACGATGAAATGCAGATTCTTGGCTCGAAGCTTCAGCAGCTTGAGTTGTTTTGACGAGACTCCTTGTCCATTACCCTCGTCCGCAGTTGGATTTCGCGCACTGAACTGTCCAACCGTTTTTTGGGTCCGCTCGCGTGGCTAGCCAATTGGGCGCTCCTGAGTGCAGAAAGTCTGGTGCCCCAACGGTCGACGAATGTGTAATGGCTTCGTGTTTTATGTGGCCGACGACAAGCAACTCAATGTCAAAATAGACCCAAAGTCAGGCCGGGCAAAATAACTCGCATGAACACGGTTACAGTTGTTGGAAAGCCGAGACCAATTGAGTCAATTCCTGCTCGGAATGCACTGCCGATAAACTAATTCGCAACAAACTAGTTCCTGCAGGTACGGTTGGCGGACGGATGGCAGGTACGTAAATCCCCTGCTCCAGTAGGCGTTGGCACTTTTCGATGACCTCTACCGCGTCATGTAAGTAGACTGGAATGATCGGACTTGTTCCAGAGCCAACTCGGAAACCGAGATTATTGAGTTTCAACCGGATGGACGTTGCTTTTCGTTCGAGTAACTTTCTTTCGTCTTGCATACTATGAACCAAAGACAATGCTTGAATGGCAGCCAACGTGTTGGGAAATGTCATTGCGGTACTGTAAATCCAAGATCGTGCATGATTGGTTAGCCAATCTATTAGCAGTTGATTGCCAGCCACAAATCCTCCCACACATCCGACGGCTTTGCTGAGCGTTCCAATTCGAATCATGCGTTCGCTTGGCACGTTCAAGTGTTCGGTTAACCCGCGTCCAAAATGACCATAAACACCGGTCGCGTGTGCCTCATCGACCACACATTGCATGTCAAATTCTTCGCACAGGCCGTTTATCTCGCTTAGTGGTGCCAAATCCCCATCCATGCTGAAAACCGAATCGGTCACCACAAATGCAAACCTGCCGAGGTGCCGATGGTCCTGGACCAGACGCCTGAGTGCGTCTGTGTCGCAATGAGGATACACCAACACGCGGGCGCGGCTGAGTCGACAACCATCAATCAAACATGCATGATTGAGGCTGTCGCTAAAGATTACATCCTCCTTGGTAGCCAGAGATGCAAGGCTTCCTAAATTGGCAGCGTATCCGCTTGAAAAGACGATAGCCGACTCTGTCGCCTCGAATGCAGCGATCGAGGAAACCAACTCGGCGTGGATTTGCGAGTGGCCAGTGATGAGCGGGCTTGCACCGCTTCCCACCTTGTTGGGCGGTGACGAGTTCGAATACGCAGCGCGAATCAATTCCGGATGCCAGGCCAAACCAAGATAGTCGTTGGCTCCGAAGTTGATCGCCAGGTGACCGTTTCTCTCGATCGTGGTTGGCCCAACCGGTCGAGACACGACAACTTGCCGGCCTAGTCCTTTGGACGATCGCTCTGCCATCGAAAGAGCTAAATGGGACCAGAAATCCGTCTTTCGCGATTTATCCGGTAAAATATTAGGGTTGAAGTCGTTAGAATCGGAAATCGGGTTTGATTCGACTGGTTGCATGCTCAATAATTAGTAACGTTGAATGAGGATCTTGTTTTGTGATAGAGATGGATGTTTGTCCGTCTGCGGAACAAGAAGTGATATTGGAGCATATGAGTCTAGTCATGCAAATGCTAGAGCCACAACTGCTGATAACCGATGACGACCGAGACTTTCGTATGTCGCTGGGCGAAGCTCTCACTCGACGCGGCTATCGGACGGTACTCGCAGCCGATGGAATCGAAGCACTTGAAGTGATTCGCAGCCAGCACATTCATCTTGCGTTGCTGGACGTACACATGCCCAGGTTGGATGGGCTGGGGATGTTGAAATCATTGCGAAACTCGAAACCGACGTTGCCTTGTATTCTGATGACGGCCCAAATGGACGAATCGATCGTAACACAAGCTCGCGAACTTCGAACGCATCAACTTCTATCGAAGCCGTTTAGTCTCAACCTCTTGGCCGACACGATTCGAAGTCTGCTCGATCAGTGCTATCGACAATAGAC
>CAMBSL010000179.1 GCA_945870455.1 Pirellula staleyi DSM 6068 | reverse complement strand
GGCGTCAACCCAATTCAAATGAAGAGCGGCATCGAAGCCGCTGTCACCGACATCACCGAAAAACTTCGCAAGATGTCCATCAAAATCAAAGACAAATCCGAAATGGCCAACGTTGCGAGCATCGCTGCAAACAACGACCGAGCCATCGGCAACTTGCTCGCCGACGCAATGGAACGCGTAGGCAAAGACGGTGTGGTTACTGTTGACGAAGGTAAGAGTCTTCACGACGAACTCGAATTCGTTGAAGGCATGCAATTTGATCGCGGTTACCTGTCGCCTTACTTCGTGTCCGATCCAGCAACCATGGAAGCGGTTCTCGAAGATCCTTATATCTTGGTCTACGAAAAGAAAGTGTCGAACATCAAGGACTTGGTCCCTGTGCTCGAACAAGTTGTTCAACAAGGCAAGCCGCTGTTGATCATTGCCGAAGACGTCGAGGGCGAAGCACTTGCAACTTTGGTTATCAATCGCTTGCGTGGAACATTGCAAATCGCAGCGGTTAAGGCTCCTGGCTACGGCGATCGCCGCAAGGCCATGATGGAAGACATCGGAATCTTGACCCATGCAACACCTGTTTTCGAGGCCCTCGGCAAGAAACTTGAAGCGTTGACGCTGGCAGACCTCGGTCGCGCCAAAAAGGTCATCATCGATAAAGACAACACAACCATTATCGAAGGTGCTGGCAAAGCGAGCGATATCAAGGCCCGAATCGACCAAATCCGACGCGAAATCGACAACACCTCGAGCGACTACGATCGCGAGAAGCTCGAAGAGCGACTGGCCAAATTGGCTGGCGGTGTTGCCAAGGTCAACGTCGGTGCAGCAACCGAAAGCGAAATGAAAGAAAAGAAAGCTCGTGTCGAAGATGCACTTCATGCAACTCGGGCTGCGATCGAAGAAGGCATTCTACCAGGTGGCGGAGTAGCTTTGATTCGTGCTGCAAGCCAAGTCACGCCTGCTGAGACTTTGACAATCGACGAAGTCACCGGTTACAACATCGTCTTGCGTGCTTGCCGTGCTCCGTTAACCATGATCGCAGCCAATGCCGGTCAAGATGGCGGCATTGTTTGCGCCAAGGTATCGGAATCCAAGGGCAATAATGGATACAACGCACTGACCAACGTCTACGAGGACATGGTTAAGGCTGGTGTTATCGACCCAACCAAGGTAACGCGAACAGCACTTGCCAACGCAGCTTCGGTTTCCGTCCTGTTGTTAACTAGCGACGCGTTGATTGCCGAAAAGCCGAAGGATGACCATGGACATGGCAAAAAGTCCGGCGGTGGCCATGGCGGCGACCACGACATGTACTAGGGTCTTTCAGCCTTAGTCGTACGCTCTTTTCGTTGTGCGACGCTCCGCGTCGCAACAATCACGACGGCGTAGCGCCGTGCAACTAAGTGCGGGAATCACGACGGCGCAGCGCCGTGCAACCTAAAGGCGAAGAATGAAATCGCAAAAACCTCGGCTTTCAAGCCGAGGTTTTTTGTTGGCTTAAAGACATTGGCAGGCCAGAATCGTTGTCCGCGTCTATTTGTCCCCTACGAATCCAGGGGAAATATGAGAGAATTCACTGTTGTTCTGCACCCTTCGGCTCGGTTACCAGTTATGTCTCCAAGAATGCGTCACCGCGATTTCGGCAGTACTTTGAAATGTTTTTTGATTTTCATCACCGCTATAACCGCTTCCTCCAGGCCAACTTATGGCTTTTTCCTATTGCCCTGGGAATTGTTGTATGTGGCTGCAGTTCGGAAAAAATAGAGTTTCGCGGCAACCAGCTTCATGCTGCGAGCCTTTCCATGGAGTTGACTCCACTTGAGATTAGGCGTTTGGCGGATCGAGCAAAGGATGCGACCGAATTGCTGCTGGGGACCGCAGATTTGCCGACTTGGCCAGCGACTGTGTTGCCTCCGCTCGATATGGAGAAAGTGGTGCGGTCGTCTGGGCCTGTTGGGCGGGATAAGTCGAAAGTCGAGAGCGGTCTGTTTCGCAAACACTGTGTTCAATGCCACGGAATCTCAGGTGATGGGCGTGGACCGGCTGCGGCTTTGCTTGCACCCTATCCACGAGATTTTCGTCGCGGTTCGTTCAAATTCAAATCGACTCCTTTGGGAAAGAAACCAACTCACTCCGATATCGTACGGACTCTCGAAAAGGGCTTACCGGGAACCGCGATGCCGGCGTTCGGAACTCTCAATGATTCCGAAGAATTTGCAAACGACGTGGATGCCCTTGCCCACTATGTTCGTTTTCTGGCGATTCGAGGAGAGGTTGAGCGGAGACTATTGGTGGCATTGTCGGAACAAGAAATCGATGAGTCGGCTTCTTTGGAAATTTTGACCCGAGTTGCAAACGATTGGTTGGCCGCCGAGTCCCATTCCGTCAAACGGCCGGAGTGGGTCGCGAACCAAACGGAATACGGGCGATTGGAGTCGGTTGCGAATGGCAAGGCCCTATTCGAAAGCGAATTGACGGCGTGTGTGAAGTGCCATGGCGCAGCCGGATCGGGCAATGGGACGTCACAAGATTTCGATGATTGGACCAAGGACTGGACGATTCGAGCGGGAATCGATCCTGCTAACAAAACCGAGTGGAAGTCGATGAAGAAGTACGGCGCACTGAAGCCCATTATCGACCGACCACGAAATTTGAAACTGGGTGCGCTCCGCGGTGGGACCTCCAGGGAGGATATCTATTTGAGATTGGTTTTAGGGATCGAGGGAAGCCCCATGCTGGCTGTGGCCAAAAAAGAGAACGGCAACCCTGGCTTAACGGACGACGATATCCGTGACCTTGTTGAATATGTTTACTCTCTATCGGAAGGTGCAAGAAACAATTCTTCGAAGCAGGAGTTTGATCATGCTGCAAGTGAATAAGGATTCGTCGCGATGGGTTTATCGATGGGCGATGTTGGTCACGTTGTTGACGTTTCCGCTCATATGGTTGGGGGGGCTCGTAACAACCCATGATGCTGGCATGGCTGTGCCAGATTGGCCAGGCACCTTTGGATACAACTTATTCCTTTACCCGTGGTCGGCTTGGCTATACGGGCCATTTGATTTGTTCGTAGAGCATGGTCATAGGCTATTGGCGTCGCTGGTCGGTTTATTGGCGATATGTCTTTGCGTCGTCGCCTATCGCAACGAAAAGCGAATTTGGGTAAGAAACTTGTGCTTTGGTTTTTTAGCAGCCATCATTTCTCAAGGTGTTTTGGGTGGTGTCAGGGTACTCCTCGACGCACGGACGGCGGCCATGATCCACGGTTGCACGGGGCCACTCGTGTTCGCCTTGGGCAGTTTCATCGTGATGGCCTGCTCTACGGATTGGCGGAGAGCGACTCAGAACGCGTATGCGAAACCGGTTTCCCGTGGGCTACAAATCATTTCGTATTTGCTTGTGCCTATGTCTATTGTGCAGTTATTTGTGGGCGCTCATTTGCGACATGCGCAGCCAACTTGGCTCCCTCCCTTTTTCACGTCAATCGTACACACCCATTTGTTGATGGCAACTTTGATCACTTTGAGCATTTTTGGGATTCTCGTCTTAGTCCGCGCAGATCACAATCGACGAGTATTGGAATTGAGACCGCCAGCGAACCTGCTATTGTTGATCGTTGTTGCGCAAGTTGCCTTGGGGCTTGCGACTTGGATTGCGAACTACGCCACACCTTGGGTGGAACTGACACCCTGGTTGGCGAAATACACAGTGCAGGGCAAGGGCTTTTGGGAATCGATGATTGTCACGGGTCACCAAGCGACCGGTTCACTGCTCATTGTATTTTCACTGTGGATGGTTTGCCGAGTCGCCACGCGAACGAATCAAGCTGAGAATGCCCAACCCATGATCAATGACACATCGGTTCAACAAGAGAATTCAACTGAGTTAGTTGCTGTTGGTGGTGGCATAGTATGACAGCCACGGTTTCCACACCCAGTATCGCAATCGAAGAGTCCTCCGAACTGGCGGTCGCGAACGCCTCCGTGGCATGGTGGAACGATTACGTGGCGCTGACCAAACCACGTATCATGATGATGATACTCTTGACCGTGGGCGTGGCTATGTTAGCAGCCACGCGAATCAATGGAACCATTGTTTCTTGGTTGGTCTGCTTGAACACGCTCATTGCTACGGGAATGATTGCGGCAAGCGCCAGTACGCTGAACCAATGGTTTGAGCGGGACCGAGACGCACTGATGCCACGAACTCAAAAACGCCCTCTGCCGAGTGGTCGATTGACATCGATTGAGGCTGCGGTGTTTGGCTGGCTGCTGGTGATCATCGGCTCCGTTTATCTTTGGTTCGGAGCGAATTTTCACGCCATGCTTTGCGGAATCGCGACTTGGGCAATTTACTGCTGGGTGTACACCCCGATGAAAACCTACTCATGGTGGAATACTGCTGTGGGAACTTTGCCCGGCGCGTTGCCGGTCATGATCGGCTGGACGGCTGCTGGGGGCAATATTTTCGATTCAAATGGATGGGCCTTGACTGCCATTGTGATCCTGTGGCAATTCCCACACTTCATGGCGATTGCTTGGCTGTATCGAGATCAATATGAACAAGCAGGGTTTCGCATGCTTGCGAAAGAGGAGCCAACTGGCATTGCTGCGGGTTGGCACGCGATCATTCCGGCTGTATTGCTCGTTCCCCTCTCGATTTACGTTCTGCAACCGATGTCGGTGGTCACCTGGATTGTTGCTGGCTTGGGTGCAGTCTCGTGTTTAGGCCAAGCGGCCGCATCACTTCGATTCCTGCGAGACCGCAATAATCTGACGGCAAGAAAACTCCTGCACAGTTCGTTGATCTACCTACCGGCGATCATGTTATTAGTCGTAGTCCGCTGGGGCATCCAGTGAGTTCAAACAGCCAAGCATTCGAACTGCCAATTGCCCGATGATCGCCAATTTACGAAAAGATTTGCCGGAAGTTCTGTCGACGGCTTGGCCGCTCATGCTGTCGACTGGCTTGTTTTCCGTGACGTTATTTGTAGATCGATGGTTGCTCTACGGATTCTCCGATTCGGCGGCAGCGGCGGCTCTCGGTGCAGGTACGATTCTGTGGTCCATCAATTGTCTGCCGATAGGCATTTGCGGCTACACGAATACCTTTGTTGCCCAGTACTTATCCGCCAATCGCCCAAGTCGGGCATTGCAGGTCGTTTGGCAGGGAGTCTTGCTAGGCCTACTATGCGGCCCGTTTCTTCTAGTATTTGGACTGTTTTCCGAGCCACTCTTTTCGCTCGTCGGGCACGAGCGGCATTTGGCCGAACAGGAAGCAGAGTACTTTGTGTGGCTCATTCCCGGTACGTGGGCAACGATCATCGCATCCGCACTGACGGGGCTCTTTTCGGGAAGCGGTCGGTCGATGATTTTGCTTTACACCGATATGGTTGTCACTGTCGTCAATGGATTTTTGGCCTACGTTTTGATCTTTGGGGTGTTCGGCTTTCCTGCGATGGGTGTTCGAGGTGCGGCACTGGCAAGCAGTTGTGCTTTGATACTGAAGTTAGTCGTACTGGCATGGATGGCAAGCCACGATTTCCGGCGAAAAAGCGGGATCATGCATGCGAACCAAGAACTAGAAACGGTCGAAGAGCGAGGCACTCGAGTGCGAGACTTGCTCAAGCGTGACTGGCCGCTGATGCAGCGACTTGTTCATTTCGGCTGGCCTGCGGGTGTGTCGGTTGTGGCAGAAGCATGGTGCTTCACCACGATCATGGTGCTTGTAGGGCGATTGGGAGATCAAGCGGCCGCTGCTACAACCCTTGCGCTCAATGTTAACTTACTGGCGTTCATTCCTTTGGTTGGACTTGGTACTGCGATCGGAGTGTTGGTTGGCAAGTATTTGGTACAGGAGCAGGTCGAAAAAGCCAAACGCATGGTTTTCAGTGGCTTATTGATTGGGATCGCTTATAGCTTGATCTTCGTGATTCTTTACGGTTTCTTTCCGGAGTGGGTAATGACAATCTACTCCTTTGATTCCGACCCAGAACGTTTCGAAAAGATGCGTCCAGTCCTGAAACCCCTTCTCCTCTTTATTGCGTGCTACTGTGTATTTGACGCGTTTCAAATGGTTTTCGTAGGGGCATTGAAGGGAGCCGGTGATACTCGCTTTGTGTTGGGCGGTCACCTTTTTGCTGGGATCGCAACACTGATCGGCGGTATTGCCTTTAGCACGATGGAGGGCATGGGCGGGCTTTACTATTGGTGGTCTGTCATCACCGTTTGGGTAATCCTCCTTGCTGTCATCTTCACGCTTCGTTACTTGCAAGGAGGCTGGCAAACGAAGCGAGTCATCGAGGCTCAGATCGTCGAGTGAACTCATCCGCCGGGTTCATCCAGCGTCCTGGACGCCAAAATTGCAGAACCGTTTTGCTTCAGAAGTCTGATTCCGAATCAATGTTACAGTCAGGCTTTTCCTGGCATGTCGAGCTTTTTCGTCACCGCAATTCGCTTTCGAGGCAGGTCGATTTCGAGCACCTTTACCTTGACGACATTTCCAACGGCAACCACTTCGTTCGGATCTTTGATAAACGTGTTCGATAATTGCGAAATATGAATCAAGGCATCGTGGTGGACACCCAAATCCACGAATGCCCCAAAGTGAGTCACATTCGTAATGACGCCTTCCAAGATCATTCCAATCTTGAGGTCCTCGATTTTTTTTACTTCGTCCGAAAACCGCACCACCCGAAACTCACTGCGAGGGTCGCGGCCCGGCTTGGACAACTCGTGAACAATGTCGACGATCGTCGGCAAACCAAAACGTTCGTCCACAAACTCCTCTGGTTTGAGCTTTTGCGAAAGTCCACCATTTCCGACGAGGGACTCCGCCTGAACATTTAGTTTCTTCGCCATTCGTTCAACGAGCCGATAGCATTCCGGATGAACCGCAGAATTGTCCAAGGGCTGATTGCCGTTTCGAATGCGAAGAAAACCGGCCGCTTGCTCAAACGCCTTGGCACCGAGCTTTGGCACTTCGGTCAATTGTTGTCGGTTATTGAATCGACCGTTTGCATCTCGGTAGGAGACGATGTTTTCGGCAAGCTTAGGGCCGATCCCAGAAACATAAGAAAGAAGAGACGAGCTTGCCAAGTTCAAATCCACTCCGACGCTATTGACACACGACTGCACTTCCCGTTCGAGGCACTTACGCAACTGGTTCTGATTTACGTCATGCTGATATTGCCCGACTCCGATCGATTTGGGATCCGCTTTGACGAGCTCGGCTAACGGGTCTTGCAAGCGATGAGCGATGCTGATGGCCCCACGAACGGTCACGTCTAAGTTGGGGTACTCCTGCGCAGCCAGTTCGCTAGCGGAATAGATCGAAGCACCTGATTCACTCACGACTGCTTTGGTTATTTGCAACGAGTGGTTGCGAATTAAGTCGGTGATAAATTCTTCGGCTTCACGTGAAGCGGTCCCATTTCCGATCGCAATCATTTCGATTTTGTGTTTGGCAATCAAGTCGAGAATGGTTTTGCTGGCAGATTGGAGGTCGTTGGTTGGGGGTGTTGGAAAGATGGTGGTATGTGCGAGATACTTGCCGGTTCCGTCCACGACCGCGAGCTTGCAACCGGTACGAAAGCCTGGGTCTAACCCCAACGTGACTTTGGGTCCAGCCGGGGGGGCGAGCAATAGTTCTCGAAGGTTTTTGCCAAAGACAGTGATTGCTTCTGCGTCCGCACGTTCCTTCAACGTTTGCGATACCGTTGATTCGGTTGCGGGCATCAGCAGTCGATCGAAGCAGTCTTCTACCGTACCGAGCAGGTCGCGATAAAACTCGAATTGAGGATTCTTGACAAAGTGAGATTGGATTTGGCCGACGGTGCGCACCTTGTCTAATTCGACAGCGACGCGAAGTATCCCTTCGGCTTCACCACGCTTCATCGCCAAGAAACGGTGCGAGGGTAATCGTGCTACGGATTCCTGGTGATCGACGTACATTTCGAACTTGCTGGCTTCCTCTTTCTTGCCGCGTTTGACATTCGAGACGATGCGACCGTGCATCATCGTTTGTTCGGTCAACCAAATTCTCGTTTCGGCGTCGTCGGACCACTGTTCCGCGACGATGTCCAACGCACCTTGAAGGGCCGCATCTTCGTCAGGCAACTCGGCATCGGGCTCGACAAATGGTTTCAAAACATCCCGTTTGGATCGGCCGAGCGTTGTTTGTTTGAGCAAGATATCGGCTAGGGGTTGCAAGCCACGTTCGCGTGCAATGGTTGCGCGGGTTCGCCGCTTAGGCTTGAACGGCAGGTAAATTGCCTCCAACATTTGCATATCCTGGCACTCGACGATTTGTTGACGGAGTGCTGGGGTGAGGAGTCCTTGTTCGTCGATGGTCTTTAGGATGGTGGTTTTCCTTGAGAACAAATCGCGTGCTTTTTCGATCGCATCTTCGATCGATCGCAACTGGATTTCGTCGAGACCACGCGTCAATTCTTTGCGATAACGGGCAATGAACGGAATGGTGTTGCCTGCTTCCAACAGTTGGATCGCAGCCTCAACTTGTTTGTCGTTGACGTTGAGGTGTTTGGCAATGCTGTGAACAGCGTCAGATAAATCGAAGTCGATTTTGGAATGGCTTGTCATTTGGTTTGATTTCTGTCGTCGGGTACGTTCGAGCGGTGAGTGGCGAGTGGCGACTTTCGCTCAGCGAATGTGGTGTTCTTTCGCAGGGCACTAATTTTATACTATGAGACGCACCGGACGTCTTGCGGCGTTCCGCCCGATTTGACGCACTGGTTGTCCGAATCCCGCAGCCTTGTGCTGCAAAGGCAAGCCATTTCCGGCTCAACTAGCCGCAACTTAACAGGCTTTGCCGATACACGACCGAGGCAAAACTGCAACCGACTGAGATCGAACGAGCACCCTCACGCACCATACCATTTTTCCTAGCCACAAAAAATCACAAAAGCCACAAACCGGACGATCTGTTGAATCGAACTTTCAAACTTTTGTGGACGCTGTGCCTTTTAGTGGCTAGCAGGTCGCCATTCCGTACAATGGATAGCTACACAACTATGGCGCGATGTCGTATCCCCATCATGCACTCAGTGATTCAAAATTGTGACGCGTTGTAGGGATGCCGACAAAGGTAGACGTCCGTGGCAAGCCAGATGAAATGGGATTCCTTGTTCGGGCTTGTGCTCTTATCTTGATGCAGCAGACGATAGGTGACGTACCCTATATTCCAAACAACTCGAGAAAAATGACTGAGCCTTTTTTCAAAAAGTATACTGATCTGATCGATGGCGATGTCGACTTGACCGACATGATGCGAGATCAAGGAATGGAGATCAGCAATTGGCTGGCCAAAATTTCCGAACCTGAGTCGATGCTAGTTCACGCACCCTACACATGGACGTTGAAAGAAGTGGTGAATCATTTATCCGATTGCGAACGGGTTTTTTCCTTTCGCGCGCTTTGGATTGCACGCGGTGGCACGATGCCGTTGGTGTCGTTCGACGAGAATGAGTTTTCCCTGCGTAGTAGAGCGAACGACTTCTCCATAGAAGCGTTGGCGACCGAGTTTCGGGCGGTTCGACAATCAACCGTAACACTGTTCGAAAACCTTCCCGAGTCTTCTTGGCATAGCGTCGGGCAAGTGATGGGATTTGACGTCACGGTTCATAAACAAGCGACCATACTGTTGGGACACGTGTCTCACCACTGGAGGATTCTTCAGCAACGATTTGGCATCTCGCATTGATCAGGTGCGCTTGTCAGACCAAAGGCGAGCGACCATTGTCGACGGATTTCGATCTAGCCGCAAAGCATAACAATCCACAGGACAAGCCTGTGGTATTGCCCGAATCCCGCAGCCTTGTGCTGCGGATCGTTTTGGTTTTCTGGCACCATACCAGCGCGAGTCTGAGCAACGCGTTCTGTGCCAATTCAAAATCGCGATTCCTTGCTGGGAAGCCAGCGAAGGTGGACGTCTGTGCGTATTTCCATTGTTCGGCGCCGTTCGTTGTTCTTGCAATGCGTGGCAAGCTGAGGAGATGGCCCGTGGGGAGTAAGCCTACGGAACTAGGACGAAGTGTCCGGTCGTCAAGAAGTGACGATCGAACGATGCAATTTTATCGACCCCAAGATCACGAGCCACAATATGCGAAGTGCAATCAGTGAAACTAAGTCCCTGGCTTGCCATCTGCTGGAAGAACAACCAGGAGCGATTGAATTGCTGTTCGGAAATAAAAGCAAGACGAGCACCGCCCGCAACGATAATTTGTCGCCCAAAGTCCAATGCCTTTGTTGGTTCTCCTCGCATAAGCAAAAGCGTCAATGTCTCGTCAACTATATAATCCGACGTCACTAATACTTCGTTGACTTCATCGAACCAAATTCTAGCACGTTGATGAAGGGGATCCTTGGCGAAAAGAATAGCGAACCATACCCCTGTGTCTACAAAGACCATTTACTCAGTTCCATAAAGTAGCTGATCATGGTTTGCACCCGAAAAAGAATCGTCAATACCTTGGCACGGCAACGATGCAATTCGCTGCATCTCCGCCTTGAATTTCCTCAGATTTTCGAGATCGCAATTTGCTCCAGAATTATGAGTTATTGGAGTAATAAGAACTTCAGTGCCTTCTGGCAACTGCTCAATACCTGAGAGTATGCGAATATGTCCGTTTTCAAACGTACCTTTGATAATCATGCCGCTTACCATCCAAACGATACAACGAAACCTCAATTCGCATTCATTGTAGCCTGGACCTATCCATAATGGTACTCGATCGAGGGACACTGGTACTCGATCGAGGGACACCACTTATTTTGGGGCGGTGGTTTTCAACCCTTCCCAAAATGTCGTGTCCCCATCATGCACCCAACTGCGCAGCTTTTTCCAAAATGTGGTAGCCGCAAAGCATAACAATCCACAGGACAAGCCTGTGGTATTGCCCGAACCCCGCAGCCTTGGGTGCCGAAGGCGGGGTGAGGGTTGCTCGCCCGTCTGGATGGACAGTGGTATGGTTACACCCTCGGGCCGAAGTCCAGGTACGTGCACGCCAAGCATTTGCGAAATAGCGGGGTAAGCCCGCTTCTCGCATGGTCAGAATGGTGGCTCGCGACGCTCCGCTACAAGTACACTTGTTCCAACCGAAAGTGAGGGCCATTGGGCGTATGCCCTTGGCCGGCATCGGCTATGATATGCGTATCTCCCAATGTGCACTTCTAATGTCGAATACCAGCGAGAATTCTACCGATGATGCGAACCAAAGGCTTCTTGATCGCCGCGTTGATCTATTGGGTTTCGTTTGCCACTTATTCGATCGCTCAAACGCCGAGTACTACGGTGGACGAGCGAGCCGAGTTCATTCGGGCAAACTACAACAAATCCGAAGTCCGTATTCGAATGCGCGATGGTGTCGAGCTCTTTACGTCCATCTACGAACCCAACGATGCGGATCCCAGTCGCCAGTATCCAATCCTTCTTTCGCGCACACCCTATAACGTGGGTCCATACGGACTTTCGCAGTACAAGACACGACTTGGCCCAAGCCCTGAGTTCGAGAAAAATCGCTACGTTTTCGTCTTTCAAGATGTTCGTGGACGCTACTTGAGCGGTGGCCACTTTATCAACATGCGACCGCATATCGAGAACAAGTCTTCCAACGATCAGTTTGATGAAAGCAGCGA
>CAMBSL010000178.1 GCA_945870455.1 Pirellula staleyi DSM 6068 | reverse complement strand
CTTGCAAAACGATTGAGGACAATCGTTCTACAATTTTTCGCCAACCCCAAAATCTAAGTTGGACAAAGCACTAGTGCTCTGTCCAGATTAAAAATGGGGGTTGAAGAATAGAGCAATTGTCCTCAATTGCTTGCAAAACGATTGAGGACAATCGTTCTACAATTTTTCGCCAACCCCAAAATCTAAGTTGGACAGAGCACTAGCCATCTTGCGATTCGAAATCTCCACGAATTTTGTTTAAGACGTTTTGCAATTCGAATGGTCGAAACTTGGTCGCTTTCCCTTCGATGTCGTCGTGGACCAAAGCCACAACTCGGTCGAGCCGGTTGGCTGCGTTCGTATCGATGAGTTGATTGGAATCCGATGCGCTCATTTGCATCAGTATTCGAAGCTCGATGTCACGCAGCGACTGCCTCGAAATCCAGCGCGTTAACGTTGCAGCGCTGTCGGCCCATAGCCAACCATGCATGCCCAAAGTTGGACCGTCTCGCATCAGGTCCGCCAAGACCGCATCCGGCTTCGGACTACCACCCCCAGCCTCACCAAACGAATACTCCTCAATTCGTCGCAGTTCTCGAAATCGAGAAATATTGACGACCGCAACCAACATCGATGGATGCGCTTGATCGGGAGCGGCGCTACGTCGGTCCAGTTCAATTTTGATCGCTTCCATCGTCGAGACGATACTGCGCACATCGGTTATTTGCACAAGTCGTTTGTTGTTCGCCAACTGCCCAATCAGCCTTCGCAGAGACTCATCTTCATTTCGCGAACCGTCCAGAAGCACAACCGAGGGCTGGTCCGAGGATCGATCCATCGCAGGAGCCAAATACGAAAAACCTGCTACCAAGCTCGCCAAGAGTGCAGCAGCGATCGATTCGTCTTGCCCAACGACCATCACGTTGCGACCAGCGCTTCGCGACAAGGACTTGATGATCGGCGGATCGATCGAGACACTCTCGCCCAAAATCATAGGCAACGATGCGTCATCCATGTGCAAATCGGCCATAGCCATGGCAATACTGGCCTCATCCCAGATGGCTGGCTTATGTCCTTCGAAAACAATCTGCCTTCCCAACGCGTTGGTTGTCGGCGAGTGCGGAATCGGATATTTCTTGAGCCCGACCAAGCGTTCTACTTGAGCATTTTTTTCAACATAGGCGACTTGAAAATTCGAATTGCTTTCGAACCTGCCCCCAGCATCGTTGTAAATCGCTTGCCCAGAGTGCCTCAATCGTTCTGCTGCGGTATTGTCTTCGCTGAGTATCAACATGGCATCGGAGCTATCGCAATGCAATGCAATCCGTATCGCCATTTGGGAAAGCGTTGTGCGCGGCAACGAGTAGGCCCCGCCCAGCGTTTGCGAAGCCAATATGAGATGGATTCCAAACGATCGCCCCTGACGAACAATGCGATCCATCAGCATTGACGCTTGTTGCGAAAGCTTGTCATCCTCGACAAACAACTCCTGAAACTCATCGATGAGAACCAAGATTCTCGGCAAACCATGCTGTGGATATTTCTTGGCAAGACTCGGCAAATCTTGCACTCCCCATTGCCGGAACGCTTCCCCGCGAGCATGCAGCACGCGATCCAAATACTCGAGCGTGCTAACACCGAACTCGCGCTTGCTCTCGATTCCGATGATATCCGCATGAGAAAGCATCGTCTCGGCATAGACTTGAAACTCCACCCCCTTCTTAAAGTCGAGGAGAACGAGACGCAACTGTTCTGGCGAGTATTTCATGGCAGCACTTGTAATCAAAGTGTGCAACAAAGAGCTTTTCCCCGAACCCGTTTTCCCTGCGATCAGCACGTGCTGGGCTGTGCCCATTCCTAATTTCAAAGACTGAACGCGTCCCGCATCCGAAATGCCCAATGGAATCGATAGCCCCTCGGCACTGGATGTCATTTGTTGTTCGGTACCCGGTATTTCAATCGACTCAAACGGTACAACACGTTTGCCCAAATTGAGTGTCGAGGCAACTTGATGTTCCATTATCTCTTGGATTCGTTCCTCCGAGGGTGGCTGCTCGGGCAACACACGGTACATCGACAACTCAGGATGATCGATGGTGATCGCAACCGAGGGATCGCTGGCGATGGAATCCACGACTTGGCTCGGTAGGGCTGCCAATTTGAGCCGCAAGCCAAATTCATCGAGCTTCGAACGGTCGGCGAATGTCGGCCAAACGTACGTATCGGAAACTTGAAGGATGACTCCTACGCCACACTTTCCACCGGATGACATTATCGAACAAAGAGATTGCCAGGAGTGATCATCCAAACCGAACGGAAAGTTGGACCAGACGATGAGTCGGTAGGGAACCGCCATCGGGCCAGCGCTCTTGTTGTACTCGATCAAGTTCGCAAACCGATTGCGGAGACTCTGCTGAATGATGTCTTCGACATGCCGAGCCGCGTTCGCAAGTTGTTCGGAGATATGCAGTGGCTGCGTCCAAACTCGGTGGTTTACTAACGAGGGATCCACGTCGGCCAACGACATGATCCAGGAAAACTGCTTGCCCAAACCCTCGGGGTCAATGATCGTTACATTCAAGTTGCCCGCAGGAACCGATGTTACCGCTCGAAGCAGAGTGTTGCGAACCATCCGATCCGAAGCGCCTTTGCATTCGGGATGTGTTTCCAAAACCAATGCACCATGCGACAACAAATCGTAAAAAATGGACCAAGGCTGCTCCGAAGCCTCGTTCGAAAAATTCAAATCGTCGATCTCGGATTGCAGGTGTTCGTGCGGTCGAATCTCACCCAGTTTCCATGCCAAAGAATCGCTGACTCGTGGCCAATTGCCATCGGTATAGCGTTGAGAATCCCAATGAGGAAAGGCTTCAAGAGTTTCGTTCTGAAGGGCCCGCATTCGTCTTGCCGAACGATCGCAACCATTCAACCAGCGTTGCACGGAGAATTTCTGCGAACGCTGAAACTCATCCTCAAGATTCGCAAAAAAAGATTTTCGTTCCCGCTTCCACTTCTCTTTGGACTTTTCGTGTTGATTGGTTAGCGAGTCGACGCGAGGCTCTTGGTCCGAATTGGTTTTTCGTTGCTGTTCTTTTCGATTTGCAGCTAAAACACCGCGTTTTTGACGGCTTGAGGCCGTAAGAGTCTCGGCCTGGGCGGTGTACGCATTCAAAAGCCGGATTCGATCTTCACGATACTTTTCATCCAGCTTTTGCTGGTTCGCAGCGCATTGATGTTCGTGTCGAACGATTTCGTTTTGACAGTTGTTTTCTGCGATGCGACGCCCATGGGCGAGGATGAGATATGCGAACTGTTCGTCCTGGACAACCGCCGGAAACATGCGACGAATCGTGCGTGTTACCAAAGGCGCAGTCGTAAAATGGAGGATCGCAGCGAAAACGATTGAGCCAACGAGACCAACCACGGCTACTAGGATTGGGCCTACCCCGAGTGACCAAACGATGAACGCGCTTAGTGCACCGAGGATTGGGCCGAACGCCAGAAACCAATACGAACCAAGCATCTTGGTTACCGGATTGGATTGCATTCGTTGGATGTCTCTAGCAAGCGATTTTTTTTGAATCTCGAATTGCTTGCCTATTTGATTTAGATCGGAAAGAGCCAAAACGTCTTTGGAGTTTTCGGCCGAAAGATTGGCTGAAAGGTTTTGCAAGTCGACCACACCGGTTCGAATCCCGACCCATTCGCGGCACTCCTCCATGTGCTGATCCACCGCAATGCGTTCCGCCTCCAATTTGGCTTTGATGCTATCTCGCGCACTCATCAACGCCGACTTCGTATCGTCGAGTTTTTTCTTAAGTGCATCGGAAGCATTTTCGTTTTCGCTCTTGATTTTCGCCTTGTTTTGGTTGAAATCCGACTTGAGTCGTTTCGATTTTTGCTTCTCGTTGAGGATATTCTGAAGCGTTTCGCGTTCGGCTATCGCCATCTGCTTTTCAAGTTGCGAATCCCAATCGGTGATGGCTTTACGCCAGTCGTCAAAGTGTTCTCTCTGCATTCGCCTTTGTTGATCCGAAAAGGCAGCGGTCGCCTCGTTGCGCTTCAATTCGAGAGAATGTTTGTCGACAGATCGAGAACGCTCCAACTGATTCAGTCGCACTCGCAATCCTCGCAGCATTCGGATTTGTCGAGCAAACAATTGTCCGTTGAGATTCGTGCTCATAGTCGTTACCCAATGCCAATCCGATAGCACCAGCGGTGCGTAAGCTTTTTCTCGGGATCCGATGCGGGAACGATCGCGATCGTCCGGTTCGATTCATCATATCTAAGCTGCCCAATGGTTGCGAGCAATTGGAGCCTGGCTGGAACGAATTCGCGTTTCGAATGGCTCAGTTCGATTTTAGAATCA
Organism: Pirellula staleyi DSM 6068; assembly: GCA_945870455.1. Classification (GTDB taxonomy): domain Bacteria; phylum Planctomycetota; class Planctomycetia; order Pirellulales; family Pirellulaceae; genus JBKCUI01. Next base: position 7,615 of record CAMBSL010000178.1, on the reverse strand, counting down.
ATCGCATTCGCGACAACCCATTCGGTCGAGACACGATATTTCGATCCGAACCAAAGAGACGGTTTTGAGTTCTTGCAAGCCACGTCGAATTTCAGCGAGGATGTATTCTGCGATTCGATCGCGATCGACCAATGTCCGTTTCCGGACAAGCCGACTCCCAACAAAACGGGACTCAAGCTTGCTCCAATCGATTCTTCGACGATTTGTTGCATGGGTGGACTCGCAGGCCACGCATCGACAGGGGTCCCTTCGATCGACTCGAGGACGGGATAAAACGAATCGCCATCGATCGTTCCAATCTCGTGTGCAAGACGATCGCCAAGCCTACGATAGCGAACACACAACAAGCCGGACGACAACGAAGCCGTGGCATTCATTCCTTGCTCGTTTCGCTGACCATTCGATATTTCAGAAACGCTTCTAGGAATCCCTGGATCTCACCATCCATGGCCGCGTGGAAGTTGCCGATTTGGTGACCCGTTCGCGAATCCTTGACACGTTGATCCGGGTGCAAGAAATAATTTCGAATTTGGGATCCAAAGCCGGTAATTGTTTTGTTCTGGTACTTGGTCGCTTGTGCGGCTTCGCGTTTCTCTTCTTCGACGCGAGCCAATCTGGCTCGCAGCATTTTCCAGGCTTGAGCACGGTTCTTGTGCTGGCTGCGATCGCTCTGACATTGAGCAACAATCCCAGTAGGGATGTGAGTTAAGCGAATCGCCGAACTCGTTTTGTTCACGTGTTGACCACCAGCACCCGACGCGCGGTAGACATCTTCACGAATATCCTTCTCGTTGATTTCGACTTCGACTGTATCGTCTACCTCCGGCGAAACGTCGACAGCCCCAAAGCTTGTTTGACGTTTGCTTTCCGCGTTGTACGGACTGATACGAACCAAGCGATGGATCCCCTCCTCACCTTTCAAATATCCGTAGGCGGACGGGCCGCGAATGATCACGGTCGCTTGAGTGATGCCAGCTCCTTCGTTGTCGGAACGGTCAACCAACTCAGCGGTGAATCCGTTTTTCTGAGCCCACGAGATATACATGCCGAGGAGCATTTCCGCCCAATCGTTGGCGTCGAGACCACCCTCGCGGGCATGCACGGAAAGAATCGCTCCGCACTCGTCCATCGGACCATTGAGCAAGGCCTTGAGCTCGAGTTGTTCGACCGCCTTTTCGAGCTTGCCAACTTCCGGCTCCACTTCGCCCGCGACGGCAGGTTCCTCATCAATCATGCTTGTTAGCTCAGTCAAATCATCGCACGATTGAATGGCTTGTCGCAAGGGCTCGACGATTGACCTTAAACTCTTCAGTTCAAGGACAATTTGCTGTGCTTTGTCCGAGTTGTCCCAAAAACTGGGTCCGGACATGAGCTCTTCCCGTTTTCCTATTTCTTCGACTTTGTTAGCGTAGTCAAAGACCGTCTCGTAATGAGACCAAACGAACACGGACCGCGCCGATGCGACTTAACAGTAGATTGCTATCACTCATCAAATTTAAAAATCGTTGGTGGCGGGAGCCGGTGATTGAAAACTGGTTGCGAGTTCAAAATGCACTCACGCGGCAAACATTCAATTGCCGATAGCAACGATTGTAGCACATCGGTCAAATTTTGGTCCATGGTGACGTCATGCAAATTCAGTCTTCGCGATTTGGGAAAATGGACATCAATCACTCGGACATGTTGCTCATGCCACATGGATTGATCGGTTTTGAAACCTGCCGCCACTGGGTTTTGCTGTCGAGCCAGGAAAATGAGGAGGTGGCTTGGTTGCAGTCGGTGGCGTTGGCGAACGTCGCCTTGCCGGTTGTTAGCCCTCGTCGATTTTCCCCAAATTATCGTGTTCACGCAAACAAACGTGACCTCGCACTTTTGCATCTTCACACCGAGGATCAATTGTATGTGCTGAGCATCGTCAGCAAGAGCGGTTTGACGTTGACAGCAAATCTGAAGAGCCCGATTCTCCTCAACGCATCGCGTCACATCGCGATTCAATTGGTTGTCACGGACGATCAGCCATTGGCGTTGCCGCTCGGTCTTAGCAACTCGGGAGCGATTCGCCGCGCGGCATAGTGATTATTATCGATGGAACTCTCAGCAGCCTACCGTTTTTGCCCTAGGTGTGGTCGTCCGCGCCAACCCAATGCGGTCGATCGCCCTTTTCGATGCCAGGCTTGCCATTACACGAGCTTCTTTGGACCCGTCACGGCCGTTGGCGCAGTTATCACCAATGAGAAGGGCCAGGTCTTGCTCATCGAGCGAGCGCGAGATCCTGGCAAGGGTTTGCTTGGGATGCCAGGTGGATTCATTGACCAAAATGAAACCGCTGAATTTGCGGTTCGTCGTGAGATTTTAGAGGAGGTCGGCATTTCGGTCGGTGACTTATCCTATCTCATGACGGCCCCTAATAGGTACGTCTACCAAGGGATCGTCAACCCCGTAATCGATATCTTCTTTTATTCCAAAGTCGCTTCGGGCCAAGCGATTCAGGCTGAGTCATCTGAGGTATCGGCCTGGATTTGGACCGACCTATCTACAGTCATACTCGATCGCATTGCTTTTCGCTCCAACCGTTTGGCCTTAGAAAAATTCATGCAGCTCAGCTAGCCCAACGAGCTTTCACAGCTTACCCCAGAGCTAAGTGGTTGATGCCCCATTCGGGGAGTTGGACGCGTGTTGCCGAGATCTTTCGGTCGCCGAAAAAGTTCTCAGAGCTTGAACGGACTTAGCCCAACGGGCTTAAACAACATAGCCCAGGGCAGAGCGAAGCGCCGCCCTGGGTACCCGCACCTGAAATCCCGTTGCCCTGAAGGGGCAAAATGCACGTGACATATTTGACACAGCCGACGAAAGTTGCAAGCACGCTCCGCCGTGCTGTTCGCAGTCGAACTTTTGCCAAGATTCCAGGTGGACGGCACATGGAATGTGCCTACTACTTTTTAATTTCGTCGGCTGTGCCAAATCGGTGTTGCTGTGAAATTCGATTTCCTTGGATCTAGTTGCGGACTTTTCCACCTTTTTTACTTGCAAGGTAAACTAATGTCACTTAATCGAAAAAAATCTCAAATCGATCAATACGATTACAATAAATTCAAAGGACGCTTGCGTACCCTTGGTAAAAATTAATGCGCTCGATTTATCCTTTACGAACTGCTTTCCTTATCGAGGACAGACCGAGGCCGAAACAGCATCGAAGTCGTGCCGGTTTTATGCATGCATTTTGATTGACGACACCCATCGCATCTAATAACATCAAAGTATCAAGCGTTGTTGCTTGGGATTCCAGGAACGCACCAATGGTCTGCAAGAGTCTTTAATCTGTAGAAGAGGTCAATCATGAGAATTCTGTTTGGATTGGTTACTTGTTTGATGTTCGGCCTTGCGGCTTCTAACGCCGCCTTCTCGGCTTGGATTTACGATGCCAACTCACAGTTCAAGGACTTCGAGTTAGCGAATAATGGCAACAACGTTGCTCCCGCGTTTTCGAACTTTATGGTGGGTACCGGCACGACTCTCGGAGATTTCACACCATTTGCGCCAACTCTACATACGGACAATTGGATCAGCCGTCCTGAAGTCCAAGGATGGACTTTCATAAACTCTCAATCTGTCCCTGCCGTTGTGGTCAACACAACCAACGCCCCGATAGGTCAAGTCGATCCCTATCAAATTTTGATGCACCCGGGTGGAACTTCAGGCAAGACAGGCGACGCGCCAATAAGCAATGCTGTTTTGCGATTCACTGCGTCGAATGCAGGTATTTATTCAGTAATCGGCGATTGGAAGTCGTTAGATATCGGTTCAACAATTAACTACGTTCTTAAGAACGGAACGGCCATTTTCACTGACACCAGCGATGCCACCTCTAACTTTAACTTGACAAATATTTCACTTGCAAATGGTGATACCATCGACTTTGTTGTAAGTTCCAATGGCGGCATCGACTACGATACGACGGGATTAAGAGTAACACTTACTGGTGTTCCTGAACCGACGACACTGGCACTCTTTGGGTTGGGTGGGATTGGTTTAGCTGGAATTGCGAAACGACGTCGGACTCGCAAAGTTGCTTAGGCTGAATTTAGTCCATGCGGTTTTGCCGAGGCCTAAGGTCCTTTCCTGAAGAGAAGTTGATCTAGCCCAACATGCTTTCACAACATAGCCCAGGGCAGAGCGAATTGTCGCTTTGTCCTGGGCTTTAATATTGATGCCCCATCCGGGGCGTTGGACACGCGTTGCCGACATATTTCGTAGGAATGGGGAGTTGTCCGGTTTTACGAATGCATTCTGCTTGACGACGCCATTCGATTCTGGTAATTTTCAACCAACCGTGTCGTTGGGATGCCATTGACGCCCTTACGCTCTGACAAAACATTTGATTTTTATGGGAGGTTCATCTTGAGAGTTCTGTTTGGATTAGTTGCTTGTTTGGTGATGAGCATTGTGGGGTCCAACTCCGCATCCGCGGCTTGGGTTTACAACGCCAACAGTGCTTTTGTGACACACGAGTCGGGTGGCAGCCAAGTCGCTGCGTTCTCGAACTTTAAGGCAGGTCATGGCACAATTTTGAATGGCGCACCAGTTCTCGGAAGCTTTGTTCAATTTGCGGACACGGATCATACAGACGCTTGGCTGAGCCCAGTCAATACTGCATTGCAAGGTTGGAGTAAAAATAACGCCAGTGGAAGTATCCCAGCCATTGTGGTGAATACGTCCAACGGCCCTGTGTCGGCTACGGCGGATATTGCGCTCGATCCTTCTCAAATTTTGATGCACGCGGGTGGAATTGCAGGTACTGGAAACGTCGGTCCGCTTGCCGATGCTGTTCTGCGATTCACCACGACGAATGCGGGTGTTTATAAAATCACCGGTGCGTGGGAAGCGTTAGATGCAAATTACACAAGTGGTCATGCGTTAAAATACATTCTCAAGAATGGAGTTGACACAATTTACACTTCAACCCTTGATAACCCTAGCATTAATTTGTCAGGTATTGTTCTTGCAACGAATGATACCATCGACTTTGTTGTGAGTATGCCCGGCGGAAATTTTTACGGTTCGACCGGTTTAACAGCGACGCTGGAAGGGGTTGCTGCTGTTCCTGAACCGACGACGCTGGTACTATTTGGATTGGCTGGGATTGGTCTAACTGGAATTGCGAAACGACGCCGGGCTCGCAAGGTTGCCTAGACGGGAATTGGCACATCTGGTTTTGCCTTGGGTTGATGTCCTTTTTTGAAGAGTGAAATATTGTTCTGGCCCAAAGGGCTGTCACAAACTAGCCCAGGGCAGAGCGAATAATCGCCTCCTTGGGCGACAGATCGATTCGATGTTAATGCCCCGTTCGGGGCGTCTGAAATATATCTCCTAGATCTTCCGGTTGCGGAAAATTCTCTAAGAGGTTGAGCGAGACTTAGCCCAACGGGCTTTCACAACGTATACCAGGGTAGAGCGAGGCGCCACCCTGGGTAGCCGCACACCAAATACCGTTGCCCTGAAAGGGCGAAAAGAACTTGACCTATTGCCCTTTCAGGTCGACGAACGGTGTTTTCCAGGTAACCTAGCGTGCCGCTTATTGGTGGACGGCACATGGAATGTGCCTACTACTTTGACTTTGGTAGGCTGCGTTTCCATCAGAACTCAATGAGCGCCTTGAGTACGCCGGTTTCTGGTTTCGTAAAGGACTCGAAGTCATTCAGGACTCCCTCAAAGGTCGTTCGATGTGTTATCCATGGCTCGGTCTTGATCACGCCGGTCTCGATCAAGCCGATGATACGTGTGAAGTCGTTTGGCAATGCGTTGCGAGACGCTAACAAGTTTGCTTCGGGGCGATGCATCTGAGGATGCTTGAACGAGATCTCCTCGGTGGTGATACCGACATAAACCAATGTACCGGTCGGCGCAAGATACTGGAATGCGCCCGACATCGAGTGCCTATTCCCTGTCGCGTCAATGATCACCGAGAACATGTCGCCCCCTGTGATTCGGTGCATCCTTTCAAATTCCGTCGCGTCCCCTTTGTTCAAAACGGCATTCTTGATCCCATAATTGGAAGCAACAAATTCCAGTCGCGTAGGGTTCATATCCATCACACTTACTTGAGCGCCCGACAAACGGGTGAACTCCAAAGTCGCAAGACCTATTGGACCGGCGCCGATAATCAGCGCATGGTCATCCGGCCCGGCACCACCTCGGTCGTTCGCGTGACATCCTATGGCAAGCGTTTCGACCAGCGCTAACTGATCCATGGTCAAAACCGAGGAAGGATGGAGTTTGTTTGCTTGGATCAAGAACTGATCGCACAGTCCGCCATCCATCATCACGCCGATTACTTTGAGGTTCGAGCAGCAGTTACCGGAACCGCGTCGGCATGCATAGCAATGTCCACAATTGATGTACGGTTCAACGCTGCATCGATCGCCGACCGAAACATGGGACACCCCCGGACCGACCGCGAGTACCTCAACGCCTAACTCATGTCCCGGGATTCTCGGAAAATCGAAAAACGGGAATTTACCTAAATAGCAACTGATGTCCGTTCCGCAAACGCCCATGCGATGCGTTTTGACGAGCGCAAAGCCTTCGCCCGGCGGTTCCGGACTGTCGATCTCGATGCGACGAAGTGTTTTCGGTTCGGAAATTTGAATTGCGCGCATTTCGTCTGTGGTTCGATTGAGCAAATGATTCGTGTGGACTCTGTTTCTATGCTCTTGGATTGTACCACCAAAACAGGCATAATGCTCGGATCTATACTATGGAGTGGTTTCAGGAGTTGAACGAGCATGGACGCAAAATGGCACGAACCCTTTGTCGACTTCGGTCACGACGCGTTGATGCCCCATCCAATTGCCACGTTGGCCCGCATCGAGTCGGAGCGGACGGACGAGCTCAAGTCGCTCGTCTCTCGTCACGCGCCTAAAGTGCCGGGCGTGTACGGAATGCTAGATGCGACTGGGCGATTGATCTACGTCGGAAAATCCAAGCTGCTCCGAAATCGCTTGCTCAGCTACTTCATGCCGAACAACACCGACGAAAAGGCTGGCCGAATTGTTCAATCGGCCGAAACCATCGTTTGGGAAAAGCAACCGAGCGACTTTGCTGCGCTGTTGCGAGAGCAAACGTTGATCCGCCGGTTTCAACCTCGTCTGAACGTCGTTGGTATGCCCAAGCGTCAACAGCAAGCGTTTGTATGCATGGGCAACTCGCCCGCCGAGCACTTTTATCTGAGCCGAGATTTTGAGCCAAATGCCAAAAGCTGTCAGGGGCCGTTTTACGGAATGGGCAATCTCCATCGAGCCGTCGAGATCTTAAATCGCTTGTATTTGTTGCGTGATTGCAGCCAGAAGACCCCCATGTTGTTCACCGATCAATTGCAATTGTTCGATGTGGAGATGCGAGCTGGCTGTATGCGTCAAGAGATCGGCACTTGCATCGCACCTTGTCTTCGGACCTGCAGTCGTCAACAGTATGCAGCACAAGTCGAAAAAGGACTTCAGTTCCTCAACGCGATGTCAACGGAGGTGCTGCTTCGAGTCGAGGCGTTGATGGTTCGGGCTGCGGCGGGCCGACATTACGAACATGCCGCGAGAATGCAAGAAGACTTGCGAATCCTAAA
>CAMBSL010000177.1 GCA_945870455.1 Pirellula staleyi DSM 6068 | reverse complement strand
GATGATGAACTGGACAATCTGCTGTCTTCCTTGGATGCGCCAGCCGAAGCGACTTCGAGCGACTCGGACATGGACGCAGAACTTGCCGCTATGTTGGCCGATCTGTAAAATCGCACGATCCTAAGCGAGTTTAAACGCGGCGCGCAGTTCGTCAATCACCGCGTCGGACATGGTTGAGATGTCGCCTATCGCTCGAGCATTGATGACAGCTTCTGCGGTCGACTCGAGAACTTCGAGCCGATCGAACGCGTCCAGTACACTCCGGCCGGTCACAATGACTCCGTCGTTCTCAAGAACTGCCGCTGGCGAAGATTCCGAAACAAACGACGCAATCTGTCCATCGCGGTACTGCGTTCCGTAGGGTACTCGTTTGACGTCCTGAAGAAACACATAACTTTCAGGAATGGTTCGAACATCGAAAACGGAATCGGTCACGCTAAAGGCGGTTGCGTTCACGGGGTGGGCAAATACGATTGCCTGCACGCCGGCGTGTTTCTCGTATATCGCTTGGTGCGCCTTAGCAGCCCGACTTGCAAGCTTTCCGGCTTCACGACGGAACCCACTAACCAAAACAAGATCCTCTACATTCAGCAGTTCGCGATCGTGCTGCGTGGGAGTAATGAGAAATGAGTTTGCATCGACCCTTGCCGAAAAGCTTCCCTCTGTGCTGATTAACAATCGTTGGCGGCAGCCACGACGCACAAAGTCTCGCAGTTGGCGACGCAGCTCTCGTTCCTTGCCGGTTGCAGCCGGTGGATCGTACGATTCGAAATCCACGCTTCGCTCAGCAGCCTGCTCGAGCTTGGCATCATCCAGGTACAGAACGTTGCCGAGTTGGCGAGCTTTGATCGTCGTTTTGCCCGCGAACTCAAACGCTTCAAATCGCTGGAAGGCTTTTGGCAACGAATCACCACCGACCACGACGCCATGATTCTCAAGAATAACGCTGTCGCATCCCTCTCGAAACGTCGCCGCAATATTCAGCCCCAATTGTTCACTGCCAGGGCAAGCATAGGGCGCGAAGCCAACCTTGCCGCACACCGAGTGAGCTTGATGAAACAAACGCGTGTTGGGTGTTTGACGACAAATACTGAATGCGACCAGCGCGACTGGGTGCGCATGAACCACCGCTCGAATATCCGGTCTCGCTTCATAGATCGCTTTGTGAAACGGAAACTCCGAAGACGGTGGGTGCAACCCTTCGATCGCTCCATTGGATCGCACACATACGATATCGCCCCGCGTGAGGTTGCCTTTATCGACGCGGGCAGGCGAAATCCAGATATCGCCTGTCTCATCTCGAATCGAAAGATTGCCACCGGACGTCGTCGTCATGCGATATCGATAGATGCGGTCCATCGTGTGCATGATCTCATCGCGTGGATGGATCAGGTATCTTGGTTGGCTCATTTACGTTCCCAACGGTCGAACCACCGAAGTGCATCGGTAGTAGTCCATCAACGTCTCAATCGATAGAACACCACCTCCCATGCCGCTCTTGTTGACGCCCGCATAGGGAACACCGTGCGGAAAGACGTTGTGAGCGTTGATCCAACTGTTGCCCGCCGTCATCGCTTCTGCCACGCGTGCAGCTCTGGTCAGGTCGCTCGTCCAAACACTGTTTGCCAAACCATAATCGGTGTTGTTCGCCATTTGAATCGCCTCTTGTTCGTTAGCAAACTTAGTCAAAAAGGCGACTGGACCAAAGATCTCTTCACGGGCGGCAACATTGTCGAGTGAACCGGCAAGCAAAGCGGGTTTAACATAATTCCCGGTATATCCATCGACAGTCGCCGGACCGCCTTCCAGCAAGCATGTTGCTCCCTCGGCTTTTCCCTTGTCGAGATATCCCAGAACTCGCTTGCATTGCTTGGCATTGACGACAGGCCCCATCTGGCTCTTCGGATCGAGCGGATGGCCGATTCGGACATTCTTTAACCGATCAACACAAACGCTGACAAATTCATCATAGATGTCTTGTTGAATCAGCCAACGCGTTGCATCGCAGCAAACTTGTCCTGTATGAAACGTAATCGCGCCGACAAGCTTTTCGGCAGTGTCGGTAACATCTACGTCATTGAAAATCACGGCAGCACCTTTGCCACCCAGTTCTAGTTTCACTGGAACAAGGTTACGGCCGCAGGTTTCCGCCACCATGCGTCCAACTTCCGGAGAGCCGGTGAAGGACATGCGTTTGATTTTGGCGTTGCTGGAAAGGGCTGCTCCAGTGGTTGCGCCGCGACCAGTCACAACATTGATCACGCCGTCCGGAACGCCAATCTCTTTTGCCAAGTGAGCCAGGTAGAGGGCCGAGAGCGAGGTGTCTTCGGCGGGCTTGATCACGACCGTGTTGCCGGCAGCAAGCGCAGGCGATATCCCCCAACCGATCAACAGAAAAGGAAAATTCCAGGGGAAGATAAACGCACAGACACCCCACGGTTGCCGATACTTCCAAGCCTCATGGCCGGCCACTTCGAGCTTGGTTCGAGTTTCAACTTGTTGCGAGAGTTTGACGAAGTATCGAAGAGTATCGACGAAGTTTTGAACGTCCCCTCGTGCTTGCGCCTCAATCTTACCCGCGTCGAGGGCTTCAATTTGGGCAATGATCGCCTTGCGTTCTTCTACTGCATCCGCTAGTCGCAGCAAGATTGCCGAACGCTTTTCGTGCGGCAGTTGCGACCACGCGGGAAACGCAGCGGCGGCGATATCGACGGCGAGGTCAACTTCCGTCGCATTCAAGTCATGAATGTCTCCAAGCTTATCTCCGGAGCCAGGATCGAAAGTGGAAACGGTATCTCCCGAACGCGATTCGAAATCCTTGCCCCCAACAAAGCTGGGGAAATGATTGCGGCTCAAAAATGCTTCAACTTCGGGGAGCAAATGGGATTGTGCGACACTACTCATAATTGGGATCCTTGTGAAACTGAGACTTCAGCGTGAGGAAACCATTCTAGCGTATCTGTAGATCTTCTGTAGGTACGACCAAAGTCAAAGTAGTCGGCACATTCCATGTGCCGTCCACCAAGTAGTAGGCACATTCCATGTGCCTTCCACCTGGAATCCTGGCAAAAGCTCGACGGCGAACGGCACGCACGGCGGAGCGTGCCTGCTACTTTTGGCGAACGGCACGGCGGAGCGTGCCTGCACCATTTGTCGGCTGTGTCTAAGAAGCCTAGATTGGGGGAGCTCATGGTTTCGCCTTTTGAGCGACTACTGTATCGTAGAGAGAAGCAATTTCTATTTCGGTTTTGCAGCCCTCTTCTTCATCCACAATGGCACGTTTGAACCAAAAAGTAGCCCGAACTAAATCGAGCAAAAGATCGCTAGAACAAGGAAATGGCAAAAAAGCTTATTTTGGGCGGCCTGTTACCCTTTCTTTAGTGCTTGTTTGCTTGTTGATTGCATTTCTATGGAGCGGCGGAATCGTTGGGTTTACGAACTCGATGGCGAAAAATGCAATTGCTTCCAAGAAGCTTGATTCCGCCGATGGGTGGTTGGCAACCGCTCGCCGATTGAGCTCATCCAACGCCGAGACGGATTTTCTGCAAGCGAAATCGGAAAGGCAACGAGGCAATCTTGACAAAATGGCGAACCTCCTAAAAGCAGCCTACAACAAAGGATTTGACCCGTCAAAACTGGAGCGGGAACAGACCCTTGCTTTCGCTAGTCTTGGTCGGTTTAGCGTTGATATGGAAGAACAGATGAACGACTGGCTTGATTCGAGAGAAGGTGATTTTGGTGAAGTTGTGGATGCTTACACCAATGGTCTGACCACGATATCGAGATTTGATCATGCGTTAGAGCTTTTGAAATGGTGGGAACAAAACGCTCCTTGGGACCCTGTTCCTCACTATCGAATTGGACGAATCAACGAGCACATGTACCAGGCTTCGGAAGCGGAATCGCAATATCGAAAAGCGATTGCCAAGGACCCGAATTTTCACAAAGCGACTTACAACCTAGCCCGAGTGATACTGGATCAACGCCGCCCAGATGAGGCCCTCAAGCTCTTTCAAATTTGCAACGTGGGTGATACTGCATTGGCTGCAAAAACGGGAATGGCGCGTTGCTACAAGGCACTTGGCGAAACAGAGACCGCTCGGAGCCTCTTAATAGAAGTCCTGAATTCAAGTTTCGAATCCTTGATTCAATCCCAAAATGCGGTTGACGAGTTTCCAGAGAGATTTGTCGCTGCATCCGAACTTGGTAGTATTGAGACGGAGCTTGGCAACTTTCCCGAGGCAAGGAAGTACCTAGAGTCCGCTCTCAAGGTGCATCCACTTGATTCGACGGGACGATACTCCTATGCCGTCGCACTGCGAGGACTTGGGTTGCAGAAAGAAGCCGAAGAGAATTTTGAAATAACGCGAACCGCCCGTTCGGCCCTGGACCAAGTTACTGGGTTGATGGAAACACTTCGTAGGAATCCGCAAGATACGAAATCGCGAATCATGATAGGAAAGATTGTTCTCGAACATGAATCCGAAAGAGCTGGGGTCTTTTGGCTCCAAAGCGTTTTTTCGTATGACCCCAAGAACTCGGAGGCACATTTGACGCTTGCCGACTACTATCAAGGAAAAAAAGATCCCTCTCCCGAAGATCTTAAACTTGCCGCATACCACCGATCGTTTGTTAAAAAATAGGTGCAAAAAATTGCAACTCATCGCAGATCGCCATCCACTGGTTTCAAGTCTTTGGCTTGGAACCCTCTGAAATGCAGGCTCCGCCCGCCTTTGCTACGCTACGGTGGCGATGAGAAAAAAGTGTTCAAACATTTAGTGAGTTTCAAGGCGAGCGGAAGATTGGAAACTACCAAAAGTAGATTGGGACCATTGTCCCGATCCATTGTTCGGACGGGACAATGGTCCCATCCTACCCTCCGTTTTAACCTTTATCTTTCATCTTGCCGCTGGCTTAATAGCGATCTCGCGGCTGTTGTCTTTTCTTTGATTTGGCTTCTGTGCACGCTTGGATGCAATAACTCGGCCAATGGTCCAGCGACAGGCGTTCCGAACAAAGCCGTTGAAAAAGTCGAGCATGGAGTGCGATTCTCTGACGTCACCAAAGCACTTCAGCTCGAGCACACGTATCGAAATGGCGAGGAATCAAATCGTTTTGGAATTATCGAATCGATTGGTGGCGGCTTGGCGGTCTTGGACTTCGACCGCGACGGATGGCCCGATTTGTTTTTTCCTGGCGGAGGACTGTTTGGTGAGGCGAACACTCTGACACCTCTCGCAGGTGCTTTGTGGCGAAATGAATTCGGCAGTGGGTTTTCCAATGTTGCAAAATCGTCCCGTTCGGATGCTGCCATGTTCTATTCTCATGGAGCCGCGGTTGGCGATATCAACAATGACGGATTCCCTGAGTTGATGGTTACCGGTTTTGGAGGCCTGCAGCTTTTCGTAAATCAAGGAGATGGAACGTTCATCGAGCTTGGGGCTGCGTTTGGACTGAACGATTCGAGCTGGAGTACCAGCGCTGGATTTGGTGATTTCGATAACGATGGCTTTCTGGACTTGTACGTTGCCCACTACGTCGATTGGTCCCTCGAGAATAACCCGGAATGCAAGTCGTCCGGCGGCACCCGAGACGTCTGTCCACCCGGTGCATTCACAGGCTTGCAGGATGTCGTTTTTATGAACAATGGCGACGGATCATTTCGGTCGGTTACATCGCAGATTGGGCTTGTTCCCGAGGGCAAGGGGCTCGGAGTGGTTTGCGTTGATATCAATGACGATTCCAAGCTAGATGTTTATGTTGCCAACGACACGACCAATAACTTTCTTTATGTCAATCAAGGAAGCGGAATGTTTCTAGAGATGGGTGTCGCCTCCGGTACAGCCCTCGATGAACGCGGCACATCCAATGGCAGCATGGGGATATCGGTTCTCGATTTCGATGGTGACCTTCGACCTGATATTTGGGTTTGCAACTACGAGAACGAGACATTTGCGCTCTATAAGAACGATGGGAATTCCAATTTTCGACACGTTACTTCGTCGACAGGCGTTTCCGCGTTAGGAACCTTGTTCGTTGCCTTTGGAACCGTTGCTGCTGATTTTGATAGCGATGGAGACGAGGATATCGTAGTCGCGAATGGACACGTGCAACGTCTGCCTCCAGGTAACACGGTGGAACAAAACCCTCTGTTTTTGACAAACAGTGGCAAGGGTCGGCTTGCCCGGCAACTGTTGGATCCCTCAAACTACTTTTCAAAAAAATGGAGAGGTCGCGGAGTCGTCGCGTTGGATTACGACCGCGATGGAGACCTGGATCTAGGGTTTTCCAACGTGAATCAACCTGCCGCACTCTTGGAGAATCAGTCGCCCGGAAAAGGAAATTGGTGTAGCTTGGAACTTGTCGGAACGAAATCCAATCGCGATTGCATCGGTGCCAAGGTGCTGTTTCAAACCGACAAGAAACGTTATTTACGGATCATTTATGGCGGGGGCAGCTATCTCTCTCAAAACCCGTATGTGGTGCATTGTGCGTTCCCGATAGAGGAACAATTGCAACAAGCCGAGATCACATGGCCAGACGGGATCAAGCAGATCGTTACTGATATTCAAGTCAATCAATTCCATCGGATTGTGGAACCCTAGAATGCATGCCACCTAGCTTTATGCCAGTGGTAGCTGACCTTCATGCTAGGGTGTTCCCACATCTGCTGGCAAGTTCAAGAAAACGCGAAACGCCGATCGTTCCTCAGTCAGCCATTCACCGACGATCAAGTCGATGCGTCCATCCGCATTCACGTCTGCCGTTGTGCAAGATGTATGCATGCAATTGTCGCGCTCTATCGAATGGCGAACAAACTCAAGCTGCTCCTTTTGTTCCCACCAACAAATGGAATCATAGGCCCCAGGGCCGTCTAGATGCGCTTTAGGGAATAACCCGACCGCTGCAATGTCCAGGTCGCCGTCGCCATCGAAATCGGCAACTGCCGACTGCAGAGCCCCGACTAGCAGTCCCAACTCACGATTCTCCCAGACACCATTTCCCACATTCCTGATCCATCGAAGTCCGTGATACGGCTTTGGCAGCATCGCATCCATCGTATCGCCGCATGTATGCACAATGTCTAAACGACCATCTCGGTCCAAATCAACCACTTGAATCGAGCTAGAATTATAGGATGGATCTGGAAGGCTCATGATGATCTTGTGCTCAAATTTCCCTTCGCCTCGGTTGGTGTACACTTCCACGGACTCGAACTCTTGACCGAAGGCAACCACAAAATCCAATTTGGAATCACCGTCCAAGTCCGCAACCTCGACTCCCACCGCCCCATGCCTTGCGTCGAGCGTTTCAACTTCCATCTTGGGGTTGAGGTTAGTACCACCCACGTTTCGCAACAGTCTCAGAGCTCCTGTTTTCCGCCATCCAAAGTCCGCCACCAAAACATCCGTGTCTCCGTCGTCGTCATAGTCAAATGGTTTTGCCTCAACAACACGACCCAAGTTCTGGGCAAGAACAATGGACTCTACGCTTCCGTCGGGTTTACCTAACAACAACGATACGCGACCCAATTCATGATCGCCAACAGGGAAGCTTCCCAACTCGCCCAACAAATAGTCTTGAATACCGTCTTGATCCCAATCGCACAAAGTAACTCGGCAAATGTTTCGCCCTGTCGCAATGAGCCTGTCATTTCCAAGTGAATTCGCTGTGAACAAGGCCTCAATCGGCGGAGTCCACACGCGGAGCGTCCCGGCTCGCATATCGGTGAAGTAAATAGACTTCTGCAATGCATTCCAAACGAGGTGGGCCGTTGCAGGCTCCGATTCTGTTGGGCTGATCCCTGGACCTTTTTGAAACAGAACGCTCGATCGTTCCACCCTCATCTGATCCGCTCGGGGAACCACAACTTTGTCTGGTGCGGCGTCCTGATAGTAGCGAACCACATCCTGTCGAATTGGCTCGACGAGATCCGTCCGCATGGATTCAATGTAAAAATCAAATCCCTGACGAACCTCTTCCGGCCAATTCGCTTTTGGAAAGGTAGATGGGAGCGGTAACGGATGACAGTCGCCGCAGAACTTTTCGACGTTTGAAATGACCTGTGGGGACAGGGTTGATGTGCTTTTGATTGCCGGTTTTGTGTCCGTATCGAGCGCAATCTTGTTTGGTTGACTACCGCAACCCATGAAATGGAAACAGAGGAAACTAAAAAGAACGGTCTGCCGTTTCCGATCTGTCATTTTTAGTTCTACTTCCGATTGGTGAAGTTTTTGAAAGCATGCCAGCTAGCTTTTTGCCTACTCTTTACCCACATCTATTTGATCTCGCTCCCCTCGCCCCGTACTCGGGGAGAGGGGCTGGGGGTGAGGGGTTTTGCACTGTGTTTTGTGTGGTTCTTTGATCGTGAATTCAATGTTTGGCTACGTTTTGCAAGCGCAAACAAATAACCGAACTAGAGGCTACCATGTCAGGGCTCTACCCCTCACCCCCCGACCCCCTCTCCCCGAAGCGGCCGAAGCGGGGCGAGGGGGAGAAAACGCGCTAGGATTAGAGCTTGCCGATCATTTCCTTGGCTTTTGCCTTGATATCGGCAGGTTTCGTTAGCCCTTGCAGTTCGCGATACAACTTGGTGAGAGCTTCGGCCTTGGCAGAATCCGATAACTTGATTCCGTTGATGTCTGACTCGAGCGCGGTCATTCCGCTTCCGAGTTGTCCGGATTTTTCAAACCCTTCGAGGGTTTTTCGCACACTTGCCTCGATCGCAGACGATGGCACGGTGATCTTCTCATCGACGGGGCCGCTTCCGCATCCTGAAACAGCTAGACTCATTGTGAAAACGACGATAGCGCAAACCTTCTTCATGAACATTCAATTACTCCTAGGATTTTTAGAACAAAAAACCCACTCATCTTTTGAGAATGAGTGGGCAAACGAAACGGATCAGTGTCGTTACAACCTACATTTATTCGACGTTGGCAACGTCAGCACCCTTAGCACTACCGAGTGCTTGGTAGGTTGGGATGGAAATACTGTTCGATATGAACTGAATGGATGCATCACCCATAGCGTGCATCGCACCTCCCGGATGGCGGCTTCTGGCTGGAAACACCCCAGCAGAGTCCCCTTGCCCGCAACCGCCACAATTCATACAGGAGGGAAATCGCCAGTTCGGAGGTGCAATCGTATTTATTTCCGAATTGTACATGCCAGGCGCGACCCACCGAAAACCCGCAGTACTTCTGTGACTAGCTGTGCCCGCAGCCACACAAGATGCTCCGTACTCTTCTAGCATTGCTTGAGTTGGATATTGAGCCGTCCAACTACTTGGAAATGCAACCCCATTCGGGAAGTCGCCGCTGACAACCGAGAATAGCGCGGATGTGTTATCCCCCTTGTTGAACTCAGCCATCATAATGGTATTGGACAGACCATCAATGATGTCGGAGAAAGGCGTTTCTCGGTTGTGCTTGAAGAAACCGTTCTGATTGCCAAATGAAGAACCGTAACCGTTGTTAGAACCTTCACTAACTCCGTAGTTGTTCCAACCCATATCGGATTGCTCCCAACCGGTGCCAGCCTGTGGGTTTGGGGCTGATGGGTATTGAAGATCGGAGGGGCAAAGGAATATTGGCAGCTTTCTGCGCGCATTGGCCAATGCAGGAATCGTAGCTGGAGCAACGATCGAGAAATTGTAATGATCTTCTCTAAATGTGAAGTTGTCGAAGATGGCCTTCTGCTCGATGTAAGGCAGGATCATGGTCTGCGCTGAGTAACCATGCCAATTTGAAGCATTTGTTGCTTGAGTAGGCGTCTGGATCGCACTGGCGGTCCGAGGGACCATTTTGAACGCACTTTCGTAGTTGTGAAAGGCCAAGGCGAGATTGTGCATGTTGTTGCTGCAACTCATCCGACGGGCAGCCTCGCGGGCAGCTTGGACTGCCGGTAGCAAAAGTCCAACCAAAATGCCAATAATGGCGATGACCACTAGGAGTTCAACCAACGTGAACCCTTTTCGAGAACATTTCATTCCAATTACCTCGTAGAAAGAGAGAAAAGACCATTACGATGATATTACGACACTTTGAACACCATTGTCAAGCGTTGGTTCCGGATATTCGGAATAATGGGCCAAGATGTGAAAAAAGCACCCACCCAAGAGGTAATGCTGAGGTAATGCTACTGGGCGGTTGAAGCTGTGCTACGATACTCCGAGTCAAAAACTCACCGCCCGCCTCAACCGTTATATCCCTCATGAGTGTACTTGTTTTTGGGCATCGCAACCCAGACACCGATGCCATTTGTTCCGCTATCGCCTATGCAGACCTTTTGCAACAAACCAGTCGGCCCGATGCCGTCGCGGCTTGTTGCGGCACGCCCAATAAGCGAACCGAATACGTTCTTCGAAAAGCGAAAGTTCCGGCGCCTCGAATCGTCATGGACGTGCGCCCGGAAGTCGATGATGTCTGCCAACTCGCGGTCATCACCGCCAAGTACGGTGACGTTTTCTACGAAGTTTACAAGCAAATGAAGGATCACGAGATTCGTGCTATCCCCATCGTCGACGATGAGAAAAAGGTGATCGGAATTCTGTCGTTGCTGGACTTGATGGAACTGATCTTTCAAGACGATGGGGATCCTCTCAAGACGCGTACCGTCAAAACCAGTCTTCAGAAGATTTGCGATGTCCTCGGAGGCGAGTTTCAGCATTCCATCGATCCTAACCAGCACGACGAATTGCTGGTCATGGTAGGCGCTATGAGCGCGGGGGGATTCACGGAACGCATGCAAAAATTCCCTGCGGAACGGCTCATCGTGGTTAGCGGAGACCGATCGACGATTCAGTTGCCAGCCATTGAGCATGGTGTGCGCGCATTGGTCGTTACGGGTGGATACACGTTGTCGACGGGGCTGGTGCATCTTGCTAAAGCTCACAACGTCACGGTTATTCGAAGTCCCTTTGACACGGCGACGACGACCATGCGAATCAAAACAGCCCAATTCATCGATTCGGCCATCGATGACCATTTCATTGCACTTCTGGCGAAACAACCGGTCGATGAGGCCAGATTGATCGTGGAAAAGTCGAATGAGCCGATATTTCCGGTCGTAAGCGACGCGGGCTTATTGGTGGGTGTGCTGGCGAAATCGGATCTCGTCAACCCTCCCAAGCCACAGTTGATTTTGGTCGATCACAATGAACTTAGCCAAGCCGTCAACGGGGCCGAGGAAGCGGACATTCTTGAGGTGCTCGATCACCATCGTTTGGGCGGTGGGCTCAAGTCGACGCAGCCCATTCGATTTATCAATGAGCCAGTCGGATCCACTTGTACGTTGGTCGCTCGCCAATTTCGAGCGTCAGGCATTGAGCCAAAGCAGGGTATTGCATTGTGCATGGCCTCAGGAATCATCTCGGACACCTTATTTTTGCGATCCCCCACGACGACAGACGTCGATCGCGAGATTTTAAATTGGCTCAAGGGACTGTGCCAAGTCGATTTGGAATCGTACGCAAAGGAGTTTTTTGAAATCGGCTCGGCTCTTCGATCGTGTTCTCCCACCGAAGTCGTTCGCGAAGACTGCAAAGAGTTTACGGAGCATGGACTGCGATTCTCCATTTCACAAATCGAAGAGAACGGCTTCGACCTCTTTTGGGATCGCAAAGACGAGTTGCGTTCGGCACTCGAACAGCTTGCGGGCACTCAAAGGCTTGATTTTTCGGTGTTGCTTGTAACCGATGTGGTCAGCAACGGATCGCTGCTATTGCTCAGTCATGAGTCGGAAGAATGGGACGAAATCAACTATCCAAGGTTGGATCGCAATCTCTACCAACTCGATAATGTCGTCAGTCGCAAGAAGCAGTTGCTGCCACTCATTGCTCAATTGATCGATTCCGCAAGAATCAAGTAGCCGTGGGATAGGCTGCCAGCCTGTCAGCCTGTCAAGCAGAAAATGACAGGCTAGCAGAAAATGACAGGCTAGCAGTGGGCTGCAGCCTCATCTTTACCCACATCGTTTGATCTTGCTCCCCTCGCCCTGGTCTCGGGGAGAGGGGCC
>CAMBSL010000176.1 GCA_945870455.1 Pirellula staleyi DSM 6068 | reverse complement strand
AGGACATAGTCACCTGGGATTCCGAAGCAATCCTGTATCCCATAATCTTGCATACGATTGATGATGTACTGCCCGATCGACAAATCCAACTGGCCCGGTCGTTGGCTGATGGTCGTTTTATTCTCGGTGCGTTTCCCGATGGAGCTAAGCGCGTGGGACATTTGATTTCCGACCAGGTGATACGTGAATGGCAATGACGGTAGGATGAGAAGATACACTTATTGTAAGGAAGATCATCCGTTCGCGGATATACCTATCGCTACCTCCTCTACAAAGCGTGTGGCGTAAGCTTCCAGCTTGCAAGGTGGACGGCACATGGAATGTGCCTACTACTTTGGACGGAACCCTACAATAAGCATAAAAAAGGGCCAATCCTTCGATTGACCCTTTCAATGTTGATTGCATTTGCTCCGAAAAGCAAAAAACAGGTAGCTTTAGACGCTTGGCGGAGACTGGATCAACAAGCCTTCGCTTCCCAGTCCACCCTTGAGTTCCATTTGTGGCTTGTCGGTCTTGGCTGGTTGCTGATTTTGCTCTTTTTCCTTTTCAGCCTCAGCCAGAATTTGTTCTTCGGACCAATCGACTCGCTTGCGAGATAGACCGATCTTTCGCTCATCGCTATCGACCCGCAACACCTTGACCTCAATTTCATCCCCCACCTTGACGATGTCTTCCGGGTTTTCGACTTTGTGGTCAGCCAACTCGGAGATGTGTAGCAAGCCCTCTAGGGAATCCTCAAGTCCGACAAAAACGCCGAAATTGGTGATCTTGGTGACCTTGCCCTTGACCAATTGGCCAGGCTGATACTTGGCAGGAATCGAGGTGTTCCATGGATCATCATCAAGTTGCTTAAGACCAAGTGCAATACGGCGACGAGTTTGATCGACGCTCAAGACTCGGCAATGAACTTGCTGACCTTTGGTCAGCAGTTCGCTTGGATGGCTGATCTTGCGAGTCCACGACATATCGGAAACGTGGAGCAAGCCATCGATCCCTTCTTCGAGTTCGATGAAGGCACCATAGTTGGTGAGGTTTCGAACCTTGCCGGTGACCTGAGCGTTCTCTGGGTATTTCTCGAGGACGATATCCCAAGGATTCGATTGTGTTTGCTTGATGCCCAACGAAAGCTGTTGACCTTGCGCATCCACGCCGAGAATCTTCACATCGATCTTGTCGCCGATTTGTACCATCTCGCTTGGATGATTGATGCGTCGAGTCCAAGACATTTCGCTGATGTGCACAAGTCCCTCGATACCTGGCTCGAGTTTGACGAACGCACCGTAGCTCATCACGTTGACGACTTCGCCCGGAACCGTTGTGCCGACAGGATACTTCTCGGCAATGTTGGTCCAAGGGTTGTTTTGCTTTTGCTTGAGTCCGAGAGCAATCTTTTGCTTTTCGCGATCGATTTGCAAAATCTTGACTTCGATCTCTTGATCGATGGCAACCATTTCGGTCGGGTGTCCGATTCGTTCCCAGCTCATGTCGGTAATGTGCAGCAAACCATCGATTCCGCCCAAGTCGACGAAGGCACCGAAGTCTGCGATGTTCTTGACAATACCTTTTCGAACTTGGCCAATTTCGAGTTCGGCCATGAGGTGTTCGCGATCTTCCTCGCGTTGCTTCTCGATGAGTGAACGACGGCTGACAACGATGTTGCGGCGCGTTTCGTCGATTTTGAGCACTTCGCACTGCACGACCCGTCCGATGTAATCGCCGATGTCGTTCGGACGACGAATGTCCACTTGGCTAGCTGGCAAGAAGACCGGCACGCCGATGTCGACAAGCAATCCACCCTTGATTTTTCGCGTGACCGTTCCAGTGACCACTTGGCCTTCCTGGACCGAAAGCATCATCTCCTCCCACTGGAGAATCTTTTCGGCTTTTCGCTTGCTCAAGCTGATCATGGCCCGGACATCTTCCGGTGCACCATGCTGGTCCTCGACTTCTTCGATCAGCACCTTGACGGTTTGCCCGATTTCAGGCGGTGGTTCGTTTTCGTCCCATTCGTTCTTATGGATCGCACCTTCGCTTTTGAACCCTACGTCGACGACTACAAATTCATCGTTGATTTCAACGATTCTGCCTTCGACAATTTGATTGACGTCGAATTGCTTATTTGCGTCTAAGAGCGACTCGTCAAACATGGATTCAGCGGTATCGCCGAACATCAATGCGAGTTCTTGCTCCAGAATATCGTCCTCGAGGGAGCGAATTAGGGTGCGGTTAACCATGCGTAGAAGTCCTTGGGAGAGCTAGCGGGAGATTCGGCTAGACGCATGAGAAAGAGTTAACAACCGACTTAAAGATCGATTTACGTGATTCCTTCTTGGCGATAAAGTTTGGGACCGACTCTCGACGCAGCGTTAAAAAAAGAGGTTTCGATTGGCTGAGTGTGTGGCAACTATGCCATCGCAGTTGAAAACTCATACAACCTTGGGTCACGAAGTGTAACAACGTTTCGACGCGACGGCAACAGCGTATGGGCTCTCGGCCTAGCCGATTCCCCTGATGTTTTGAAGAAAACAGCCCGATAGCCGAGGCAATGCTGGTCCCTTGAAACCAACCATCCCAATTCCTTTTTACATGCAAGAATTCGTTTCATGACTAACTCCGCTCCTCTCCGCTATGCAATCGGCGGCGATCACGCAGGATTCCTACTCAAGAATGATGTCCTCAAGCTCGTTCAATCGCAGGCAATCGACGTCATCGACTGTGGCACGCACACGGCAGAATCGTGCGATTTCCCTGATTTTGCCGAAATGGTAGCCAAGAAAATCCTGGCCAGAGAAGTCGACCGCGGAATCCTCGTTTGCGGTTCAGGAGTTGGCGTGAGCGTGGCGGCGAACAAGTTCCCCGGGATTCGCGCTAGCCTCTGCCACGACACCTACTCGGCTAGGCAGGGCGTCGAGCATGATGACATGAATATTCTGTGCATCGGTGCTCGCGTGATCGGCCCCGAGCTCGCTTTCGAAGTCGTGCGAGCTTTTCTGAATGCTCGATACAGCCCGTCTCCCAGACACGCCACTCGGCTCGCAAAAATCGTGGATATTGAGAGACGCGTTTTGTCGGGTGAGTTTTCGAATGGCCAACACCAAAGCTAAAACGGCGAACGGCAACACCGTCAGCCAAAGCAACCCTGGTCCGGTTCCGTATCTTGATACAACCGAGGATATTAGCGTTGCAGTCACATACCCAAGCGATTGGGCGAGCGTCATCGAGGCGATTCCCATCACGCTCGGATTCATCCGATGGGCGTGCTCGTTGGCCGATATTTGGAATGGGCAGTTCAAGGCGAGGGCAAGTCCGAAAAGCCCAAATAACGTCATCCCCTGAGTTGCCAACAAACAACCACCAAACAACAAGATCCAGCCTGCAGGCCCAACGAATAGAAGTTTGCTCTTAAATCTTGGAAAAAAGGGCATTGAAATAAGCAACGAGATTTCGATCGCCACCGCGAACGCAAACACGAAGTAGCCATAGTTGCCATAAGTACTTGTCAAAAACTCATGCGCATAGAGTCCATACGACATTTCGCAAATCCCAACCATCCAGACAAGTAGCAAAAGTCCATACCATTCCCACTTTCCCCCATTTCCTGGCTTTTCGCTTCGAGTCTGCACCGCGTTTTGTATTCCGCGAGTCGGAACAAAACCATCGCGGTGTTCGTGCAGTCGACTAGCAGATGGAAGCATCAGCCAAGCAAGAAACGCGATCGAAGCATGGCAAATACTGATCGTTGCGCCAATAAATAAATGATAGGTTTCGACTTGTTTCTCGGTCGCACTTGATGCGCCCATGATGAGTAATGCCGCCATGTAACCCGCTGAACCCGCTGCCCTCACCGTGTAGGCATAGTCACCCATCGTCGAAACCCCGATGTGGTTCAACAACGTCATCACGCTCGACTGAACGCAGCCGAGCATCAGCAAGCAAAGCGACACATCGACAAGCGGACCCACCAAGAAATTCCCAATGGAAGCGTTTTGCATTCGCCAGCCGAGAAGCAATTGCATGCAACCTAAAACGACCGCCGTACAAAACAACATCCATTGTGGCGATCGTGTCCAACCACGAGTTTCCGCAAAGCGAAAGAGAAAATACGTCATGCACGCCGCAATCGGAATAATGCTAGCAACCAGACTGGCTGTGGATGGCGTCAGAACGCGGCGCAGATGCGTTTGCAAGGGAAACGAACTGAATCCTAATGCCAAAAAATGGACGAAATAGGTTGTGCCTGAAAAGAAAACCGCGGAAGCCGTTCGTTCCGTCAATTGCGTGCGAGTATTCAAAGGGTTTCCAATTTTGATAAAGCTTGCTCGACTACATCCATGTCGTCCCTATATTGCCTCAAAAGGCGAACGATGTCCAGACACAAAAATTGCGAGCGGGTTCGGTAATGCTTTCGCATCACTTTCCCAATCATTAGGGGAGCCGCAGCGCAAAAACGACCCTTAGTACAGGCCAGCCTGGTTCAATCTCCAAAACACAGGCTAGCAGCCTGTACTGCGGTTACACGCATAAAGTTTTGGCTCTGATCCTTGACTCCGTACGACTCCAAGGTTATCCTTCGAATCGACAAAGTTAATACAGGAGCCGCTAAATTAATAAAAATAATAAAAGAGCTGTTAGCTCGCACGGTGCCGTTCATATTCGTTCGTTGAAAGTTTTCTACGACGTCGTTCGCCGCAGGAGCTTTTCCGTGGCTGCGAGCGACCACGGAATGACTCAAAGCGCGGCGAGCCAGAGCGTGCAACACCTAGAAGATTTCCTTTCGGTCCAATTGATCGATCGCACGAAACGTCCGTTTGTGCTGACCGCAGAAGGACAAAAATTCTACGACGGATTGTCCGGTGTCCTTCGGCAGTTCGATTCGCTGGTAGACGAGGTCCGGTTGGGTGGAATTTCCTCCGGGGAGAGTGTTGCCGGCCAAGTTGTGGCTGCATCCATTTATTCGATGGGACTCAGCTACATCCCAATCCTTCAAGAAAAATTTCAAAAGCACTATCCTTCCGCCACGTTTGCTTCTCAGCTTGCGCATCCGCACGAGGTGTATCGAATGGTTGAGCAAGGTTCAGTCGATTTTGGTTTGGTAAGCTATCCCGATCAGAATCACCCGGCTTTGCAGACGACACTTTGGCGACATGAGCCGATGATTCTCGTCGCTTCACCTCGTCATAGACTTTCGTCCCTCGGCCGAATCTCCCCGGAAGCCCTCTCTCAAGTTGGCTTGGTTGCGTTTGCCAGTAATCTGCGTATTCGGCAAGAAATCGACAAGGAGCTTCGCAACCTTGGAGTGACCATGCGCGTTGTGGTTGAGCTCGATAATATCGACTCGGTCAAGCATGCGGCAATCGTGAATAGTGGCGTTGCCTTTCTGCCGATGTTGACCGCCCAAAACGAACTTGCAGCCGGCTCATTAAAATTGATCCCGTGCGATGGACTTGAACTAACTCGTCCATTGGGAATTATTCAACGCAGAGATGTGACACTGAGTCGGGCAGCACGAAGCTTTGTAGATTTAATGATGAAGAACCGAATCTGGGATCAAGAGCGGATCAAATCCACCGACTCAGATCATTCCGAGGATAGTCCTTTGGAACCTTATGTGGATTCAAAAGCCGCTAAAGAAGCTGCTTCGACGCTTGCAGCTAGCTAAGCAGTTGTTGTCCGTTTGATTCCAAAGCGGTAATCCCAATAGTGGTCTTGCCAATTTTCAACCCAAAATTACAAAAACGCAACGCCCAAGTGGCAAGTTAAGGATATTCGACAAGATGAACGCACCATTTGGCTTCCCCGAAAAGCAGGGACTGTACGACCCGTCGTTAGAAAAAGACTCTTGTGGCGTAGGCTTTGTAGCGCATATCAAAGGCAAGCCGAGCCATCAAATCGTGATAGACGCCCACACGATTCTCAAAAATATGGAACATCGTGGCGCGTGCGGATGCGAACAAAATACCGGTGACGGAGCCGGAATCCTGGTCGGTATGCCTGACAAGTTCTTGCGACGCGTCGCCTTGAGCGAGCTTGGAATCAACTTGCCAAAACCTGGTGCATATTCGGTTGGAAACATCTTTTTGCCGCAGAACTCGGTGGAAAGAGATCATTGCAAACAAGTTTTGAATCGACTCATTGCGGCTGAGGGGCAAAAACTATTGGGTTGGCGTGCGGTGCCCCAAGAGGCAAAGATCGCTGATATTGGGCCAGCAGCTCTCAAAGCAGAACCAGTTATCGAGCAAGTCTTCATTGCTGCGAAAGATGGGCTCTCGCAACAGGAATTCGAGAGACAACTCTACCTCATCCGCAAGCAAGCAAGTCATGTGTTGCGAACCGACAAAAATCTGAAGCAAGCTTTACTTTTCTATGTATGTTCTTTGTCAACGAAGACGCTCATCTACAAAGGGATGTTAACTCCAGAGCAAGTTGTGCCCTATTTTCCCGACTTGAGCGATCCGGATTTCGAAACACACTTGGCGATGGTTCATTCGCGGTTCTCGACAAATACGTTTCCAAGTTGGGACAGGGCCCAGCCGCTTCGATTCATGAGCCACAATGGCGAAATCAACACATTGCGAGGCAACGTCAATTGGATGCGGGCACGCGAGGGGATGGCGAAAGGCGAATTATTTGGCGATGACCTCAAGAAATTGTTCCCGGTTGTAGAACCGTTTTGCAGCGACTCCGGAACGTTTGACAATGTTCTTGAATTCTTGCTTCTCAATGGACGAACACTGCAAGAAGCCGTCATGATGATGGTGCCAGAGGCTTGGCAAAAGCACGAAACAATGTCGCCTGGCAAACGCGCGTTTTACGAATTCTTTAGCTGCATGATGGAACCATGGGACGGCCCAGCTTCGATCGTTTTCACCGACGGCAACTACATTGGCGCCACCTTGGATCGAAATGGCTTGAGACCCAGCCGCTACTATCTGACCACGGATGACCGTGTCATCATGGCTAGTGAGGTAGGCGTTTTGCCGGTCGATCCGGCGATTGTGAAATCCAAGGGTCGCTTGCAACCCGGCCGCATGTTCTTGATCGACTTCGAAGCCGGACGACTTATCCCGGATGAAGAACTGAAAGAGACATTCGCAGCCATTCGACCTTATCAGGATTGGCTCAAAGCCGAACGCATCACGCTGGACGAGCTATCGACGGAAAGAGAATCGCACGGGTTCTACCCAGATACGCTCCTGGCTCGGATGCAAGCGTTTGGCTATACCGTGGAAACCATGCAGTTCATGCTGCTGCCGATGATCAACACACAAGTGGATCCGATCGGTTCAATGGGAAATGACTCGGCGCTCGCTTGCCTAAGCGACCAGCCTCGCTTGGTCTACGACTACTTCAAGCAGTTATTCGCGCAAGTCACCAACCCATCCATCGATTCGATTCGAGAAGACGTCATTATGTCGCTGGAGTGCTATGTTGGTCCCGAGCAGAATTTGCTCGAGGCAACGCCGGCGCATTGCCATCGTCTCTTGATTCCTCATCCTATTTTGACGAACGAAGAGCTCGCCGCCATTCAGCACATGACCAACCGCGGTTGGAAGACGAAAACAATTGATATCACCTTTGATCGCTCCCTAGGAAAAGCTGGCATCGAGCAGACACTCGACCTGATATGCAAAGAAGCCGAACAAGCGATCGACGACAAGTTCACGATGATTGTTTTGAGCGACCGTCAGATCGGTCAAGATCGAGTGGCGATCAGCAGCTTGCTCGCATGCGGGGCCGTCCATCATCACTTAGTCCGTGCCGCCAAGAGAACACGGATCGGAATTGTGCTTGAGACCGGCGAAGCCCGGGAAGTGCATCATCATTGCTTGCTCGTCGGTTACGGTGCCGATGCAATCAATCCCTATCTTGCGTTCGAATCGTTGTGGCAAGCCTGCCGCGATGGATTGCTCGTAGGCTTGGACGACAGCAAGATTGTCGCTGGCTACCGCAAGGCAGTTGCCAAGGGTATGCTCAAAGTCATGGCCAAGATGGGCATCAGTACCTTGGCAAGTTACAAGGGTGCTCAAATCTTCGAAGCTCTCGGACTTCAAGACGAGGTCATCGCACGTTGCTTCTCTGGTACCAACAGCCGTATTCAAGGTTGCAGCTTCGATATCTTAGCGGAAGAGACCTTTCGTCGTCACTCTCTTGGATATCCAGTCGACAAAGCCGACTCGTCGTCGATGCTCGCGAACGTCGGAGAGTTTCATTGGCGCGCCGAAGGCGAAAGGCACGGATGGGACCCTGCCGCTATCGCAGATATACAAATTGCCGCGCGAGCTGGGGACAAGAATGCCTACCGTCGTTTTGCGGACCACATCAACAACGATGCGAAGATGCGATATGCGTTGAGAGGTTTGCTTGATTTTAATGAGGGAGTAGCAGGACCTGCAATTAGTATCGAAGAAGTCGAGCCAGCCTCGAATATCGTCAAGCGATTTTGCACGGGTGCGATGAGCCTTGGGTCGATCAGCGCCGAAGCCCACGAAACCGTTGCTATTGCCATGAATCGCCTCGGTGGCAAAAGCAACACCGGCGAAGGGGGCGAAGATCCCGTGCGATTCGTACCCTTGTCCAACGGAGACAGCAAGCGGTCGGCCATCAAACAAGTCGCTTCCGGTCGCTTCGGGGTCACGATTGAGTACTTGGCCAACGCGGACGAACTGCAAATCAAGATATCGCAAGGCGCTAAACCGGGTGAAGGCGGAGAATTGCCTGGCAAGAAGGTTGACAAGTACATCGCAAGAATTCGCTATAGCACCCCAGGTGTTGGGCTCATCAGTCCGCCTCCTCACCACGATATCTACTCGATCGAAGATCTTGCCCAGTTGATTCACGATTTGAAGAATAGCAATCCGAGCGCCCGGGTAAGTGTCAAACTCGTAAGCGAAGTCGGCGTTGGCGTCGTTGCATCCGGAGTAGCAAAGGCCCACGCAGATCACATCCTCATCAGTGGCGACACGGGTGGCACAGGTGCTTCGCCTTTGACAAGTATCAAGCATGCTGGACTTCCATGGGAGTTAGGCATCGCGGAGGCTCACCAAACGCTCGTCTTGAATAACTTGCGAACACGCGTCACGCTACAAACCGACGGCGGTCTCAAAACAGGTCGCGACGTTGTGATGGCCGCGCTGCTTGGGGCTGAGGAATTTGGCTTTGCGACAGCTCCTTTGATCACTTTGGGCTGCATTATGATGCGGAAATGCCACCTGAACACCTGCCCCGTTGGCATAGCCACTCAAGACCCAGAACTCAGAGCCAAGTTTGCCGGTAAACCCGAACACGTGGTCAACTATTTGTTTATGGTGGCAGAGGATGCTCGTGAAATCATGGCCAAGTTGGGCTTCAAGAGTATCGACGACATGATAGGTCGCACCGATTGTTTGACTGCAGATCATGCAATCTCGCACTGGAAGGCGGACGGTCTTGATTTGACGCCGATTCTGCGTCCAGCCAAAAAGTCGAGCCCCGGCGTTCAAGTTCGCTGCACCGAAAAGCAAGATCATGAACTTGAAAAGTCACTGGATATGACGGAAATCGTACCGCGATGTATGTCGACACTTGAAACTCAAAAACCTATCCGATTCGATCTGAAAATCATCAACACCAACCGAACGGTTGGTACGATCCTCAGTCACGAAGTGGCAAAGCGATACGGACAAAGCGGCCTGGCAACCGACACCATTCATATCCATTTCACAGGCGCGGCGGGTCAGAGCTTCGGAGCCTTCCTGGCTCATGGTATCACACTTGAGTTAGAAGGAGACTCCAATGATTATGTAGGCAAAGGACTCTCGGGCGGACGAATCATTGTTTATCCGGATCGGAAGTCCAATTTCCGTCCAGAAGACAATATTATCGTCGGAAACGTATGCTTGTACGGTGCCACCATGGGCGAAGTGTTCATTCGAGGACGAGCGGCCGAACGATTTGCGGTTCGCAATTCAGGCTGCTCGGCAGTCGTCGAGGGAGTTGGCGACCATGGCTGCGAATACATGACCGGTGGACGAATCGTGATCTTGGGCGAAACGGGCCGAAATTTTGCCGCAGGGATGAGCGGTGGAGTTGCCTACGTGTTGGCAGACGTCGATGCATTCCGAATCCAATGCAACCTTGGTACCGTGGAATTAGAAACGGTTGACGACGAGGAAGACATTGCAGAACTGCATGCACTCATTTCAAAACATGCGGAAGTAACGAATTCAACAGTAGCCCAATCCTTGCTTCAGGATTGGAAAAACAGTATCGGTCGCTTTGTCAAAGTCATGCCATCGGACTACAAGCGAGTCTTGCTCGAGACCAAGCGGGATGAAAAGTTACAGTTGGCGTTAGGGTAATCAAACGCCCGTCGCCTCGCTCATCACACACACACACTCAACCTAACACCTCACAAACGCAAGTAAGACAATGGGAAAGCCTACAGGATTTAAAGAGTTCGATCGAAAGAAGGTCGAATGGAGATTGCCTATCGTCCGTATCAACGACTACCAAGAGATTTACACGGACCCAAAGGAAGAACAGTTAAAAGAACAAGGTGCTCGCTGCATGGATTGCGGGGTACCGTTTTGTCAATCGGCCACAGGTTGCCCCATCGACAACCTGATTCCAGAGTGGAACGACCTTGTTTATCACGGTCGATGGCGAGAAGCAGTCGATCGACTTCACAAAACAAATAATTTCCCTGAGTTTACGGGCCGGGTTTGCCCGGCACCCTGTGAGGGCGCTTGTGTTTTGGGCATCACCAACCCGCCGGTCACCATCAAAAACATTGAATCGGCCATCATTGACCGAGCGTTCCAAGAGGGATGGGTTACGGCCCATCCCCCCCAAACGCGAACGGGCAAAAGCGTTGCCATTATTGGGGGAGGTCCTGCGGGATTAGCTGCAGCCGATCAACTCAACAAGGTCGGGCACTCGGTCACCGTTTATGAACGCGCGGATCGAATAGGCGGATTGCTCACTTACGGGATTCCGAATATGAAGCTGGACAAGGGGGACGTTCAACGCCGATTGGACCTGATGGCTGCCGAAGGGGTCAAGTTCGTGACCGGCGCGGATGTTGGTCGAAATGTCGATCCAAAGCAGTTGATGGCCGAGAACCATGCAGTTCTACTGTCCACAGGTGCAACCAAGCCCCGAGACCTGCCGATTCCGGGACGACAACTCAAGGGCGTCCATTTTGCGATGGAGTTTTTGAGCGCAAACACGGCTAGCTTGCTGGATAGCAAACACGCGGACGGAAAGTTCATATCGGCCAAGGGGAAACGGGTAGTTGTCATCGGTGGCGGCGATACCGGCTGCGACTGTATCGGTACTAGCATGCGACATGGTTGCACCGAACTAGTGAATTTCGAATTGTTGGACAAGCCGCCTCAAGAGCGTGCAGTAGACAATCCTTGGCCTCAATGGCCTCGCGTCTTCCGAGTGGATTACGGGCACGAAGAAGTCCAAGAAAAATTTGGTCATGACCCTCGGGAGTACTGTATCCTAAGCAAAGAATTCGTCGATGACGGTAATGGAAACGTAACAGGCATCAATACCGTACGCGTGCAATGGGTCAAGAAAGATGGCCGGATGGTAATGGAGGAAATTGCCGGAAGCGAAAAGATCATCGGTGCGGATCTCGTGCTTCTGGCGATGGGTTTCCTCGGACCAGAGCATTATGTTTCTGAGATTCTCGGCATCGAAACCGATCCGCGCAGCAACTACAAGGCCGAGCATGGCAAATTCCTAACGAGCGTTCCAGGAGTCTTTGCCGCCGGAGATTGCCGTCGAGGTCAGTCGCTGGTCGTTTGGGCCATCAATGAAGGCAGAGGGGCCGCACGGACGATCGACATCTACCTTCGCGGGCACAGCACTCTGCCAGCACCGGGGGTCACCATGGGTTCTGCGCTGCTGACTTCCGGCAGTTGGACTTAAGAGCGAAAGGCGATAATTTCCGCTGGCAACGACGTCTCGCCGCTCACCAAATTCCAAAAAAGGCCGATAGAGTCACCTCTCCCAGCAAAGCTGGGGGAGGTCGGAGCGAGC
>CAMBSL010000175.1 GCA_945870455.1 Pirellula staleyi DSM 6068 | reverse complement strand
AGTTTTGCCCGTTTTTGTTCAGCCAATTTGCTTCTCCTATGTAGGATGGCGGTGACCGACAAATCAAAACCCAGAGAGTGACTTTTAAAAAATCAATCGTCTGCAATGAACGCCCCAATCCAAGAGGGCACTAATCATCTATTTCGTGGTAGGTCTTCTGACTTACTGCCGACCAAAAATCGACGCCTTCTCACTTGCACTTGCAAGCAATGGCACCTCAGACGAAGAAGGACTTTTGGGTTGTGAGCGTTTGGCTCAAAGGCAGTTCACAGCGGCCGGACCGTCCCGGAGTTTCACCGGAGTTCCCTGTTCATGAGCTGCGAATTCCCGCAAGCTCATCACCACGAACATTGCCAATATGACGTTCCACGGATCGTCTGTCAATTCCCATGAGACAAAGCCGACCTAAGTCAAAGTAGTAGGCACTTTCCATGTGCCATCCACCTGGAATCCCAAAGTAGTAGGCACATTCCATGTGCCGTCCACCTGGAATCCTTGCGAAAGCTCGACTGCGAACGGCACGGCACGGAGTGCCTGCACCTTTTGTCGGCTGTGTCCCTGGATCGTCTGTCAATTCCCTGAAGCGGATGTGCCGGAGAAAAAGCAGCAAACGACGGATGACTAAGCGGCGTGTCTTTGAGCTGAGAGTTCCGCGTTTGCATTCTCAATGGTGGTTGCATCGATTCGAGTTCGATCTTGGGCGAATGCGACCATGAGCGACAGATCGCACAAGCGATTGATTTTGCGAGGAGATCCTAGTGTAAATTCCTGGATCAAACCAATCGCTTCCTCGTCGAACATATGCTGCTTGTTCCAACCAGATGCTTTCAGCCGATGCTGGATGTAAGCGATGGTTTCCGTTTCGCTGAACCGTTCAAGAACACACCGCACGGCGACGCGATCTTCGAGGGCTGAATGCCTAGCGAGATGGGCTAACAAAACCGGTGAACCTGAGAGGACCAGAGTCATGGCTGTCTCGGCTTGCGACAATTCGGTTGCAAGATTTAGCAGCAATCGAAGTGGTTCTAGCGATCCAAAACTTTCAAGCAGGTGGGCTTCATCAATTGCAATTAAGGCATGTTGGTTGTCAGCAACATTGTGCCTCAGCACTCGCTCTATCGTTTCAATCGAATGCCCGATTCCTCCGAAGGTGTCTGAGCCTTCCTGGGGAGCCATTTGTCTGGCGATATACCGAAGCAACTGTTCGGCGGGCATGGCCGGATAGACGACACGTATCATCGGCGCAATGAACTCAGGACATTGAGCGAGTATAGAGTCCAGCAACATGGTCTTGCCAAGTCCCGACTCACCGCACACTACCGCTACGGCTCGCCTCGTTTCAATAGCATAGTGAAGCTTCAGCGAGGCCGCATGATGCGATTCGGAAGGGTAGTACGAGCCAGTATCCACTCGGTTATCAAATGGACGGTTTTTCAGTCCCCAATATGCTTCGTACATGAAATAGTTCTCAAAGGGATGGTTGTTGAAGCGAAATGGGTTTGGACTGAAAATTCTCAACCAGTCCAATCGACGAGAGCCCCATTTCTTGAAGGATGCTCACTGCCGAATCCACTTTCTCTTTGACGCTGAGTTCCGTATCCACGACCACGATGGCTGCATCCACGATTGTTTCTTGAGCTACGCCGACCATGTCGCGTTGCTCAAGGCTTAGGCGATTGGCATCGATGAAGACCATATCAAACGCTGTCGAGATACCTTTGATCAGTTTTGCAATTCGATGCAAATTGGCATGCACTTGCTGTTGCGAAACAACGCAGGTTAAGGGGAAGAGGGTGATGCCGTCGTTAATCGAATGAACGGCAACTTCGTGCAGCGGTACATTTTCAAACAAGCAATCCTGCCAACCATGCTCGATGTCGAGACTTAGCTGATTGATCAAACTAGGACAAAAAGTGTCTCCTTCGATCAACGCGACGCGGAGCCCATGCGCGGCGGCGCAACGTGCCATATGCATTGCCACGGTACTGCGACCGACACCGCGTTCTCCGCTCGTAATCGCCATTACTTTCAGTCCATCGCGATTGGCGAGACTCAAGTTCTTACCAATTTGGTGAAATGCGTCGGGTTGCGACACCTCGATTCGTTTGACCACTTCAGGCCAAAAGAACGAGTCCACTTCCCAACACGGTGCGAAAGAGACTGGTTGGGGGAGAGAGGTCGGGAGTTCCGTAGGTTGAGTTTCAACCGAAGGTCTCGATGGAGTCGACGCTGGTGGTACCTCTGCGGAAACCATCGGTTTGACCGAGTCAACGCGATTGGAACGATGCGATGGATCGATTCGGTAGTGGTCTGGTGTTGCAGTCGGCACAACCAATGGCTGAGGCGTCGAGCCTGTTCGCCCACCCTCTGTCTCAGTCGCCGGTTGAGCCAACGTTGAGTTCTGAAAAAACGCTTTGCTTGCCGGCGAGGACGCAGATGCAAGGCCGGTACCAAATGCAATCGGTTCCGTTATCTCTGCGAGCGTCCGTTCGGTTGACACCGTGCTTGATGTCGGTTGAATGCCCGAGTGATCGCTTAGTCCATCGACATACATGACTTGATCGCATTGATTCTTCGCGTTCCAAAGGTTCGAAATGTTCGAATTCACAACGTCAACTCTTGCTGTCTGTTGTGGGGGTGTGCTCGTCGGACGTCGGTATTGTGACTCTTTCATTGTCACTGCGGGAACGCTATTTTGCACAACCGCAGGGACCGACATTGGCTCCATCGCTTTCATGCCTCGCTCCACTCCGTGCGGGGACCAAATACCCTGCCTGAGATTCGCTTGCGGCAGAATCGACGGTGGCACGGAAACGGGAGGCTGGGAGCTTAGAGGTTGAGCGATCGGTGCGGTATTGGATCGGTCAAGGGTCACGTTGGGATACCCGTGACTTGGGTCAATTCGCAGGCTCTCGCCGGATGGCATTGCTCGCGCAGGCTGGTTTTGAGAATGGACCCTCTGGCGAGGAATTGCGTTAACAGCATGCTCGGGTTGAGTGTCTGTCGTGGCTAGCAACTGAGACGGCTGTAACGATCTCTGTGGCAAAGTCGAGCGTTGCGAACGCTGGTTTGTCGGTAGATTTGGGGACATTGCGTTGGTCTGAGGCTGCGCAAGTCGATTCTTGAGGTAAGCCCGCAAGTATGCCTGGTTCACTTCGGTCATCTTCAATTCCATTCGTTCAAACTTGTTGCGTTGGACATCAGTTACTTGGTGGATAACCTACCGAGTTCGCGCCTTGTGCCGGTGCCATCGATTGATAGGGTACCACCGCATGATTCGGGGCGACCGATTGATACGGGGCATAGGCAGGCTGTTGGGTTGGTTGTCCTTGGTACCGATTCGAACCGTTTAAGGTCGGTTGACGAACGGCTTGGCTCTGGGAATCTGTCGATGTGGCAGGAAACACAGTCGAGTTGATGTTCATCGCGTTTTGTTCATAGGGATACAGCGGTTGATATTCGCTTGACTTAGACTGCGCGGGTTGATCTGCTATTGGAGAGGTACTCGTCAACGGAATTTCAGGTCCAATAGGGGCATAGGGCGTTCCTCCGATGCTGGGAATTCTTGCAACGGAATCGTTACCAACCGTACGGCTGGCAACCAGTTTTGCAGGCACGCTTGCAGACGCCGCATAGGTGGGATTTTGCTTGGTTCGGTAGGCGTCGATTAACTGGCGAGTTGTCAGTTTCACTCCCGTATCCACAATTGATCCCGAAACAGGTGACGCCGATCCCGAAACAGGTGACGCCGATCCCGAAACAGGTGAAGCTGATCCCGAAACAGGTGACGCGAATAAAGCGGACTTGTTTTCCGATAACGCAAACGTAGGCGATGGTTCAGCGGGAGATTCGATTGCAACCGTCGAGTGAGCACTCGGGTTGTGAAGGGCTTGAGTCGTTGGCGGTGCGGCGGGACTGGAAAATGGGGCGATTGTTTCGTCCAGTCTTGGAATCATGTTCGTTTCAGGCTTAGCCGAAATATTCGCAGAACCCGATGCAGCTAACAGAGAAGGTGCCGAAGGGAATGATGGGGTACTCGATGCATCGGCTGTCGTGGACGAGTTCTTGGCGTCGTTGGAATCGTTCGATGCAGCGAGCGAATCACTCGTCCAAGAGGCATTTGTCGAGCTTGTGTCTTCGAGTGGACTCGGAGCAATAGGCTCTCGCTTCGGATCGTTATTCGAAGCAAGATGAATAGGAGCGATTCCGATATCAATCGGTCTAATCGGTTGAAATCGGATAGCTGGGAACGTGTCGGCTTGTGGATCAACGGCCAATTTGTCTGGCGTGCCTGCTTTGTCGGATTCCTTGGCCAACGAGTTGTTGTTGCGACTTTGCGAGTTGCGAATCACAAGAGCCATGAGCATCAGGACTAAACCAAGGATTGCCGCGTTGGTCCATCGATTGCCAGTTCGGGCCGGCGTGGCATCCTTCGTCGGAACGATAGCTGGAACAATAGCTGGAACAATAGCTGAAACGGTAGTCGGAGCAGTGGCCGGAGCAATGGCTACGCCCGACGCTTCCATCTTCGGCAACGATGGGATGCTAGGATTTTTGTTCGCCGAACCCGATACGATGGCGGGTTGAACGTTTCTCAACGAAAAGAGTACGGGAACCGAACCCGTACCGCTTCCGCGAGGATATGGATTTTGCTGCTGCTTATTAAACTCGGACATTGGGACGATTCCTTTCGAACCAAGTTGCCTGCAAATGTACGCAAAAAGCGTTCGTTGCGACCGTACTTTTTCGGTGAAAAATTTTAAACGCACCGGACGTCTTTTGGCGAGTATCGGCTCGACCGTTCGGATTCTTTAGTTTTTAACGATCAGAGAAATTTGACCGACTGGGCAGACATTGCCGACCAGCAGCTTTTTATCCCTCCGACCTAGGAGGCTAGAAATGCACTCCATCGGAGAAAAGAGCAGTTTGCAAGTTCCGTATCGTTTTCGCCAAAATTGCAGAGTCTTGGCAGTATTGTTGGGGCCAAAACCCGTTCAATTTCATGTTTGAGCGGGTTTAACAGTCAGCCGAAGGCGCATAGTCCCCAATAGATTTAAACTACAATCGTCAAACAAGGCACTCGCACCCCCCATATTGGTGTTAATAAAATGGGTAAATAGACATGAATCCTTCGGGAATCTTTCTTGCATAGTAGTATCAAAGGGTGGAGCAGAAACACGGAGATTCGGCAATCTGAGAACAGTTAATGGCGAGAGACAAGACAAAAAAACGGTTTCGAAAGCTTGCGGTCGAATCGCTTGAGACTCGTCGTGTCATGGCGTCGTTGCCTTTTGGGGCAGAGCCAGACGACACTGGCGAATTCATGCTTGGACGCGTGGCGGTCACTCCCGTTTTCTTGGAAAGTGACGGCAGCATCGACCCAAGTACCGAGAACTGGACGCAAAGTCAGATCACCTCAGTGCTTAATAATATTCAATCGGGTTTGAATTGGTGGACAGATCTTTTGCGTACCAAGAGTTCCGTTCATACACTGGATTGGGTCATCGACACCCAATACGCGTTGACTCCGAAGTCGACTCCCTATGAGCCGATCTCAAGGCGTTCGAACGACTCGGACCTTTGGGTGGGCAAATTTCTGTCCGACGTCGGGCATTCGTCAAGCAGCGTTTTGGATAACAATATCCGCTCGTTCAATCATTCCCAGCGTGAGAAGCTGGGCACGGACTGGTCCTTTACGATTTTCGTGGTGAACTCGGTAAGCGATGGAGACGGGAGTTTTGCGCCTGGGGGGTCGTTTGGCCGCGCGTTTGCTTTCGCCGGAGGATTGTACGAGGTCGTTCCGTCGACGCGACCTGCTTCCACATTTGCGCACGAAACCGGTCACATTTTTTGGGCTCGCGACGAGTACACGGGCGGCGGCAACTATCAGCAGCGAAGAGGTTATTACAACTCTCAGAATACCAACGCGATGGATCTGAACCCCAATCCCAATTTCCAGCAAGAAACGAGCATCATGTCTGCCGGTTCGGTCTTGCAGACTGCTTACGAACGCCTGATCACTTCAGATGCGACGCTGGCTCAGATCGGATGGAAAGATTCCGATCGCGACGGTATTTTTGATGTTCTTGATGTCCCGCTCAAGCTGGAAGGGACGGGGCGATTCAATCAAGCGACAAACTCGTATCGGTTCGTTGGCAAAGCATCCGTTCAAACGTTGCCCAATCGCAATAGCTTTGGCCTCCAAAACGACATCACGCTTAACCGCGTTGGAAAAATCGAATACCGAGTTGACAATGGTTTCTGGACGACACTATCGACCCCCAATGACTACGTAGTTAACCTTGATCTGAACATTCCTTTCACGGCGATTCCGGGGCAAATCGAGATTCGTGCTTCCGACTCTCGCACAGGTATTACTAGCAACATTTTTAGCGGCTCGGTTGGGTCCATACCCGATACCACAACCCAAGCCGGTATTCAAGGATTTGTCTGGTCCGACGCGGATCGGGATGGTAACTGGGACGCGACGGAAACTGGGCTTGTTGGGGCCACAATATCGATCGTTGACAGCAATAATCAAGCGGTCTCGATGCAAACCGTCATTGAGCCGGATAACTACGAATCAGGGCCGTTTTCGAACCCTGTGAGCGGCGTTCGATTGGATGTCGTTGGTGAAGATGCATTAGGCAACTTGGGGATCTTCGAAGACTCGACTCCATCAACCGGGTCCAAAATATTTAAACCATTCTCGTTTTCGGCCAACAAGTATGTCGACGCATTTCGAGGGAACAGACAGCAGCTACGTGTCCGTTTCGACAATCCAACTTCGTATGTTTCAATCGATGCTATCTCGGTCGGCGATAATGCGGACGTTCGACTAGAAGCTTTTGCTGCGGACGGTTCGTTGATTAAACGATTCCAACAAAAAGGTTTGCTCAATGGCCAAAAGATCACGCTGGAGGTCGGAACGGATAGCCCTCTGATCGCTTCCGTAATAGCCCGCGGGTTTGACGACTCGTTTGTTAAACTTGACAACTTAAGATTTGGCCCGAAGACAATCGTCAAAACTGCGAGTGATGGCAGCTACGTTTTGCCTTACTTGCCATCCGGATCCTATCGGTTGTTGGTACAGCCCGAGGGAACAGGCTATCGCCCTACCAGCCCGATAAGCGGAGTACAGTCGGTTGTTTTTGCTAGTGGCAGCGTTATTTCTCACGTTGATTTTGGAGTCAATAGAGAGGCAAGCCCATGGCAGAATCCTCGCTTGAATGAAGACGTAAATAATTCGGGGGAAGCCGACCCGCTCGATGTTCTCATTATTGTGAACGAGATAAACATCAACGGATCCAGGCCGCTCGACAACTCGGGGTTGACCTCTCCTCCGTACTATGATGTGAACGGGGATCGCATGTTGTCACCGATCGATATCTTGCAACTGATCAATTACATCAACCGCCGACCCAACGTAGGAAACGGCGAAGGCGAAACGAAATCGAATGTTTTGGCTGTTGCGGGCACTTCCAAATCGCAGTCGCCTTTCCCTTCATTTGTGGTGGATGCTCGAGCGCAGAATTCGACAACTTGGATCGTTAGCAACACGAATACTCGCGACCAGAGACCACAGATCGGAGCGGAGAAGTGCGGATGTCCAGCTTGCAATTCATTTGCGCCAGCCGGAGACTATAGCCCTTCGATCCGCGATATTGCAAACGCTCAGGAACCTGCGAAGTACCGAGGCATCACGCTGTTCAGCCAAGCGGACGAGGAGCCAGCCGAGTCATTGGTCGATCTAGACAAGCTCTTAGCTTCGTGGGATTTCTAATTCCAGTGGGATTTTTAATCCCAACTGCTGGAACGGCCTTGTTTCCGATCGCTCGTCATTTTCTTGTCGTTGAGTCGGCGGCGTTGGGCGCCACGACTGGGCTGAGTTGGTTTTCGGATGGTCGGTGGCTTTAACGCCTCGAGGATCAATTGCCTAAGTCTTTCGCGACAAGCCTGGATGTTCCTGCCTTGTTCGCGATGAACTTGACTGGTTATTTGCAAAACTCCCGCATCGGTTAGACGAGTTCCAGCGAGGGCTCGCAGTCTTGCGTTTGCGCCTGGGTACAATAGAGTACTGTGGGCCAGATCCCAACAAAGGGTCGCTTTGGTATTCACTTTGTTGACGTTCTGTCCGCCCGGTCCTCCGCTTCGAGCAAAGAACAGTTGCAACTCGTCGGCCGGAATGACCAGGTGTTCATGTATGATTAAGTCTTCCATAACCTATAGAATATCCCGAAATGCGTACTTTTTCGACCTCAATTTTTGTGTTCGTTTCCACCCTTTTTGTTCTTTGGGGGGCAGCCTGCCATTCGGACACTCTTGAACCGGCTACGGTTCGCGAAGCAACAGAGGTTCGTTCGATTTGGACCAGAAAAGCGGGCAGCGATTGGCCGCGTATGCTTGGTCCAAATTACGATTCGCATAGTCCAGAGATAGGGATATTGAAAAGCTGGCCGAAAAAAGGGCTGAAAGTGATTTGGACCGCAGATGCAGGTGTCGGCTAT
This sequence comes from Pirellula staleyi DSM 6068, assembly GCA_945870455.1. Lineage (GTDB taxonomy): Bacteria > Planctomycetota > Planctomycetia > Pirellulales > Pirellulaceae > JBKCUI01. The sequence goes on along the minus strand of CAMBSL010000175.1, from coordinate 3,526 downwards.
GGAAATGGCGTCGCCTCCCAAGGTCGATGGTTTCAGTTCGATCGCTATGGCGACGTGGAACGGTTGAGCTGTCTCAACGCGGAAACAGGTGCATTCCTTTGGAAATGGGAGTCACCTGTTCAGTATCGCGACCCGTACGGCTACAACAACGGGCCGCGTTGCAGTCCCATTGTCGATGGTAATTGTGTCTATGTCTTTGGGGTGACGGGGACGCTGGCTTGCGTCGCAATCGACGATGGGCGATTGGTTTGGCGGCGCGACACCAATCAAGAGTTTAATGTCTCTCTCAATTTCTTCGGCGTTGGGGCATCGCCGCTTATTTACCAAGACAACATTCTCGTCATGATCGGCGGAAGTCCCCAGGGCAAGGCCGCTGGCGACCCATCCAACGCCAGACCAGCCGGCTCAGCCGTGGTTGCGTTCGATAAGAAGACTGGCAAAGAGGCCTATCGTGTTGGGGACTATCTCGCAAGTTACTCAGCACCAGTCGTACAAAAGATCGAGGGCAAAGACGTTTGCTTAGCTTTCGTACGTGAAGGATTATTAACGTTTAACCCAGTTGACGGTTCCGACCCCGTTTTCTTCCCTTGGCGGTCGAGAACTTTGGAGAGCGTCAATGCGGCTTCGCCTGTGGTTTGGAACGAACATATTTTGATTTCGGAATGCTACGAACTTGGGAGTGTTTTCCTAAAGTTGCGCGATCACAAACTGGAACCACGCTATCGCGATGGGGCGAATCGCAAGGATCAGGTGATGCGAGCTCACTGGTCTACACCGTTGCTCGATGGCAACACGCTCATTTCAAGCAGTGGTCGCAACGAACCCGACACGGATTTGCGTTGTCTCGTGCTGCAAGAAAACGCCGATGGCGCGGAGTCCGTGACTCCTCGTGTGGGATGGACGAGTCGAAACCGCGATCGCATGACTGGTTTGATTGTAGACAAGCATGCGTTGATGCTTGGCGAATCGGGGGTTCTCCAATTGATCGCACTCGATCCAGAAAAACAATCTGTCATTGCAGAGATGCAATTGGCTCAAATCATGGATCCACGCGACGGAAAAGAACTTGTTCAAACTCCTAGTTGGGCGCCACCGGTCCTATCGCACGGCTTGCTGTATGTTCGAGGAACGGACAAAGTCGTATGTTTAGAGCTGATTCCGGAGTAAATACGCCTTCCGAAGTCTCGTGATAAAATTGGCCAACTTAAGATGGGACTCATAGGGACACCACATGTTTTTTGGGAGGGTAGTCGCGAGCAGGATGGGGAATTTTTATTCTTGGGTGGTATTGGTCTTTCTTGGTTCGGTCAAGCGAAGAAGTGAATCATGGCGAGATTGGCTCGTGCTGAAATTTTTACCCGGCGGAGATCGTTGCCGTACACCTAATCGGAAACGCGGTCGACGCTTCGCGACGTTCCGTCGCTGCACTCTGCCCTGGGCTAAAATGTTGCTGCCCCAGTCGGGGCGAAATACGTTGCTGCCCCATTCGGGGCAAAAGGACTGATAGCCCAACGGGCTTAAATATTGCAGCCCAGGGCAGAGCGAAGCGCCGCCCTGGGACTACCCCCCCACACAAGGCAGATTGCCCTGAAGGCCTGAAGGGGCCACACCGTCCGTCCGTCTCGGGTCACAACTTCCATCTAGCCGACATTGGCCAAGTGACGCATTTGTAGCTTGCTCGCCAAATGCCGCAACCGCTCCCGACTAGCACCCAGAAACCGGCCAAGCAATTAACCACCGGTGAGTTTCGTAATCCGAACTGCCCACGTCTCGGGCGTGCTTCCCAAGCGCGCAATGATATCCGAAACTTCCGCTGAAATCGCTGCTTCCCCGTCTCGCAGTGTGGATTATACGTGGGTGGCACGTGGGTGGCACCGTCCGCAGACACCCTCGCCATCTGACCTTGGTCGTTAGAAGTATGGGTACCATTTGACGTGGGTGGCACTGTCCGACGGGTGGCACCGTCCGACGTGGGTGGCATCGTCCGACGCCGTCCGACGGCACACCCTAGTTGCAAACGGGTCTTCGGTTAGGTACGATCGTTCCACTGCCGTTCCAGATAACACCTGACTTTATGGTGTTATTACGATGAAATCTCAGCAGCTTCTCTCGGGCTTGGTATTGAATCTTGTAGGCTTCGTGCTTTCTTCGCAGGTCTTTTGTCAAGATCGCGCAATCATCGAGTCCGTCAAGGCCTCTTGCTTCCTAGCGGAGGTTACAGGCGAGGATCAAAGTTATGCAACTGCTTTTTGTGTTCACCCATCCGGAGTAGTGATCACGAATCACCATGTTGTAGATAAGCGTTGATTGTGCGCTGCCATTCGTGGGTGGCAACGTCCGAAGGCACTTGGGTGGCACCGTCCGAAGGCACTCGAAGCAGGTACAAACTTCACTTCAGATAAACGATTGGGACAATCGTTCTACAATAGGGTCGACTACATGGCTGACCGGATCGCTGACGAGTCGGAGATTCGCCGTGGAAACAGTTCCCGCACAAGAACTTGGCTGGAACGATTCCCGCCGTGACATGACTTCGGAAGACAATCATTTCGCCGTCAACCATTTCGACGGAATTGTTAGGGATATGCTGGTGCTGTTTGTCCTCGTCTGCTTGGCATGGCATCGATGACGATGGCGAAGGCATTGCCAAAGCAGGTACTCGGCGGGCGTCATTGCCTTGCAAAGGTGTTTTGAAAAATCTTGAGGTTCTAGCCATCCCATCTCAGTGATTAAACCTCCTCATCCCCCAACCCCTTCTCCTCCTGATTGAGGAGGAGAAGGGGGGAAAGACAATGCGCGTGTTTCTAAGTCCTGGCTATCTTGTCACACCTTGTCACACCTTGTTACACCCAAGTGAATGAGTGCACCCATCCCCCTGTAGTGATCTCTAGCTTCACGCAGATCGAGCTTGGCAGATGGCGTGAAAAACACATCGAGAGCCATTACTTATCCCGAAGCTCGCGAAATACTTCGTCGGCTGGAATCAACGCCCCTTGATCGGAATCTGCCTCGGAGAGACGTTGATCGAGAATATGTGCATGTGCATCACTTGGTGGCCGCGTCGCGCCGTCTTCGGCTATGCTTTCCCAGATCTTCGTAACTAATTCCATTCGGTGATCGACCGACAGATTCAGGATTTCACTTGGTAGTTGGACATCGGACATCTGTGACTCCTTATATTGGTCGACCCTGTTTACTGTATTAGAATAAACCCCACCCGCCAACCTGATGAAGTTCGTTCCCACGATCAATTCGCAAATCGTTCTTGCAGCGACATCACCGTCATGGAAGTCGTTCGCATGACCGACATGGCTTCCACCGCCATCCTGCCTGCTGCGACTGTGGTGATGCACGGGACCCCAAACTGGACCGCCGCCGCGCGAATGCGTCCCTCGTCGGTTCGAGCCCCTTTGCCATTCGGCGTGTTGATGATCAAGGAAACCTCATCGTTTTTCAAGTAGTCGATCAAGTTCGGGTTCCCCTCGGCTAACTTCTTGACTCGAACCACAGGAATGTTGGCACGCTC